>CAXUHU010000008.1:3406-60101 GCA_964250925.1 uncultured Acetobacteraceae bacterium
TGGAAGGCCGCACGCCCTTCCTGGATCCGGTGGTGGCCGGTGCCGGCTTCCCTGCCCGACGCACTCAAGGTCCGCGACGGGCGCGGCAAGTATCTGCTGCGGCGCTGGCTCGAGCGGGCACTGCCGGCGGCCCGCCCGTTCGCGCCAAAACAGGGCTTTACGGTGCCGGTAGGCGCCTGGATTGCTGAGGATGGTGCGCGCCTAGGCCGTCTGGTGGCACGCCAGGCCGGTGTCGCGGCCGTGGCACGGCCCGACCGGGTGGAAGCGCTGTTTGCTGCAGCCTCGGGCAAGTGCCAGGGCATGGCCGCCTGGATGCTGCTGTTCTACGCGCTGTGGCACCGGGCGCATGTGGAAGGGGTGGCGTGCGAGGGAGGGGTGATGGACGTGTTGGGGGAACGTTGACCAGGATACAACAGACAGGGTCTTGCGTTTAAGTCGCCACCCCCCGCAGCGCTCGGACCGTTCGAGCATACCGAAACGCGTCGTCGTCAGGTCCGGTGAGGGGCCGGTAGAGCTCACGTTGCCATGCCTGGCGGCACGATGGCTTCGGCGCTTGACGGCACGCCGAAACGGGAGAGCCGCCACGCAAGGTGACGTTGCACGGTCGGCCATTCCGGCGCGATGATGCTGTAGACGCAGGTGTCGCGCGGTTGCCCGAACGCGTCGAAATGGTTGCGGAGAACGCCGTCCAGCTTGCCCCCAATTGCCTCGATCGCGCGGCGGCTCTGTGCGTTCAGCACGTGCGTCCTAAGCTCCACGGCGATGCAGCCGAGGTGTTCGAAAGCATGATGCAGCAGAAGCATCTTGCAGGCCGGGTTGACGATGCCGCCCTGAGCGGAGCGGCGATACCAGGTTCCGCCAATTTCAAGCCGGCGCACATCCCGTTCGATATGAAGGTAGCTGGTCATGCCCACGGCCTGGCCCGTGGTCCTATCGATCACCGCGAACGGGAGCCAGTGTCCCTCCGCCTGCAGAATAAGCCGCTTTTGCACGGCCGCTTCCATCTCTTCCGGACGTGGCACGGCTGTGTACCAGAGGTCCCATAGTTTGCCATCGAGGGCGGCCTCGCGTAGCGCCGGGACGTGCGCAGGCGATAGCGGTTCCAAGCCGACCGGCCCCAATTGCAGACTTGTCGGGGCAGCCCAACGAGGCGCAGCGGATTGCTTCAGTGGAGGTTGCGGCCGGCGGTCGATCACGTCGAAATGGGTGGCCCGCTCGTCGAACCGCAACAGGATAGCCCGCGCCTCCTCCGGCACGTGGCTGAGTGTGGAGTCCGCCCCGACGAAGGCGTTGATGCAGTCGGCAGTCTCAAACGTCATGATCGTGGCGAATTCGACCTCGCCACGATCGGGCGACGGGTCAGACGGGACTCGAAGGACATCGATCTGCAGGAAGCCGGGAATCCGCCGGGCTTCGATGGCCGGTATGACATGCTCGAGCACCACGCGCTGGTAAGCGTCGGCGTTCTCGGGGGTCGTCCAACCTCGCCACAAACGCAGGATCGTCATCCGTCTAGCCCGCTCAACCGGGCACGTTCAGCCGCCCGGTAGCCACCACAACGGTATTGCCGCCGACGCTGACGCTGCGTACGCGCCCTGCCGCTTTCACGGCCGACGCTTCGAGGCGGCTTGGCCGGCCCATCAGCGCGCCTTGGACAATGGTGAGTGACGTCTCCAAATCCGCTTCGGACCGGCGGGCCGCCATGCAGCCGGCCAGGATCGCCGAAGCCGACCCGGTCGCCGGGTCCTCCTCCACGCCTAGCGCTGGCGCGAACATGCGCGCGTACAGGCTCGCTGGGTTTGGGTTTTCGGCGAACAAGAAGACCTGCGGTCCCCAGCCGGACGCGAGATGACGCGACCACGCGGCCCTGTCCAGCGTCGCCCGGTCAACCAGCTCCTTGCTGGCGAGCTGGACGAAGCAAAACGGGTTGGCAATGCCACCATACCAGCGTTCGACGACGGCGTGGGGAGGAAGGGACAGCACGGATTCGAGTGCGTCGCTTCGCGGTTCATGCCCCGGCATTTCGAGGGTCGCCTCGATAGTGAGACGCGACCATGGCATGCTGCCATGGGTGCGGACAGACACCGAAACCGGTCCTACCGCTTCTTCGAACACGATTTGGCCGCGTCCATCCTCGAGCCTGAGCGCACCGTCGCACGCGAGAACGGCAGCGGTGCCGACCGTTGGATGACCGGCAAACTTCAGCTCGACCTTCGGTGTGAATATGCGCAGCTTGAAATCGGCGTCCGCACGACTGGGTGGAAGCACGAACGTGGTTTCCGAAAAATTGAACTCTCGCGCGATGCCCTGCATCTGGTCGTCGGACAGGCCGTTCGCCTCCATGACGACTGCGAGCTGGTTTCCGCCGAAGGCGACGTCGGTGAACACATCGGCGATGGCGAAAGGATAGGACATGCCGTTGCTCCGTTGATCGGGTTGGGTCGCGGCCTGATGAGACTGGTCCGAGGTTCGTCAGCCTGCACGGGCGCCCGTATGGCATCGGACGAAGCTGCGTCCAATGACCTACCCTGGGCGGCGAATTGCAAATAGGCCCGTGCGGCACGGCACGATCAGGGCTTCAACGCCGACCGGATAAGGATCGCCACGATGCCCACCGCCAGGACACTGCCAAGGTAGAGTCCTACGAACCAGAGCAGGCGGGACCTCATTGGACTTGCCTAATGATACGAGGTGTGAGCGCCGACCTTGCCGCGAAATACCCAGTAGCTGTAGCCGGAGTAAGCCAGGATGGTAGGGATCAGCACCGATGCGCCTACCAGAAGGAATTTCTGGCTGGAGGGCGGAGCGGCAGCGTCCCAGATCGTGATACCGGGCGGCACCAGCATCGGCCAGATGCTGATACCCAGGCCCGCAAAACACAGGATGAACCATCCGATAACGCACAGGAACGGTGTCGCGTGATGTTTGCGCAGCAGGCCCATCCAGAACAGCCCGGTCAGCAACGCCATCACCAGCGGCACCGGCGAGGTCATTGCGATCCCCGGCCAGTCAAACCAGCGATGGTAGAAGACCGGATTGAGGAACGGCGTCCACAGGCTGACCAGGCCGATGAAGGCCAGCACGACGAAGCCCAAGGCCTCGGCGTAGTGGCGCATGCGTTGCTGCAGCAATCCCTCGGTTCGCCACACCAGCCAGGTGGCACCAAGCAGCGCATAGCCCGCCACCACCGCTACGCCGCAGAGGAGCGTGAACCCGTCGAGCCAATCCCACCAGCCGCCCGTGTAGGCGCGGCCGGTTACGCGTATGCCTTGCAGCAATCCGCCCAGGGTCAACCCCTGCGCGAAGGCGGCCAGCGTGGAGCCGCCGAAGAACGCTCGGTCCCACCAGGACCGGCCACGCCGGCCGACCGCGCGGAAGCGGAACTCGAAGGCCACGCCACGAAAGATCAGCGCCAGCAGCATCGTCATGATGGTCGGATACATCGCCGGCATGATCACCGCGTAGGCGAGCGGAAAGACGGCGAACAGGCCGCCGCCGCCCAGGATCAGCCAGGTCTCGTTGCCGTCCCAGGTCGGCGCGATGGCGTTGACCATCACGCTGCGCTCCTCGAAATCCCGTTCGATGCCGAACAGGATGCCCACGCCGAGGTCGAACCCGTCCAGCACGACGTAGGCGAGCACCGCAAACGCGATCAGCCCTGCCCAGATGACCGGCAACCAGTAAGCTTGTCCCGCCAGGTTCATTCGGCCAGCACCTGGCCCCGCACTCCCGGTGCCGAGTGTTCGGGCACGGCGCCGGCCGGTCCGGGGGTGATGCCGGCCGTGCGGATCGGCTGGCCGGCCGGATGGTCGGGCTCGCCACGGACCGGCGGCCGCGCCATCAGCTTCAGGATAAAGCCGATCCCGGCGGCATAGACGATGGCATAGACCAGGATGAAGCCCAGCAGCGAGGCTGCCACGCCGGGGCGCCCGATCGGCGACATGCTGTCGGCCGTGCGCATCAGGCCATAGACGGTGAAGGGCTGCCGGCCGACCTCGGTGGTGATCCAGCCGAAGACGACGGCCGCGAACCCCGAGGGGCCCATGACCAGCACCGCGCGCTGCAGCCAGCGGTTCTCGTAGAGCGTCCGGCGCCAGCGCAGCACCAGGCCCCACAGCCCGATGCCGGCCATGAGGAACCCGATGGCGATCATCGCGCGGAAGGTGAAGAAAATGATGGCCGCGTTCGGCCGTTCGGCGCGCGGAAAATCTTTCAGCCCCGGCACGCGGCCGTCCAGGCTGTGCGTCAGGATCAGCGAGCCCGCATGCGGCAGTTCGATCCGATAGCGCGTGACCTCGTTCTTCATGTCGGGGATGCCGAAGAGGATCTCCGGCGCGTCGCTGCGCCCGTCCCAGTCGCCTTCCATCGCGGCGATCTTCGCGGGCTGGTAGTGCAGCGTGTTCAGCCCGTGGACGTCGCCCATAACGATCTGCGCCGGGGCGACGAGTGCGGCCATCCACATCGCCATCGAGAACATCTTTCGGACCGCGGCGTTCGCGGGTGCCGCGCCGGGTCGCAAACGCCAGGACAGCAGGTGGTAGGCGCCGACCGATCCCACGACGAACGCCACGCTCAGATAGGAGGCGAGCACCATGTGCGGCAGGCGGACGAAGAAGCTCGGGTTGAATACGATGGCCCACCAGTCGGCCGGCAGGAAACGACCGTCCGGCGCGATCGTGTAGCCGCGCGGAGTCTGCATCCAGGAGTTCACCGACAGGATCCAGGTCGCCGAAATCAGCGTGCCTGCAGCAACGAAGCACGTGGCGGCGAAATGCAGCCGCGGCCCTACTTTCTGCATGCCGAACAGCATAACGCCGAGGAAACCCGCTTCGAGGAAGAAGGCGGTCAGCACCTCGTAGCCCATCAGCGGACCGATGACGGCGCCGGCGCGGTCGGAGAAGGCGCTCCAGTTGGTGCCGAACTGATACGACATGACCAGGCCGGATACGACGCCCATCGCGAAGCCGATGGAGAAGATTTTTACCCAGTAACGGAACAGGTCGAGATACACGGCCTGCCCTGTGCGCAGCCACATCGCTTCCAGCACGGCGAGATAGCTTGCCAAGCCAATCGAAAAGGCAGGGAAGACGATGTGGAAGATCAGTGTGAAGGCGAACTGAGCGCGTGCCAGGTGAAACGCGTCGAGCGCAAACATCGGCGACCCTCCGGACTGGACGGACGATAGGCCCAGATGCTGCAGAGCGGAAGCCGTGCCTTCGATATGACCAGCTCGACAGGGCGTCGCGGGATGACGGATTCGAAAGCAAGCGCCGGGAGGCGACAATGCGGCGCCAGCGCCATGCTTGCGGCTGAAACCGCCCAGTTCGGCTTGCTGCTCGAGGAGACAGACGATGAATACCCGAAGCGACGGCGCTGATCCGCTGACCGACGATGAGCGCTATGCCGCGGTCGCCCGGCGCGATGGCGCATTCGACGGTCAGTTCTATTACGGCGTTCAGACGACGGGGGTCTATTGCCGGCCGAGCTGTGCGGCTCGCTTGGCCCTGCGCCTGAACGTTTCATTTCATCCTACCTGCGACGCGGCTGAACGAGCCGGCTTCCGACCCTGCAAACGCTGCCGCCCGCGGGAGGCGAGCCAGCAGGAGCGCTACGCGGCGATCGTCGGCCGGGCGTGCCGCCTGATCGACCAGGCCGAAGACGTCCCCTCGCTGGAGGACATCGCACGCGAGGTCGGGGTCAGCCCCTTCCACTTCCATCGGATGTTCAAGCGGGTCACCGGCATCACTCCCAGGGGTTACGCCGATGCGCGCCGGGCCGCCCGCCTTCGGGACGGCCTCGGCTCATCCGGAAGCGTCACCGATGCGATCTACGGCGCCGGCTTCAACGCGCCGAGCCGGTTCTACGAGGGCGCGACCGAACGGCTCGGCATGGCGCCCAGCGCCTATCGCAAGGGCGGCGTTGACGCATCGATCCGTTTCGCCGTCGCCCAGTGTTCGCTCGGCGCCATCCTGGTCGCGAGCACGGATCGAGGTGTCTGCGCGATCTCGTTCGGCGACGATCCGGATGCGCTGGTGCGCGATCTTCAGGACCGCTTCGTGAAGGCCGAGCTGGTGGGCGGGGACGCCGCGTTTGAAACGTTGGTGGCACGCGTCGTGGGCTTTGTGGAGGCTCCCGGACTAGGACTCGACCTGCCGCTCGACATCCGGGGCACGGCGTTCCAGCAGCGCGTATGGACGGCGTTGCTGGCCATTCCAGCCGGCACGACCGCAAGCTACGCGCGCGTCGCGGCCGAGATCGGTGCGCCCTCGGCCGTCCGGGCTGTCGCCCATGCCTGTGCGACCAACACCCTGGCCGTGGCGATCCCGTGTCACCGGGTGGTCCGTTCCGACGGAGGCCTGTCCGGTTACCGGTGGGGCGTGGAGCGCAAGCGCGCGCTTCTCGATCGCGAGGCCAACACCTAGCCGCAGCGGAGACCAACACGATGCGGGTTGGTTTGCTCGGCGGCTCTCGCCCCTCCTTTTGGTAGGCATGGTATGAGGTTGAGAACAACCTGATGCGATCGTCCGCTAAAGCAGGTCTTCGACCCTGATCGGCAGCGTTCGGATACGGCGTCCCATCGCGTGGTGAACAGCATTTGCAACGGCCGCGTTCATTCCAACGACGCCTATCTCGCCTATCCCCTTCATTCCGATCGGGTTCACCCGGGCATCCTCTTCCGGGACGATGATCGCTTCGACATCCCGTATGTCGGCATTTACCGGCAAGTGATACTCCGACAGGTTATCGTTCACGTAGCGTGCAGTCCGCCTGTCGAGTTCGGTGATTTCGTGAAGCGCCGAGCTGATGCCCCAGATCATACCGCCCATTAGCTGGCTATGGGCGGTACGCGGGTTGATGATCCGCCCGGCCGCAAATGCACCGACCGCCCGCGTCGCGCGGACCTCCCGCGTCCGGGCGTGGATCCGTACCTCCACGAACTGTGCGCCGAAGGCGTAGGTCGTAACGTCCGTCCGCAAGGTTCCGCGCGAGATGGCCATCTGTCCGGCGTAGAGTTTTGCGATCGAGTCGGCCGGCTGGCCGTTGGGCACGTTCTCGGCGTAGGCTTCGACGGCACCGCTGCCGATCCGGCCCAGCGCGGCGGACAGTCTTTCGCCCGTATCGCCGGACCCGGCCAAATGCCCGTCCTCCAGGCGCAATGCGGCCGGATCCTGCCCGGCCAACGGCCCGTTGCTGGCCGCCGCCGCGCGTGCCAGGCGGTCGCGTACCTGTTCGCACGCCAGTGCCACGGCGTGCACCACGCCCGAGGCATGGCTGGAGCCGGCCGCGAGCCCGGCGGGCGGCAGGTCGGTATCGCCGATCTGCACGACGATCTGGTCGAGCGGCAGCCCCAGCCGTTCGGCCGCCACCTGCGCAACGATCGTATGGGTGCCGGTGCCCAGGTCGTGCGCCGCGATCTTGACCGTGGCGACCCCGTTCGTCTCGACGATCACGCGCGCAGCACCCGCGCCGATGTTGGCGGGGTAGGCGGCCGCAGCGCAGCCCCAGCCGACGAGCCAGTCGCCCTCCCGGTGGGAGCCGGGCTCGGGGTTTCGGCCGGCCCAGCCGAACGCCTGGGCCGCCGCATCGAAGCAGCGCATGAGCGAGCGGCTGGAGAAATCCTGGCCGGTGGCGGGGTCGATTGCCGTGTCGTTGATCCGGCGCAGCTCCATCGGATCCATGCCGAGCCTCACGGCCAGCTCGTCCATCGCGGACTCGAGCGGGAACAGGTAGGGCACATCCGGCGGCGCACGCATGAAACCGGGCGTGCTGCGGTCCGTGTGCACCACATTGACCTTGGTCAGAATGTTGGGACACGCATACATGCGTGCCGTGGTCTCGGTCCCCGACACGTTGTAGTCCGAGGGGCGGGACGTCACCTCCCACCCCTCATGGCGCAGGGCGACCAGCCTGCCGTCCCGGCCGGCGGCCAGCTGGATGTGGTGACGCGTCTCGGCGCGGTAGGTGCCGATGGTGTAGCACTGGCTGCGCGTGGCCACGAACTTCACCGGGCGGCTCAGCCGCCGTGCGGCGACCGCGATCCAGGCCGTGCGGGACGACGGGATGCCTTTCGAGCCGAAGGCGCCGCCAATGTGGCGGGCCACGACGCGAACCGATTTCGCCTCGATGTGCAACTGCTTGGCGACAGCGCCGCGCAGGCCGTAAACGAACTGGCTCGGCTCGTAGATCAGCAGGCTTCCGTCGTGCCAGATGGCCGTCGTGCTGAACAGCTCGATAGGGTTGTGGTGCTGCGTGGGCGTGGCGTAGCGCTCGTCGATCCGGACCGGTGCGGCAGCGAACGCGCGGTCGGCGTCGCCGACGTTGAAATCCTTGTGCTCACCGGGCTCGCGTTGCTGGGTGTCGGCGCCGGGGCTGTCGAAGCTGGCTGCCGGCTGCTCCACCTCGTAATCGACATGAACGTGGCCGGCCGCTTCGCGTGCCGCTTCGAACGTATCGGCCACGACCACGGCGATGATCTGGCCCTGGTGCCAGATCTGCGCGGTCTGCATCGTCGTGGTCTCCCCGCCCGCCCCGTGCGGGGCCGGCGGATCGGCCTGGTCGCCGACGTTCTCGTAATTCAGGATGTCCAGCACACCGGCTGTCGCGCGCGCCCGGTTTAGGTCGAAGGCGCGTATCCGGCCACGTGCGATCGAACTCGTCACCAGAACGGCATAGGCTGGGTTCCCCACAGGCTCGTCAGCGGCATAGATGGCCTGTCCGGTCACCTTGGCCCGGCCTTCGATCCGCGGAATGGGGGCGCCGATCAGGCCCGCCTTCATCGCACCGGCCACATCGTCCGGCATCTCAACCCTCCAGTCCGGCTGCGGCCAGCAGGGCGCGCACGAGAGTCCGTCGGCCTAGCTCGGGCTTGTAGCCGTTCTCCGTATCGGTCCGGGCATCGGCGAATGCCGCCTCGGCGGCCCGGCTTGCGGTCTGCTCGGTCAGCGCCTGGCCCGCCAGCGCCGCCTCGGCCGCGTGTGACCGCCACGGCTTGGTCGCGACCCCGCCCAACCCGATCCGGACCTCGCGCACGATGCCGTCGGCAAGCTCCAGCCCGATCGCGACCGAAGCCAGTGCGAAGGCGTAGGATTCACGGTCGCGTATCTTCAGGTAGAGCGACCGTGCGGCCCAGGGCGCGCGTGGCACGTGGAAGGCGGTGATCATCTCGCCAGGTCTCAGCTCCGTCTCCAGATCCGGCCGGTCGTCCGGCAAGCGATGCAGCGCTTCGAGTGGTATCGTCCGGGCACCCAGGCCGGAGATCAAATCGACGGTCGTGCCAAAGGCCACCAGCACATGGGCCAGGTCGCCGGGATAGCTCGCGATGCAATGCTGGCTGGTTCCCAGCACGGCATGCAGCCGGTTCATCCCGCCGATGGCAGCACAGCCGGTGCCCGGGCGGCGCTTGTTGCAGGCCTCCCAGCTCACGTCCCGGAAATACGCGCAGCGGGTGCGCTGCAGGATGGTGCCGGCGATGCTGGCCATGTTGCGCAGCTGGGGGCTGGCTGCGGCGCGGATCGCCTGGGCGATGGCGGGCCAGCCGCGCAGTGTCTGCGGGTCGTCACCCAGTTCGGACATGCGGGCGAGGGCGCCGATGTGCAGGCCGTGCGCATCGGCGGTGATCGCGCCGTAGTCGCGCCTCAGCGCGCCGATCTCGATCAGCGAGCCGGGCTGCATCACGCCGATCTTCATCAGGTCGAGCAGGACGGTGCCGCCCGCAAGGAACTGTGCCGAAGGCGCGGCACCTGCAGTGATCGCGTCCGACAGCAGCGTCGCCCGATGATAGTGGAACGGCATCATCTCAGGCCGCCTCCATCGCGAGCCGGGCCTGGTTGATCGCGGCCAATATCTTGGGGTAGGCGGCGCAGCGACAGAGGTTGCCGCTCATGAAATCCCGTATCTCGTCGTCGCTGGCGACGTGACCTTCCTTGACGCAGGCAATCGCGGACAAGATCTGCCCGGGCGTGCAGTAGCCGCACTGATAGGCGTCCTGGTCCAGGAAGGCCCGCTGCATCGGGTGCAGCGTCTCGCCCTCGCCTGCCAAGCCCTCTATGGTCGTGATCTCGGCGTCCTGCGCGGCTACCGCCAGGACGAGACACGACAGCACCCGGTGGCCGTCCATCAGCACGGTGCAGGCGCCGCATTGCCCCTGGTCACACCCCTTCTTGGTGCCGGTCAGCCCAAGGCGCTCGCGCAGCAGATCGAGCAGGGTGGTTCGAACATCGACGCCGAGCGCGTGCCCGGTTCCATTGACCTTCAGCAGGATGTCCATTGACCGCTCCCATACCGCCTAGTCCAACACTGGCCGTCGCCAAATGTTCGATCCGGTCGTGCAACGGGCGCGGGGTATCGGCCAAACGGCAGCCATCGCCGGTGCATGCCGACGGGTGGAGGTCGCCTTGAGCCATCAGATCGACGAAACCCACGATCCTGCGCGCATTAGCTGGGTGGCGAACGCTGCAGGACATGCGGCATTTCCGGTGCAGAACCTGCCGCTGGGCATCTTCAGCCCTGCCGGCAGTGGGCCGCGCGCAGGCGTGGCGATCGGCGGCAGCATCCTGGATCTGCGCGCGGCGGCGCAGGCCGGGCTGTTGCCGGCCGAGGCCGCCGATGCGTTCGCCGGGCCGACGCTGAACGCCCTGTTCGCCCAGCCTGCACCGGCAAGGCGCGCGCTAAGGCGCCGTCTGTCCGCGTTACTGAGCGAGGAGGCCCATCGCACGGCCACGGCGCCGCTTCTTCACGAGGCGGACCTGTGCGCGCTGCACGTGCCGGCCGCTATCGGCGGCTACACCGATTTCTACGTGGGCATCCACCATGCCACCAATATCGGTCGGCTGTTTCGGCCGGACGCCCCATTGCTGCCGAACTACAAGCACATACCGATCGGCTATCACGGCCGTGCCTCCTCCGTGCAGCCCTCCGGCGTCCCGGTGCGGCGGCCGAACGGCCAGATCAGGCCCGATGGCCGGGACGAGCCGGTATTCGGGCCGAGCCGGAGGCTGGATTACGAGCTGGAGCTGGGCGTCTGGATCGGCCCCGGCAATGCGCAGGGCGAGCCGGTCCCGATCGGGCAGGCGGGCCTGCACGTTGCCGGGCTGTGCCTGCTGAACGACTGGTCCGCGCGCGACGTGCAGGCCTGGGAGTATCAGCCGCTGGGGCCCTTCCTGGCCAAGAACTTTGCCACCACCGTGTCGCCCTGGGTGGTGACGACAGAGGCGCTGGCGCCGTTCCGCATGGCCCAGCCGGAGCGCCCGGATGGCGATCCCCGGCCGCTGCCCTATCTGTGGGACGCGGCCGACCAGCGCTCTGGCGCGCTGTCCATCGAACTCGAGGTCTACCTGGCGACCGCGCGCATGAGGCAGATGGGGTTGGCGCCGCACCGGCTCAGCCGGGCGACGGCGCGGCACATGTACTGGACCATCGCCCAGCTGGTGGCCCATCACAGCGCGGGCGGGTGCAACCTGTGTCCGGGCGATCTGTTCGGCACCGGCACGCTGTCCGCACCCACCGACGACGGGCTCGGCAGCCTGATCGAGATCACGCGCGGCGGCACGCAGCCGGTGGTGCTCGCCTCGGGCGAGCAGCGTTGGTTCCTCGGTGACGGGGACGAGGTCGCCTTCTCGGGTCGCGCGTCGGCGCCGGGCGCCGTCCCTATCGGCTTCGGCGAGTGCCGCGCGGTCGTGCTGCCCGCGCCCGGCCATTGAGCCGGGGGAGTTGTGCGTGCCGCGCCCGGCCATTGAGCCGGGCGAGTTGTGCGTGGTTGGCGGGACGCGCTGGCCGTGTCGGCCAACTACACGATGCGCTGCGGGTCGGGCCGGAAGTTGCCGCCGGCTGCGGCGCGGGCGGCTGCCAGCCGGGCCCCCTCCTGCGCCGTGTAGTCGAACAGCCGCTCCGGATCGCGTGTCCGCAGCTCGGCCGCACCCGCCTCGCCACCCTGCGCCACGATGATCTCGCGCGCTCCCCTGTCGATGCCGTCGATGATGATGCGCGCGGCCTCGGCCGGATCCATCCCGGAATCGATGTTCTCGTCGGAGATGCCGCGTATCGAGCCGTCGCCCTGTAGCGCATTCGCGGCGATGGCGGTGCGGACCGACCCTGGCAGCACCACGGTGACCCCGACGCCGTAGGCCAGCTCAAATTCGGCGCGCAGCGCCTCGAAATAGCCGACGAGCGCGAATTTAGCGGCACAGTAGCCGCTGCGCAGCGGCGAGCCGATCCTGCCGGCGAGCGAGCTGATCGCCACGATGCGGCCGGAGCGGCGCTCCACCATGTGTGGCGCGACGAGCTGGGTCAGCCGGAGCGGGGCGAAGAAATCCACCTCCATCAGCGACCGGTAGACGTCGAAGCCGGTGTCGAGCGCCATGCTGCGCTGGCTGACGCCCGCGTTGTTGATGAGCAGGTCGATGCGGCCCCGCCAGGCCTCGGCGCTGGCCACCACTTGCGGCAAGGCATCGTAGGCCGTCGCCTCGAACGGCAGGACGAGCACCTGGCCGTCCAGGGCGGGGCCGCTCAGGGCGGCGGCCACGCGTTCCAGGGCGTCCACGCGCCGGCCGGACAGGATCAGCGACCACCCCGCACGGCCGAGTGCCGAGGCCAGCGCCTCGCCGATGCCGGATGAGGCTCCGGTGATCCAGGCTACCCGCCCCGGTTCGTCTGCCACGCCGCCCTACCTCGTCTCTGCCGCACCGAATATGGCTTGCCATGCGCCGCCCGGCGAGTCCCGATGCCGGGCAGTGTGCGGGGGCCGAGGTGATGCAGGTGGTGGCGAGCGGGCTTGCCTTTGGCGAAGGGCCGCGTTGGCACGATGGCGCCCTGTGGTGGTCCGACATGCATGCGGGCCAGGTCAACCGGCTGGTGGGCGGCCTGGTCGAGACGGTGTGCGCGGTGCCCACGCGGCCTTCCGGGCTTGGCTGGCTCCCGGACGGCCGGCTGCTGGCCGTGTCGATGGTCGACAAGCGCGTGCTGCGGCAGGAGCCGGATGGCTCGCTTGTCACCCATGCCGATCTAGGCAGCCTGGTGCCCTGCCGGCTGAACGACATGACGGTGGACCGGCAAGGCCGCGCCTATGTCGGCAATTTCGGCTTCGAGCTCGACGGCAAGGAGGCGCCTGCACCCACGGTGCTGGTTCGGGTGGATGCGGACGGCGCGGCGCATGTGGTCGCCCACGACCTGCTGTTTCCCAACGGCGCGGTGATCAGTGCGGACGGGCATACGCTGATCATCGCGGAAACCTGGGGCGCCCGGCTGACCGCCTTTGCGATTCATGCCGACGGGAGCTTGTCGGATCGCCGGGTGTGGGCGCCGATGCCGGAAGGGGCGGTGCCGGACGGCATCTGCCTGGACGCGGAGGGCGCCGTCTGGGTCGCTTCTCCCACCACGCATGAATGCCTTCGCCTGTGCGAGGGCGGCGCGGTTCTTGCGCGCGTCGCCACCGCACGCGGTGCCTATGCCTGCATGCTGGGCGGCGCCGACCGCCGCACGCTGTTCGTATGCACCGCCGATTCGCACGATCCGGAACGCCAGGCCCGCGAGCGCAACGGCCGGATCGAGGCCTATGCCGTGTCGGTGCCGGGCGCCGGCCTGCCTTGAACGGCGACGTGCGGCCGGAGAGCCCACAGGTCGGGCGCGACGAAGGCGTCGAGTGCTTCGGCGCCGGATACTGGCCTGTTCAAGGTATGGCGGTGGACTCGTTGACGGCACGGCATGGCGCCAAGGGTTGCGGGCAGGTTCCATGAGCCTTTCGGCGCCCGACGCGATCGATCTGCTGCTGCAGCAGGCCGCGGCGCGTCCCGCACGTCTGGCGGTCCGGTCGGGGGTCAGCGGCACCAGCTATGCGGAGCTGGCCGACAAGGTTCGGCGCTACGCCGCGGCTTTCGCCGTCAGCGCCGCCCCGCGTGTTCTGATCGCCCTGCCGCGCGGTGCTGCTGCGTATGCTGCGATGTTCGCCGCGGGCTTGGCGGGCGGCTTCTACACGCCGGTGAACGACGCTTCCCCGCACGACAAGCTGCACCGTATCGTTCGTCTGCTCGAGCCGGACATCATCGTGGCTCACCACGCCCTGGGTGCAGTCCTGGCGCAGGCGGCGCCGGGTGCCCGTTGCGTCGATCCCGCCACCTTCGATGGTCGGCTCGGCCTGTTGACAGGGCGCGGCACACGGCACGGTACGGCCTATGTCATGTTCACCAGCGGCTCTACCGGAGACCCCAAAGGTGTGGTCGTGCCGCGCAGCGCGCTTGATCGCTACGTGCAGTGGGTGCATCGATCGGGAACGGTGGGACCGGACGATGTGGCCTCGCAATTCAACAACCTGGCATTCGATGTCAGCGTGTTGGACATTTTCGGCGCGCTGTGTGCGGGTGCGACCCTGGTGCCGATCGGCGGGCGTGGCGACAGGCTGATGCCGGCCAGGGCCGTTGCACGCGAGGGCATCACGGTGTGGACTTCCGTCCCCAGCGCCATCGACCTGATGCGCGCGGCACGGCAACTCACTCAGGCCAACCTGGGCCGGGTGCGGCTGTTCACCCTGGCCGGCGAGCCGCTGTCGCGTGCGCATCTCGAATGGATTTTCGCGGTGTGTCCGCAAACCATCATCCAGAACGCCTATGGCCCGACGGAGGCCACGGTTACGGTGAGCCAGATGTTGATGGTTGCGGACGGTTACGAGCACGCCTGCTTGGGCGGCGCCGTTTCCATCGGCCGGGCCACCCCCGGCATGGGTCTGCATCTGTCGGGTGGCGCTTATCCGGACGAGGGGGAGATCGTCATCACCGGGCCGCAACTGGCGGACGGCTACTGGAACGACCCGGTCCGCACGGCGGCCGCGTTCCGGACCATTCACGCAGACGGCCACGAATTGCGGGGCTACCACACCGGCGACTGGGCGGAACGGCGTAACGGGTTGCTGTTTTTTCGCGGCCGGATGGACGCACAGGTGAAGATACGCGGCTACCGGATCGAGCTGGACGAGGTGGCGGCGGCGATCCGTGCCTGCGGCTGGCCGGGCGTATGCGTGTTCAAGCGGGGCGGCGAACTCGCCGCGCTGATCGAATGTCCGGCGGACGAAACGCTCGATGCGGACCGATTGCGGGTTGCGCTGGCCCGGTTTCTGGACGCCTACGCTATACCGGCGCAGATTGCTTCTGTTCCCGCATTGCCCCGCAACGAAAACGACAAGGTGGAGCGCGCCCGCGTTGCCTGTCTGTTTGAGGCGCTTGCTGGAGGAGCTTGCCGGCCGACGCGATCTACACGACGTTGACCGGCATTTTCCAGCGCGTGTTCGGCCAGGGGCAGGATCCCGTGACTGCGGAATCCACATCGCACACCATCGCAGGCTGGGACTCGTTCAAATACGTGCAGGTGCTCGTCGAGTTGGAAATTGCCTACGGGATCGAGCTCGACGGCCCCGAGATCGACGATGTCAACGATGTTGGCGATCTGGTCCGGCTGATCGAAACAAAAACGGCGCTGCGTCGGATGTAACACCGTGGATAAGGTGTATGCCCACCTACCTGCGGTGTCCAGTATTCGAGACTGCGGCGCGGTTGTAGAACCCGGTCCGGATCTTGCGTGATTTGATTGCAACCGCGCCTGTCTCTATTCTCCATAAGTTCATCATGCACCCGGAGATTTGTGTTAATTGCCACGGCTAATCTTGCATTCGCCCCATCGATCCTCATACGGACACTGTGCGCGGATGTTCAACCGATCTGAGGTGAATATGACTGATTGTATTCATGTTTCAGCTCGCCACGTCAGCCGGCGCATGGCCCTGCGATCCGGTGCTGCGCTGGCTTTCTCCCTGACATGGACGGCGGCGCGCGCCGCTGCCAACGTGATCGACGTCAGCGCCGCGCCCTACAATGCATCGCCATCGCTTTCCGACAATACCCCGAACTTCCAACGCGCCTTGAACGCGTTGCTCGCCCTGGGCGGTGGCGTGCTGCAGATACCGCCTGGCTCGTACATACTTCAAGGACAGTTGGATTTTGTCGCGTTGAACGGCTCGCTGACCGTGATGGGTTACGGTTCCGAGCTGAGCGTTCTGATCATCAAGCATGCCGGCATCGCGCTGAACGTTGCATTTACCAACCCTGGCGACAGTCAGAGTCTGATCGTCAGGGATCTCGGTTTCTCGCCCGTTTCCGGTGCGGGTGCCGCCGGTGTAGCCGTGGCGCTTACCATGGCCAACGTTCAATCGGCCTGGCCGTCATGCCGGTTCGAAAACGTGGATTTCGGCGTACAATATCCGAACTACACCGTCTTCGCCGAGGCTCTTGCGCTCGACAACGTCTGGCGCTCCACCATAGTGAACTGCACCGCGCACAGCAACGGCACGCTTGGCGGCAGTTTCCTGGCGCTGAGCGGGTTGTGCGTCGATAACCGCATCCAGGGATGCAGCATCGACGGCTACCAGTTCGGCGCCTCCGTGCGCCACTACAGCGAAGGCCTGCACCTGTTGGATACCGTGTTCATCGGCGGCACGGCAATCACCACGGGATCGTCGGATTACAAGGACGGCATTAATCTTCTCGGGTTATACGTGAGCGGTTGCGAACTCAATTGCCAGGATGCCGTCTTGTCTCTTTATCAGGTGAACTCGGCCTGGATCAGCGACAATGATTTCTATGGCCCGCGCGTGGCAAGCGGCTCGGTGGCGTGCGGGCTGACCGGTTCCGGCCGGATCAAGATATCGAACTGCCTGTTCGGTGGCTCGCTCGATGTCGCGGCACCGTCCAACCAGATCGGCATTGCCTCCACCAGCACCCTGCAGGTTGCGGCCTATGCCATCACGGTCGATGATTGTGACTTCGAGAACACGCTCGTTGCCATCAACATCGGCCAGGGCACGGAAAACTTCACCGCCCTTGGCCTGCGTATGCTGGCTGCCGGCGATCATGGCCTGGTCGACACGCCGGTCAGGTACGGAAGCTTCACGCAGCAGCCGGTGGTCGATCAAAGCGGCAACGCCACCAACGTGGTCCAGTGGCTGACGACGTCGAGTGCGGGCGGCCGCACCTCGTCGAGAAGAACGGTGTATTCCAGGTAGGCCCGAATTGGGCTGCCCGACCGAACGACGACAGGTCCGTGACGATCAGACGGCCAGCGGCCGGGCGACGCTGCCCGTCTGCACGTCCCATAATCGCCGGGTGTTCGCGCACAGGCTGAGCCAGGCGGACAGGTTGCACAGCCCGACGTTGTCGGGCGGCGCGGCACGATCCACCCAGCCGCGGAAGAAACCGTAGCCCAGCTCCTGCACGGTGCCCGGCGGATGGTCGTCGCCTTCGATCACAAACAGCAGCGCGTTGGGGCCGAGCGCCTGCAGCCTGGCCAGAAGCGGCAAGGCTTGCGACGCGAGCGTTTGGCCCGGCCGCTGAAAGACGCAGATCTTGCGTGCTTCCTGCAATGTTTTCACGAACTTCCGGTGCAGGTATCGCAGGTGGCGTGACGCGTCGCGGCCGATCTCGGCAGCATCGGTCTCGTCGCCGTAGCGCATGGTGTGCAGCGATAGACGGTGGCGGGTGTCGCGTATCATGAACTCGGGCCTGCCGCCGCCTGTCAGGATGATTTCGAGCTGATTGGGCTCGCCCAGTCCCTCGAAGCCGGCATCCAGTCCGCCCAGCAGATCGGTCAGCGTGATCCCGCAGAAGCGCAGCAGGCCAACCGGTTCGGCGCCAAAATGGCGTTGCGCTATGCCGAACTCGCAGTTGTGGCCGACGCTTTCGAAGCCGCCCAACAGCGACGCGGCGCTCAGCCCCGCGGCGGCCAGCAGCGCGGGGGCCAAGACGGCCGGGTTGCGGGTGGACGGCAGGCTCAGGGGAGGCAGCCTGCGCTGCGGAACGGCCGGCAGGTCCGCCACGCGTCGGAACGCCGCCGAGCGAAGCATGAAGCCGAGTTGCCGCCGGTCTGCGCCCAGGCCGAACTCGACCGGCCGTCTTGCCTGCGGCGTGTGCAACGTAACGACAGGGCTGCCCGGCCCGTGCCACGCCGCGTGCGGCACTCTATAGCCGACAACGCCTTCCCCGCGGACGACGTCGTCGCCCACAACCGTGCCGCCGATCGAAACGGCAAGCCGCTGGCCCGTTACGCTGCCCGGCGGCACGAACGGGTTAAGCTCCATCTCCAGCATGACTGCGCCGGTCTCCGGCCAATGCTCGACCGGAACGGTGAATCGGCTCTGGTGACCGATGGCCCAGGTGAAGCCGGCCTCTGGCTGCGCCCACCCGTCCAGAAGCTGTGCCGCATGGGGTGCCCCGAGGCCGAAGCGGAGCTGCCCGATCATTCTATCTCCTGGGCGGAGGCCTTCATCCGCCCCATCACAGCCGTATAGTCGGCATCATGCCCGCGATTGTCCGCCCCATCTACATCGGCAGCGAGGTGTATAGGCATTCCACCTACGGCGCCTCGCATCCCTTGGCCGTGCCGCGTGTCTCCACCGTCACGGACCTGTGCCGCGCGTTGGGCTGGCTGGACAGCCGCTTCTATCGCGAGGCACCGATGGCCACGCCCGATCAGGTGGCACGGTTTCACGACCCCGCCTACGTTGCCGCCTTGAAGCGCGCGGAGGAGAGGCAGGCGGTCAGCGAGGCCGACCGGACGACCTACCGCATCGGCGCCGAGGGCAACCCGGTCTATCCGGAGATCTACCGCCGCCCGATGATTTCGGCCGGCGGCGTGCTGCTGGCGGCCGCGCTGACCGCAGATGGCGGCGTGGCCTACTGCCCAGGCGGCGGCACGCATCATGGACGGCCGGCGCGCGCCTCCGGGTTCTGCTACCTGAACGATCCCGTGCTGGGCATGCTGGCCTGGCTGGACCAAGGGCTGTCGAGGATCGTCTATCTCGACATCGACGCCCATCACGGGGACGGGGTGCAGGATGCGTTCGCCGACGACTCCCGCGTGCTGACGGTCAGCGTGCACGAGGCAGGGCGTTGGCCGCGCACCGGTACGGCCGCGGACCGAGCCGGCGGCCAGGCGCGCAACCTTCCGGTGCCGGCCGGGCTGAACGACACGGAAATGGACGTGCTGCTGCACGATGCCATCCTGCCCCTGATCATCGCGCATCGCCCGCAGGCGATCTTCCTGCAATGCGGGGCGGACGCGTTGGAGGAAGACCCGCTCTCCCGCCTGTCGCTGTCCAACAACGCGCATTGGGCGGTGGTGAACGCGATGCGGCCGCTGGCACCGCGGCTGATCGTGACCGGCGGGGGCGGCTACAACCCGTGGAGCGTGGCACGCTGCTGGGCGGGCGTGTGGGCGGTGCTGGGCGGCTTGACCGTGCCCGATGTCCTGCCGCCGGAGGCTGAGGCGGTGTTGCGCACGCTGCGCTACAACCGTGCCGCCGGACGCAACCCGCCCCGGCACTGGTTCACCACCTTGCGCGATGCGCCCCGCCCGGGGAATGTGCGGCCGGACATTCGGGCGCTGGCCGCCCGGACGCTGGAGGATGATCGATGCATGCCCGGTTGACCATCGCCGTACTCTGCCTGCTCGCCGTCGGTTCGGCGGCGTTCTGCCAGCAGGAGGCGATCGGCGGTCCGCAGCCGCCGCTGCCCACGCGAACGCTGAGCATCGTGGGCAAGGAGAGCGCGCGCCACGACTTCACCGTCGAGATGGCAACCACGCCGCGGGAGCAGGAGGTGGGCGAGATGTTCCGCACGAACATTCCTGCCGACCACGGCATGTTTTTCGACTGGGGCACCCCGCATGAGGTGCCGATGTGGATGAAGAACTGCCCGGTGCCGGAGGACATGGTGTTCATCGGTCAGGATGGCACGATCACGCACATCGCCGAGAATACCGTGCCCGAGAGCTTGGCCAACATTTCCTCCGGCGGTGCGGTGCGGGCGACGCTGGAGCTGCAGGGCGGAATTACGGCGAAGTTGGGGATCAGTGTCGGGGATCGAGTGGAGGGGGTGGTGTTCGACGGAAGAAAGTAGTCCTTTTTTTGAAAAAGGACTAAAAAACTTTTATGGTTAAGGCCGCGAGAGCATAGCAAAGTTTTTTGTTTCTTTATTACGGCGAAATGACCGCTTACTTCGCTGGTTTGCTTGCCGGTTTACGTGCATCGGCCTGCGGCTTCAAAAAATTCGCCGTAGCCGGCGCCACCTTCTTGTCGGCTTTCGGTTTCTTCGCCTCGCGGTTGCCGTGCTGCTTGTCACCTTTTCCCATGGCCGTCTCTCCTGGATGTTAACGCACCGACTAGACGCCCAGCCCGCGCGCGGCACAAGCCGTAACCTCAGGCTGTCTGTTCCTGGCCGAACGTGGTCAGCACGACGCCCCGAGGCAGGCGCGCCTGGAGCAGCGCCGCATACTCGGCCGCGTGCTCGTAGTCCGGCATCAGCCTTTGAAGCGCCGCATCCCGCTGCGCGGCGGGGTGAAAATACATTTCGGTCAGGCCCGGCCGCAAACTGCGCAACAGCCGCTGGGTCCGTGCCGGCGTCATGTGCCCGGTCCAGCCCAGCCCTAAAATCTGGTCGGTGGTGAGCAGGCCGGCCGCACGGGCCTGGCCGCGCAAGATCCGGCACCAGTGCCGAAGGGCGCGGTCGCCGATGGCCTGTCGGGGTCCATCCGGCACGGGCGACTCGGCCGGCACGCGGATGGCCCGTAGCCCGTACTCGCGGCCGATCTCAATCATCAGGCGACCGACCGTCGGGTGCATGTGCATGTGCTTATGGGCGTTGGCGTGATCCAACCTCAGGCCGGTGGCGCGGAAAGCCTCGAACTGCGCGCGTATCTCGGCGGCGAGTTGGCAACGCACGCGTGGCCGGAAGAAATAGTCGATGCCGAGACGAAGCTGGTCGGACGGAAATTGGCCGTCTGCCCCGACAAGGTCGGGAATCGCATCTGGCGGGAGGACGGGCGTGCCTTCGATGACGACAAGGTGCAGGCCGACGGCGAGCTTGGGTGTGGCGTGGGCCCGAGCGACAGCCTCGGCAGCGGCGGGGGCAGCCACCATCAGGCTGGCGCTCGTCAGGACGCCGTGTCGCGCAGCCTGCTCGACCGCTTCGTTCACGCCCACGGTCAGGCCGAAATCGTCGGCAACCGTTATCAGCCGCGTTGCTCTCCCTTCAGGGACCGGCACAAACCGTACGAACCCGCCTTGATGCAAGCGCAGCCAGGTTGCTGATCATGCCGCCTTGTGGCGATCCCGCAGGAACTGGAAGAACTCCACGCCTTCGCGCAGGCGGCGCACCATCATCTGGCGGCTGCCGAGCATCTCGCCCACGATGGAGGCAATCTTCGGTGCCCGGAAATAGAACTTCCTGTAGAACGTCTCGACGTTGTCGAAGATTTCCGTGTGCGCCAGATGCGGGTAGGTGAGGGGAGCGATCTGCACGCCGTGGTCGTCGATCAGCTCGGCGTTGTTCACGTCCAGCCAGCCATTCTCCATCGCCTGCTTGTACAGGAACGTGCCGGGATAGGGGGCGGCCAGCGATACCTGAATGGTGTGCGGGTTGATGTCGGTCGCGAACTTGATGGTCTCCTGGATCGTCTCTTGGCTCTCGCCCGGCAGGCCCAGGATGAAGGTGCCGTGAATCTTGATGCCCAGCTCGTGGCAGTCCTTGGTGAAGCGGCGTGCCACGTCGATGCGCATGCCCTTCTTGATGTTGTAGAGAATCTGCTGGTTGCCGCTCTCGTAGCCGACCAGCAACAGGCGCAGGCCGTTGTCCTTCAGCACCTTCAGCGTGTCGCGCGGCACGTTGGCTTTTGCGTTGCACGACCAGGTGACGCCCAGTTTGCCCAGCTCGCGGGCGATCGCCTCGGCGCGCGGCAGATCGTCGGTGAACGTGTCGTCGTCGAAGAAGTATTCGCGCACCTGGGGAAACATCTTCATGCACTGCGCGATCTCGGCCGCAACGTTCTGCGGGCTGCGCACGCGGTAGCGATGACCGCCCACCGTCTGCGGCCACAGGCAGAACGTGCAGTGCGACTTGCAGCCGCGCCCTGTGTAGAACGAGACGTAGGGGTGCAGCAGGTAACCGATGAAATAATCTTCAATACGCAGGTCGCGCCTGTACACGTCGGTGACGAACGGCAGCGAATCCATGTCCTCCAGCGTCGCGCGCTCGCGGTTATGCACCAGCGCACCGCCGGCGTCGCGCCAGGTGATGCCGTCGATCCCCGCCCAGGGACGATCTTCGGCGACCTCCTTGATGGTGAAGTCGAACTCGTTTCGCGCAACGAAATCGATGATGCCGGCGCTGGCCTCCATGCTCTCGCGCGGCTGCACGGCAACCTTGGCGCCGACCATGCCGATCTTCAGCGACGGCTTGGCCTGCTTGAGTGCCGCGGCCACCTTCACGTCGGACGCAAACGAGGGGGTGGACGTGTGCATCACGACCAGGTCGTGCTCGCGCGCAGCCTGCGTCACCGTCTCCAGCGAGATGCGCGCGGGCGGGCTGTCGATCAGCCTGCTGCCTTCAACCAGGGCGGCCGGTTGCGCCAGCCAAGTGGGAAACCAGAAACTCTTGATCTCGCGCTTTGCCTGGTAGCGCGATCCGGCGCCGCCATCGAACCCGTCGAAGGAAGGGGGTTGCAGAAACAAAGTCTTCATCATGATCGGCTATCCCCTGCGCGCGGCAACCAGCACGCGCGCGGCAGTGTAATGTGTATCCTCGCCGGTGCTGAGCACATGGCCACGCCAGGCGACTTCGTCACCCATATAGGCCGCGAGCAGCACGGCCACCGAGAGTACGTCGCGCAGGGCAGGCATCCATAGCGGAGTCAGCACCGCGCCCATCGAGCGCTCGATGGCGCGGCCGGTCAGCCCACGCACGGCGATTGCCAGCAGCCACAGCGTGGCCGCCCAGGCAGCCCCGCCCGACATGATGAGGGTGAGCAACGCCCAGAAAGCGGGAAACTGGATGATGGAGACGGCAAAGCCCAGCGGCTCCACTGCGCGGATCGTGCGGGCCCAGCGCAACTCGTGACGGAACAGGGCGGACAATGTCCGTTCGCCCACCGTGGTTGCCGGTACGCAGGGTGCCAGCGCCACCTTCTGTCCCAGTGCCCTGACTTTGGAGCCGAGCACGGCGTCGTCGGCCACATACGGCGAGAGCGCGGGAAAGCCGCCGACGCGCATCAGCATGTCGCGCGTGAGGGCCATTGTGGCGCCCATGCAGTCCTGCCGGCCCAGCGCACGCGCCATCAGCGCGCCGGCGGCAAAGTTCTGCGTGATGTAGGAAGCGCCGAGCAGCCCAGGCAGCGCGCGCCCGGATGGCAACCCGGTGTACAGCGTCGTGACAAGGCCGATACCCGGCTCCGCGAGGGCGGTGGCGACCCTGGACAGGTAGTCGGGCGGCGCATGCATGTCGCTGTCCGAGACGACGAGAACGTTGTGGCGTGCCGAGGGAAACATGTTGATCAGGTTGGCAACCTTGCGGTTCAACCCATGCGGCGTTGGGTCGATCACCAATTCCATGTCGATGTGCGGAAACCGGCGGCGAAGCCTGCCCACGACTGGTATGGCCGTGTCGTCGGCATCCTGCACTCCGAACACGATCTGGAAATGCCTGTAATCCTGGGCGCAGAAAGTGGCCAGCGCCTGCTCCAGCATCGGCTCGTCGCCATGCAGCGGTTTGAGCACGGTGATCGGGCCTCGGGCGGCCATCGGCGGTGCCGCCCTGCGGAAACGCCGGACGGCGAACCAGCCGGACATGGCTTGAACAAAGCCCGCCAATGTTATGGCGGCAGCGATCAGAACTGGCACGCAGGGCATGCCGGCGGTCACGGCTTGATCGTACCGCCCGACATGGTGTCGATCTTGCCCTGCAGGCTGGCGATCAGCTTGTCGGGGCCAGTGGCCAGCAGGGCACGAAAGTCGGACCGCTGGACGGCAGCCTGGCTGATCGTGCCCTGTTCCAGTACGTCGATAGCCTGCCAGCCATTGGCGCCATGGCGCATCACGTAGTCGATGCGGGTGGCGTCTCCCGTTTTCGGCACGATCTGCGTCGATACCACCTGGTCCGCCCCCACGCTTCGCGTTCCGGGCAGCAACCGTATAGAGGCGCCCGAGTCGCTATCAAAATTACTGGCATAGCTGCAGATCGTATAGGCGCGAAAGGTCGCCAAGAGCTTCGTTTGGGCATCGGGCGGAATCGTGGCCCAGCGCAGGCCCACCACCGTCTTGAGCACCTGAGGCAGGTCGAAAGCGTGGTCCACCGCCGGCGCCAGCGCTTGGTAACGGCCGGCAAACGGGGCATGGCCCGTCCTCATAGCGGCGAGCAGGGCATCGTCCAGCATCTTGATCGGGGCCGCTGAGTCTGCGCTCTGGGCATGGGCCAAGCCGGCGGCCGCCAGCAACAGGGCTGCGCCGATACGGACTTTCACAGATTCACCGCCTCTCGGGCGTCGCGACCAAGGGCGCCCAGCACCGTACGCACGATGGATTTGCTGTCCAACCCCGCGTCCACGATCTGCGCGGCCGGGTTCATATGGTCGATGAAGCGGTCGGGCAGCACCATCGGCCTGAAGCGCAAGCCGCCATCCAGCAGTCCGTGCAGCGCAAGGTGCTGTGCTACCAATGCCGAGAAGCCGCCGACGGACGCTTCTTCTATGGTGATAAGAACCTCGTGGTGGCGTGCGAGCTGTTCCAGCAGCGCCGTATCGATCGGCTTGGCGAAACGGGCATCGGCCACCGTCGTTGGCAGGCCGCGGGCGGCCAGTTCATCGGCTGCGCGCATCGAGTCGGCAAGGCGGGTGCCCAGGCTGAGGATCGCCACGCGGCCGCCCTCGCGCAAGATGCGGCCGCGGCCGATCGGCAGGATCTGGCCGCGGGTCGGCAGGGCCAGACCGGTGCCCTCGCCGCGCGGATAGCGGAATGCGCTGGCACGATCACCGATCGACGCCGACGTTGCTACCATGTGCACAAGCTCCGACTCGTCGGCAGGGGCCATCAGCACGATGCCGGGCAGGCATCCGAGATAGGACAAGTCGAAGCTGCCGGCGTGGGTGGCGCCGTCATTGCCGACCAAGCCCGCGCGGTCGATGGCGAAGCGCACCGGCAGGTTTTGCAGCACCACGTCGTGCACTACCTGATCGTAGGCGCGCTGCAGGAAGGTGGAATAGATCGCGGCAAACGGCACCATGCCTTCAGCGGCCATGGCTGCTGCAAAGGTAACGGCGTGCTGCTCGGCAATGCCCACGTCGAAGAAGCGTTCCGGGAAGCGCTTCTCAAACCGGTCCAGCCCGGTGCCGGAGGGCATGGCGGCGGTAATTGCGACGACCCTGCTTTCCCGTTCGGCCTCGGCGACTAGGGCGTCGGCGAAAACGCTGGTGTAGGTGGGCGGACCTTTGGGCGCCTTCACCTGCTCGCCGGTCACCACGTTGAACTTGGCCACAGCGTGCAGCTTGTCAGCGGTCGCCTCGGCCGGCGGGTAGCCATAGCCCTTCTTGGTGATCACGTGCAGCAGTATCGGCCCCTTGGCGTCCGCATCGCGCAGGTTGCGCAGCACGGGCAGCAGGTGGTCCATGTTGTGGCCGTCGATCGGGCCCACGTAGTAGAAGCCCAGCTCCTCGAACAGCGTGCCGCCGGTCAACAGGCCCCGGGCATACTCCTCCGCCCGCTTGACCGTCTTGTCCAGACCCCAGGGGAAGTGCTTGGTGATGCGTCCGGCAACGTCGCGCAGGCTCAGGAAGCTCTGGCTGCTCATCAGGCGCGAGAGGTAGGCGCTCATCGCACCCACCGGCTTGGCGATCGACATTTCGTTGTCGTTCAGCACCACGATCAGCCGGCTCTTGCGGGCGCCGGCGTTGTTCATCGCCTCGTAGGCCATACCCGCGCTCATCGCCCCGTCACCAATCACGGCGACCACGTGGCGCTCGGGATGGCCCTGCAACTCGTTGGCCACCGCAAAGCCCAGGCCTGCGGAGATCGAGGTGGAGCTGTGGGCGGCGCCGAACGGGTCGTACTCGCTCTCGCTGCGGCGGGTGAAGCCCGACAGGCCGCCCGCCTGGCGCAGGGTGCGTATGCGGCTGCGGCGGCCGGTGAGTATCTTGTGTGGGTAGGCCTGGTGACCCACATCCCAGATTATCTTGTCCGCCGGCGTGTCGAAGACCGCCTGCAACGCCACGGTCAATTCGACCACTCCCAGCGAGGCGCCGAGATGGCCGCCGGTGGTCGATACCGCATCCACCGTCTCGGCGCGCAGCTCGTCGGCTACCTGGCGCAACTGCTCGTTGGACAGGTTGCGAAGGTCGGACGGCGTGTTCACACGGTCGAGCAGGGGGGTGGCCGGACGGCCGTTATGGGGCGAGGGCTGCGTCATGCGGGGCTCAGCATTCATGATCGGCCTTGTACTCCTAACAACCCAACAATCGGCATAGCCGCCTGAACCGCCCTAGTGCCTGCGCGCGACAACCCAGGATGCGAGAGCCCGCAGCCTGTCTGCCTCCGGCCCGAAATGCTCTAGATGGGCTCTCGCCTGCTCACATAACATCCGTGCCTGAGCTTCGGCGCGCTCGACCCCTAATATTGATACAACTGTGGCTTTTCCAGCAGCCTGGTCCTTGCCGGCGGTCTTGCCGATCTGGTCGGCGGTGCCGACCGCATCCAGCACATCGTCGGCGATCTGGAAGGCCGAGCCCAGATCGCGGCCATAAGCTGCCACTTGCGTGCGCACCTGCCACGGTGCGCGGCCGAGTATGGCACCCGCCTCGGCCGCATACTGGATCAGCCGGCCCGTCTTCAGCGCTTGAAGCCTGGCCACCTCGCCCAGATCGAGGGTGCGCCCTTCGGACTCCATGTCGATCATCTGGCCGCCAGCCATGCCGCGGGCGCCGGCGGCCAGGCCGAGCGCCGCCACTAGTTCGCAGCGTGCAGCCGGATCGGAATGGGTATCCTCCTCCGCCAGAACCTCGAAGGCGCGGGCCTGCAACGCGTCACCAGCCAGTATGGCGGTCGCCTCGTCAAAGGCGCGATGCGTGCTGGGCTTGCCGCGCCGCAGGTCGTCGTCGTCCATGGCCGGCAGGTCGTCATGCACCAGCGAGTAGGCGTGCAACATCTCCACGGATGCGGCGACCCGGGCGGCACAGGCGGGCGCCACGCGGAACAGGCCGGCGACCTCCATCACCAGAAAACCGCGGAGGCGCTTGCCGCCGCCAAGCGCCGCATAGCGCATCGCCTCGATCAGCCGCGCTTCCAGCCCCGACTGCAGCGGCAGCAGGCCGTCCAGACAGATTTCTACCTCCGATGCGCGGTCGCTTAGGGCCGCCATCAGTGCTGCTTCCGGCGTTCCGTGCAGTCCCACTTCCATACTGTCCATCGTCACACCGCCTCGACCGGTTTCAGGCCCAACGACCCATCGGCGCGCTCCACGATGGCCTGCACCCGCGCTTCAGCCTCTGCCAGCTTGGACTCGCAGTGGCGCCGCAGGGCGGTGCCGCGCTCGTAGCAGGTAATTGCGTCCTCAAGCTTCTGTTGGCCGCCCTCCAGGCCGCGCACGATGCGCTCCAATTCGGCAAGGGCGTCTTCGAAGGAGAGGCCGGAGATGGAATCCGACATTCGGCCTGCGTAGCCCGGATAGCGCGGGAAAGGAAGCAGGGCCGGTTACGAGCTCTTGGCGTTCATGGTCAGGCAGCAGAGCCGATCTCACCCAAGCTGCATCGGTTGCGATGCGTGACGCGGCGCTTCCACCCGCACCGCAATCGAGCAATCCCGGTCGGCCATGGGTGCGCCCAGGCGACAGGGTTGCGGCAGCGCCTCATAGAGGGAGTGCTTAGAAATCAAGGTCGGGGTAATGGGCCGGCGGATCGACGCCAGCGACACGGTCGGTGAGCAAGGGGCGGAAGGAAGGGCGGGATTTCATCCGGGAGTACCAATCCCGCGCCGGGGCGGAGACGCTCCAGTCGACCTCGCCCGCGAAATCGAGCGCCGAGAGGTGGCCGGCGGCCGCAAAATCGGCCAGGCTCAGCTCGTTGCCGGCCAGCCAGCGGCGTTGTTCGGCCAGCCAGCCGATGTATTCGAGGTGGCTGCGCAGGTTGGCGTAGCCCGCGCGGATCAGCGCCACGTCCGGCTGGCTGCGGCCGAAGAGGCGCTTCATGTACTTTTCGCCCAGGAGATTGCGCGTGACCTCGCTCGCGAACTTGCCGTCGAACCAGGCGACCAAGCGGCGAATTTCGACGCTTTCGCCCAGGGTGCGGCCCAGCATGGCGGTGTCGGGGTAGGCTTCTTCGAGATACTCGCAGATCACCCCGCTATCGGGAACGACCAAGCCGTTGTCTTCGACCAGCACCGGCACCGTGCCGGCGGCGTGCATGGCCAGGTAGTCCGGCCGGCGCTCCCACACGCGCTCTACCTTCAGCTCGAACGGCAGCCGGCGTTCGGACAGCACCAAGCGGACTTTCCGCGAGAACGGAGAGAGGGGAAGATGATAGAGTACGCGCATGGGCGGGCTTATGGCATCGCCGGCGCGCCGCGCCAACGTCGAGAGGGCGCGCCGCGCCAACGCTGGACAGGGCGCGCTACGCCGGGAGGGCAGAGTTGATGGACGCAAACAAGTTGGCAGGCATGCTGAACCAGATCGCCACGTTCTACCGCCGCCGGCCGGCCGAGCAGGCGGCGAGCGAGGTGGCGTTGCACGTGGAAAAATTCTGGGAGGCGCGGATGCGCCAAGCGATCTATGCGCATCTGGACGCGGGCGGCGCGGGGCTGGAGAACACGGCGCGCGACGCGTTGATTCTGCTGCGCGAGCGTGACGCGGGCAGGGTCTCGTTCGACCCGAGCGAACAAGCCAAGCTGCACACGCCGCTGGAAGCGTAGTTCTACGTGCGAGCCGTCTGCAGCGCCTCCTCCACGTCACGCAACTGGTCCTTGCCGAAGAACATTTCGTTGCCAACAAAGAAGGTTGGCGATCCGAAAGCGCCGCGCTCGACCGCTTGCCCTGTGTTCCTCGCCAGCGTGTCTTTCACCTCCTGATCCTGGGCGCGGCTCAGGAGCCGGCTGGCATCGAGGCCCGCGTGGTCGAGAGCGGCGCGGACCACATTGGCGTCGTCCACCTTGCGCCCTTCCTCCCACATCGCGCGGAATACCGCGTCCACATAGGGGGCCAACACCTCGTCCAGTTCGGCTGCCACAGCGCCGCGCATGACCAGCAGCGAATTGACCGGAAAATGCGGGTTCATGCGGAAGCGTTCTACGCCGTAGCGGCGGATAAAGCGGGCCATCTCCAAGCGTTGAAACTCAAGCTTGTTGCGGACGCCGCCAAACGCCGCCATCGGCGACTGATTGTTCGTCAGCTTGAAAATGCCACCCAGGAGAACGGGGATGTACCTGAACATCGAACCTGTTCGCCGCTGGATGCCCGGGATGGCGGCGTGGCTCAGATAGGCGTTCGGGCTGCCGACGTCGAACAGGAAATCGACGTGCATCATGGCCGTCACCACCGCTCCGAGAACGGGCGCAACTCGGTCTCGAACGTCCAGGCGTCTCGCGTTTGCTGATGCAGGTTCCAGTATGCTTCGGCAATGGACTCCGGCCGCATCAGACGGTCGGGCTCGTGCAGCCGGGCTGCCTCGGCACCCTGGCTGCCGGCAATACGCTCGCGTACCCAGGCGGTATCCACGCCTGCGTCGATCACCAGGTGGGCGACGTGGACGTTGCGTGGCCCGAGCTCGCGCGCCATCGACTGGGCCGTTGCCCGCAGCCCGGCCTTCGCGGCCGCGAAGGCAGCGTAGCCGGCGGCGCCACGCAGGCTTGCGGTTGCCCCGGTGAAGAAGATCGAGCCGCACCCGTGTTGCAGCATGGCACGCGCCGCCTCCCGCCCGGTTAGGAATCCAGCGTAGCATGCCATCTCCCACACCTTCCTGAACACACGTTCGGTAGTCTCCAGCAACGGAAAGCTGACATTGGCGCCGACGTTGAAGATGCACACCTCCAAGGGCGCGATCGCGTCGGCGCCCGCCACGAACGCCGCCACGTCCTCCTCCTGCCGCGCGTCGAGCGACCGGGCCATACAGCGGCCGCCGGCTGCCTCGATTTCCGTGACTAGGGCGCCCAGCTTGTCGCCGTTACGCCGGCCGGCGACGACGACGTAACCCTCGGCCGCAAACTTGCGCACGATGGCCGATCCGATGAAGTCGCCAGCGCCGACCACGATGGCCGTGGCATTCCTCAGCGCAGGCATCGCCTAAGCCCGCAACGCTTCGGCAGTGTCGTGCAACGGCATGGCCAGGTATTTGATGAATTCCTTGGGCACCACGTGCCAAAACCGCCCCCGCTCCTGGGGCCAGTCGTGCAACAGCATGGCGGCATACCGGCTGCTCGTCTCGCGCGCGTGCTCCTCGACCAACGCGCGGAGCGCGGCCTCCCAATGGTGTGAGCCGATACGCTGCCACGTCAGCGTATCGGGGTTCAGGCGCATCTCGAACGTGTTGGCCGGGTCATAGACAAACGCTAGGCCGCCGGTGAAACCGGCACCGAAATTGTCCCCCACCTCGCCAAGTATCACGGCCGTGCCGCCGGTCATGTACTCGCAGGCATTGCTGCCGCAACCTTCTACGATGCCGAGCGCGCCAGAGTTGCGCACGGCGAAACGCTCGCCGGCCTGGCCGGCCGCGAACAGCTTTCCCGAGGTGGCGCCATACAGCACGGTGTTGCCGATGATGGTGTTCTTCTGGCTCAGCAGCTCGGACGATGGCGAGGTGCGCACGACGATGGTGGCGCCCGACAAGCCCTTGCCCACGTAGTCGTTCGCGTCGCCCATCACCTCGATACGCAGGCCCTGCACCGCGAAAGCGCCCAGTGACTGGCCGGCGCTGCCGCGCAGGCGCGCGGTAATGTGCCCCGGGGCCAGCCCGGTCATGCCGAACCGGCGCACGATGCGGGATGAAAGCTTCGTGCCGATGGCGCGATGCGTGTTGCGTATGCCGTATTGCAGCTGCATCTTCTCGCCACGATCAAACAGCGCCTGCGCATCGGCGATCATCTGCTCGTCCAGAGTTTCAGGCACTTCGTTGCGGCCTACGCGGGTGCAGAACTTGGCGTGCGGGCCGGCATCGGCCTGCGCGAGGATCGGGTTGAGGTCGAGATCGTCGAGCAGGTTCGAGCCGCGACTCACCTGCGCCAGCAGGTCGCTGCGGCCGATGACATCCTCCAACGTCCGAAAACCGAGTTCGGCCAGGATGCCGCGCACGTCTTCGGCGATGAAGCTGAACAGGTTGATCACCTTTTCCGGCGACCCGTCGAACTTGGCACGCAACGCCTCGTCCTGCGTGCAGACGCCGACGGGGCAGGTGTTGCTGTGGCACTGGCGCACCATGATGCAGCCCATAGCCACCAGCGAGGCGGTACCGATGCCGAACTCCTCGGCACCCAGCATGGCGGCGATGACCACGTCGCGCCCCGTCTTGATGCCGCCATCGGCGCGCAGTTTCACGCGATGGCGCAAGCGGTTGAGCATCAGCACCTGGTGCGCTTCGGACAGCCCCATCTCCCAGGGCAGGCCCGCGTACTTGACCGAGGTTTGCGGGCTGGCGCCGGTGCCACCGACATGGCCGCTGATCAGTATGGCGTCCGCGCGCGCCTTGGCAACGCCGGCAGCAATCGTGCCGATGCCGGAGCGGGCCACGAGTTTCACGCAGACGGTCGCATCCGGGTTGATCTGCTTGAGGTCGTAGATGAGCTGCGCCAAATCCTCGATCGAATAGATGTCGTGGTGCGGCGGCGGGCTGATCAGGGTGACGCCGGGTGTCGAATGGCGCAACTTTGCGATCAGTTCGGTCACCTTGAAGCCGGGGAGCTGGCCGCCCTCGCCGGGTTTGGCGCCCTGCGCCATCTTGATTTCGATTTCACGGCAGGCGTTGAGGTATTCTGCGGTGACGCCGAAACGGCCTGACGCGATCTGCTTGATAGCCGAGGACGCGTTGTCGCCGTTGGCACGCGGCTTGGCGCGTGCCGGGTCTTCCCCGCCCTCGCCGGAATCCGAGCGCGCGCCGATCCGGTTCATCGCGATCGACAGCGTCTCGTGCGCTTCCGGGCTAAGCGCGCCCAGCGAAATGCCCGGCGCCAGCAGGCGCTTGCGTATCTCGGTTATGCTTTCCACGTCATCGACCGAAATCGGCGTGCAGCGCTCGCGGCGGAAATCGAGCAGGTCGCGCAATGCTACCGCTGGCATGCGCCGTACGCCTTCGACGTAGCGGCGATAGGTCTGGTAGCTGTCGGTGGCCACCGCACTTTGCAGCATGTGGATCAGTCCACCGTCGAAGGCGTGGGTCTCGCCACGCCGGCGCAGTTTGTATTGGCCGCCCACCGGCAAGGTTACGAACTCGGCATTCCACGCGGCGCGGTGCAGACTCAGCAAGCGGCGCGCAATGCCGGACAAGCCGATGCCTGAGATACGCGATTGCATGCCGGGAAAAAACTCGCCGACCAGCGCCCGCGAAAGGCCGATCGCCTCGAAATTGTAGCCGCCACGATAGGACGAGACGACCGAGATGCCCATTTTGGACATCGTCTTCAACAGCCCCTTGTCGACCGCTTTCTTGTAGCGCCCGACGGCCTCCTTCAGGCTGACCTGCGCGAACAGGCCGCGGCGGTGGCGGTCTGCGATGCTTTCCTGTGCCAGGTAGGCATTGACCGTGGTGGCGCCGACGCCGATGAGCACGGCAAAATTGTGCACGTCCATGCACTCGGCGGCGCGCACGTTCAGGCTGGTGAAGGTGCGCAGGCTGCAGCGGACCAGATGCGTGTGTATGGCGCCGGTGGCCAGGATCATCGGGATCGGCACGCGCCCTTCCCCCTGGTGCTCGTCGGTCAGGATGACATGCGTGCAGCCCTCGCGCACGCCGTCTTCGGCCTGCTCGCGCGCGTGGTGAATTGCCTGTCGCAAGCCGGCCTCGCCGTCCCCCACCGGAAAGGTGCAGTCCACCACGATGGCCGCGCTGCCCATGGTGCGCAGCATCGCCTCGAACTCGGCGTTGCTCAGCACCGGCGACTCGAGTTGCAGCAGGTCGCACTGGCTGCTGTCCTGATCCAGCACGTTGCCCAGATTGCCGAGCCGCGTCTTCAGGCTCATCACGCGCGTTTCGCGCAGCGAGTCGATCGGCGGGTTGGTGACCTGCGCGAAGTTTTGCCGGAAGTAGTGGTGCAGGCCGCGGTACTGCTCGCTGAGCACGGCGATCGGCGTGTCGTCGCCCATGCTGCCGGTGGCTTCTACGGCATCCTCCACCATCGGGTGCAGGATGGTTTCCAGCTCCTCCAGGGTCATGCCGACGGCGAGCTGGCGGCGGCGCAGCGTCTCGCCCTGGAAATAGACGGGCTCGGGCGCGTCGGTCGTGACGATGTGGTCGATCTTCTTGACGCGTGAAATCCACGCGCCGTAGGGGTGGCGGGCGGCCAGCATGTCGCGCAGCGCCTCGTCTTTCATAAAGGCGCCGGAATCCAGGTCGACGCCCACCATCTCGCCAGGCCCGATACGGCCTTTCTCGGCGATGTCGCTTTCTTCCAGCGCCACCATGCCGGCTTCGGACCCCAGGATCAGCATGCCGTTCGTGGTGACAGAGTAGCGCAGCGGCCTCAGACCGTTGCGGTCCAGTCCGGCGATCACCCAGCGCCCGTCTGTGGCGCACAGTGCCGCCGGCCCGTCCCATGGCTCCATCACCGCATTGCAGTAGTGGAACATGTCGGCATGCGCCGGCTTCATCGTAGCGTCGTTGCCGATGCTGGCGGGTATCATCAGTGCCTTTGCCATCGGCGCGTCGCGGCCTGCGTGGATCAGCAATTCAAAGACGTTGTCGAACACGGCGGTGTCGCTGCCGCTGGCCTGGATCACCGGCTTGATGTCGTCGATGTAGGCGTCGAGCTCGCCGGCGGCCAGCCGCGTCTCGTGGCTCTTCATCCAATTGGTGTTGCCCGAAACCGTGTTGATTTCGCCGTTATGCGCCAGCATGCGGAACGGCTGCGCCAATTTCCACGTGGGAAACGTATTGGTGGAATAGCGCTGGTGATAGATGGCGAACCGCGAGACGAAACGCTCGTCGGTGAGGTCTGGGTAGAACGCGGCCAGGTGTTGGGCCAGGAACATGCCCTTGTAGATGATCGAGCGGCAAGATAGCGAGCAGATGTAGAATTCGGAGATCTGAGCCGCAATGGCTGCTTTTTCAATGCGGCGGCGGATCACGTACAGGTCGCGCTCGAACAGTCGCGCTTCGCTCAGCGGCGTGTTGCGCACCATGATCTGTTCGATTTCGGGCCGCGTGGCGTTGGCCTTTTCGCCGATCACGCCGACGTCGATCGGCACCTGGCGCCAGCCATAGATCTGGTAGCCGAAGCGCAGGATCTCGGTTTCCACGATCTGCCGGCAGCGCTCCTGTGCGGAAAAGTCGGTTTTCGGCAGGAACACCTGTCCCACCGCGATCTGTCCGTCCTGCGCGCGTTCGCCGCCGCGCTCGATGGCTTCGGCGAAAAAGTCCTGCGGGATTTCGATGTGTATGCCGGCGCCATCCCCGGTCTTGCCGTCCGCGTCCACGGCGCCGCGGTGCCACAGCGCGCTGAGCGCGTCGATGCCGGCCTGCACGACGGCGCGACGGGGTTTGCCGTCCAGCGACGCGATCAGGCCGACGCCACAGGAATCATGTTCCTGGGTGGGCGAATAGGTATGTTCAAGGCGGGCGACGTTGGCGTTCCAGTCGGCTTCATAGGAGCGTGTCATCGTAGCCCTTTGGATGCGTGTTCAGCGCTAAGCGTCGGGCTGAGTCAGCCAGTAAATAGTCCGCAAGTTCTAGCGTTCCATTCGGCGAGGACGTCTTCTGCATATGGATTTTCAACGAACATCCCGTTCAGGCGCGGCCTACAGCATCCGTTTCGGGAGGCATCGCTCTCAATCCGTCATTGCGAGGCCGCTTGGCTTCGCAGCGCTCGCTATGACGACGAGTGGAGTCCCGCATCAGCAAGCATAGAATGGACTCGAACGCGTCTTGAGTTGCCTGCTCCATGGTCTACTCCGCCGCCGCCAGCATCGGCGCCCGCGCGCTCGGCTGCAGATACGCGTGCATCTGTGCGGCCGCGTCGCGCCCGTCGCGTATCGCCCACACCACCAAGCTCGCCCCGCGCACGATGTCGCCGGCCGCAAACACGCCGGGCAATGAGGTCTGGAACGACCGCCGGTTCACCGTCACCGTGCCCCAGCGGCTCACCTCCAGCGCCTCGCACCCGAACAGTTCCGGCAGCGGCTCCGGATCGAAACCCAGCGCCTTGATCACCAAGTCGGCCGGCTCGGTGAAGCTGCTGTTCTCCACCACGTCGACCGATTGCCGCCCCGAAGCATCCGGCAACCCCAGCCGCATCTGTACTGCGCGCACGCCGCTCACGTGGTTGTCGCCGGAGAACGCCTCGGGCGCGGACAGCCAGCGAAACACCACGCCCTCCTCCTCGGCGTTCTTTTCTTCCCGCAACGATCCCGGCATGTTCGCCCTGTCGCGCCTGTACAGACACGTCACCGAGGCGGCACCCTGGCGCACGCTGGTGCGCACGCAATCCATCGCCGTGTCGCCGCCGCCGATCACCACCACGTTCTTGCCGGCCGCATCCAGCATTCCGCTGTCGAAATCCGGCACCTCGTCGCCCAGGCCTTTGCGGTTGGACGCGATCAGGAAATCCAGCGCCTTCACGATCCCCGGCAGGCCCGACCCCGGGCCGCCCAGCTCGCGCGCCTGATACACACCGGTGGCCAGCAGCACCGCGTCGTGGCGCGCGCGCAACTCCGAGAACGGCACGTCGCGGCCGACCTCCATGCTCAGGTGGAACACGATGCCGCCCTGCTCCAGCAAGCGCCAGCGGCGCAGCACGATCTCCTTTTCCAGCTTGAATCCGGGGATACCGTACATCATCAGCCCGCCCGCACGGTCGTGCCGGTCGTAGACATGCACCTGGTAGCCCCGCCGCCGCAGTTCCTCGGCCGCCGCCAGGCCGCCCGGGCCGGCGCCCACGATGCCGATGGATTGCAGCAGCTCCTGCCGGGGTGCGACGGGCTTCACCCAACCCTGGGCAAAGGCGTTGTCGGTGATGAAGCGCTCCACCGCTCCGATGGTGACGCTCTCGAACCCGCGCTCAATGACGCAGTTGCCCTCGCACAGCCGATCTTGCGGGCAGATGCGGCCGCAAATCTCGGGGAAGTTGTTCGTCGCCGCGCTCACCTCGTAGGCTTCGTCCAGCCGGCCCTCGGCGGTCAGCTTCAGCCAGTCGGGTATGTTGTTGTTCAGCGGGCAGTGGATGGAACAGAACGGCACGCCGCACTGGCTGCACCGGCCGGACTGCGCCTGGGCGCGCGGAATGGCAAAATTTTGGTAAATCTCGTCAAAATCGGCCCGGCGTGCAGCCACGTCCCGCTTGTCCGGTTGGTGCTGCGGCAGGGTAGTGAACTGCAGCATCCGGTCGGTCATCGCTCAGCCTTCCCCGGCGCGGCAAAAGCCTGCGTCAGAGCATCTTTAACGACGAGAGACGCTGCTTGGGAGTCCCATTCCGCGAACAGGTCAGCATACGTGACCTGATTTCGACGGTAGATTAGCAGATCGACCGAGCTATCCGATTTGTCTCCCGAATTAGGTCCGTTCCGGCACCATCGGTGTTCCTGGCCTTAAACCACCTTTGCGGTAGCGTGCCAGGTAACCTGGTACGATCAGGTCGATCGGCGTTGCCATGATGCCCAGGGCGGCCAAACCCGGCATTGCCGAATCGGCGACGTTATCGCGCTGCAGCATGAGCAGCTGGTCGCGGGTCAGGCCGCTGAACGGGATGGCCGCCATCAGCCGCGCCACCGGGTCCGGCAGGGGAATCAACGGCCGGTGCCGGCCGGTCTGCGCCAGGATCCAGCCAAGTATCTCGCGGAAGGTCATCACCTTCGGCCCGCCTAGCTCGTAGAGTACGCCGGCCGCCTCCGGCTTGTTCAGGCAGGCCATCACCGCATCGGCCACATCGCCCACGTAAACCGGCTGGAACCGGCTGGCCCCGGCGATCACCGGCATGACCGGGGAGATCATCGCCAACGAGGCAAAGCGGTTGAAGAACTGGTCTTCGGACCCGAACACCAGCGATGGCCGCAGAATGCTCGCCTGCGGAAAATGCTGTCGAACCAGCACCTCGCCTTGCGCCTTGCTGCGCGCGTATTGGGCGGGACTGTCGGCAGCCGCCCCGATCGCCGACATCTGCACCATCTGCTTCACGCCCGAGGCGGCGGCCAGCCGCGCGACCCGGCCGGCACCTTCGGCCTGGATGCGGTCGAAATCACCGGAAGCGCGCTCGGCCAGCACGCCCACCAGGTTCACCACGATGTCGGCACCCTCGATGGCGCGGATCAGCGTGCTGTCGGCGGTGATGTTGGCGTAGAGGGCGACAACCTGACCGACCCGGCCCATTGGCTTGAGCGATATCGCGCGCTCCGGGTCGCGCACCGCTACCCGCACCACGTGGCCGGCGGCGGCCAGCCGCTTGACCACGTAGCGGCCGACGAACCCCGATCCACCGATCACGGTAGCCACGCTGCGCGTTTGCATAACCAGTCTCCCTGCGGGCAGGCGGCGCCGCGCCGTCAACATGAGGCCATATACGGCGGTGTCACCAGGGCGACCGTCTACTGCGCCGCCGCCGCAGCGCTTCAGTGCTCCAGGCCAAGCGCCGCGGCGCCCGTGCAGTAGGCGTCGGTAAACCTCTGCAAACCGTGCGTTCCGCCATTGATCAAGCGTCGCGCCTGGGCGAACCGGCGGCCGAGCAACGCCGCTTCGATCGCGCTCGCTTCGGCGCCGATGAACGCAGCCAGAAGCTTGGCCGCAATGACGGGGTCGCAGGCCAGGCCGGGCCTGGCCAGAAGATCGGCGCCAATCCGGGGGCCGAAGGTGGCGTAGTTCGTTCGTCCGGTCAGTTGCACGTAGCCACGGCCACGGAAATCGGCGCCGTCCGGCGGTCCCCTGTTGCCCAGCTCGACCCTGCGGTCGTACAGATCGAAATCGTGCCCGTGACTGCTGGTGTTATAGCAGCTCACCACTTCGGCGATCGGCTCGAAGCACTCCGCTTCTGCCCTGATTGTAGCCAGGGCTGCCAGAGTCGGAACAGGCATGCCAAGGCCGGCTTCCGTCAGACATTCTAACACCTGAGGCAAATTGCGCGCGATCGGCGCCGGCTGCGTGTCGGGGAACATTCGCCGCACGATCGCAAGATCGATCGTCTTGGGTTTTGCCTGGGCAGAAACGAGCGCCAAGGCAGACTGCGTGCGGGATCCGGCAACACCGTCCGCCGGTAGCGAGCACGATTGCTGAAAACGCTTCACTGCGGCCTCGGTGACCGGACCAAACCAGCCATCGGCTGGTCCGGACACAAAACCGGCCTGCGACAGCTCGGCTTGCAGGGCGGCTACACGATCACCGGACTGGCCGGCACGCAGCGCGATGAGTGTGTCGTCGATCAATGGTCACCCAGAGTTTGGTTGTAGGATTATTTCCTCAGCAACCCCTCCTAGGCAATGTTTTACCTATCAAAACTCATTGCGAATTGTAAATAAGGCACAGTTGGTCATACTCACATCTTCGTGTAGTTCAATCTACGGTTGTTTGCCGCAAAACGGTGTCGTGCACGCGGGGGATCTCTTGGACATTCTGCTAGTCGAAGACGATGATCTGGTCCGTGATTGTCTTTACGAAGCGCTGAACGAGGCGGGCTTGCTTATCCAAGGCATCGGCACCGGGGAAGCCGCCCTTGGGCTGTTGCGGCCTGAAAATCCACCCTCCGTTGTCGTAACGGACATCAATCTCGGCGCGGGGATGGACGGCTTGGCATTTGCCCGCGCTGCGCGCGCGCTGTGCCCCGGCCTTCCCGTGGTCTATATCAGCGGGCGATATGCGGAACTGCGCGGCATGTCGGCCTACGAGCGCTTTCTGGCCAAGCCGTTCACCACACCGGCATTGCTGCAGGCCATCAACGACGTGCGTCGTGCGGCAGGGGGCCGGCCACCCTCTACCTGACAAAAAGCTCCAACGTTACCCACCGTCCGCGCGACGGGTTGAAGCCGCGAACCGTAGCGAGCCGGCGTGGCGAGTATCCCAGGCGGCCGGCGGCTGAGGTGAACCGGCTAGTTTCCCGGTCGCTGATGACGGCCAAGCCGATCGTACCATCCATCAGCCCCCGTGCAGCCTCGTCACCCGTAGGAAGCAGCTGTGTTTGCGTGCCGGCCAGGAACACCAAGCTGGGCTCGGCATAGCCCGCCACCGCCAGCCCGCGTCCCTGCCCGTTCATCTGTGGCCAATGCTGCCACAGGCTCGCCGCCAGGCGTGGGGCGATCCACAGCGCGGGAAGCCGGGGCAACTCCAGTTGCAGAAGGCAGGCGTAGAGCGGTATCGCAGCCGCCAGCGCCCAGATGAGGCGCCTCCGATAGGCGAACTGCGCCGCGACGCAGGTTGCGGCCAGGGCGGGGATGCCCAGCCACCAGGGCGCGTCGAGTAGGATTGGCAACACGGCGGCTGAGCCGGCCAGCACGCCAGCCGCCACGGCCAGGCCGATCCCGCCCGCCACCCTGCTCCAACGCGGACCGGGACTGCCGATCGCGCGGGCGGCCAGCAGAAAGACCGCGGGGTAGAGCGGCAAGGTGTAGTGCGGCAGCTTGGTCGGCACCGCCTCGAACACCAGCCACGCGGGCAGGGCCCAGGCTATCAGGAAGCGTGTTGCGGGCTCGCGCCGCCCGGCCCAGGCTGCCGGCAAACCCGCCACCACCGGCAGCGTGGACGGAAAGGCGAGCAGCGGCAGCAGCAGCACGTGCAGGCCCGGCGGCGCGCCGTGCGCCTCGGCCCCGCCGGTCAGCTTCTGCGCAAGGTCGCCACCCACGGCATCGGCAAAGAAGCGGCCACGCGTGGCCATGCCGATCGCCACGAACCACGGCAGCACGGCCGCCAGCATCAGCGGCACGCCCCAGGCAGGGCGAAGCGGCGCCAGCCACCTGGTCCGGCGCTCCCATGCACACAGCGTGGCCATAGCCAGCGCCAGCACCATGGGCGTGATCGGGCCCTTCAGCAGTATGCCGGCCGCGGCGCTCAGCCAGAACAACGCCGCTTGCCAGTGCGCGATCCGGGTACCCAGCCATGCGCGCGCCAGCGTGCCCATCGCCAGCGTGGTGGCGCCCAGCAAGGCCGCGTCCGTCTTGGCGATATGCGTTTCGGCCACCAGCGCCACGCTTGCCGCCAGCATGGAAGCGGCCAGGGTGGCGCGGCCCCGGTCCCCGACGAGCAGCAGGCCGGCTTGGTAGGTGGCCAGCACGGCCAGCACCCCGCCGAGCAGCGACGGCATGCGGTAGGGCCAGATCGGGTTGGCGAGGCCGGGCCCGGCCGCCAGTGCGAACGGGGCCTGCAGCCAATAGATGCCGATCGGCTTGCGGTTGCGCGGCACCGCGCCGTTCAGGATACGCACGTAATCCCCGGTCTCGTTCATCTGCTTGGTGGCCTGGGCGAACCGGCTCTCGTCGCGATCGCCAGGCGGCAGGGCGAAGAAGCCCGGCAGCCAGCAGGCGAGGCAGAACAGCACCAGGACGAGCCTGGATCTTGCCAGGACCCATGATGGCAGGGCGTGCATCGCGCGGCCCTATCACGCGGCCCGGTCCTGCGCCATCTACCGCGCCCATGGACAACACACGCCTTTTTGCCGTGCAATTGTTGCGCGCCGTCATCGACCAGCACCGGCCGTTGGAGGAGGCGCTGGACCGGCTGCCGGTGGGCGACCCGCGCGACCGTGCTGCCGCCCATCGGCTGGCCGCGACCGTGCTGCGCCGCGCCGGAACGCTGGATGCGGTGATCGAGCCGCATCTCAGGCGCGCCCCCCCCGAGGCCGTGCGGCTGATCCTGCGTTTGGGCGCTGCCCAGCTGCTGCTTCTCGATACCCCGCCCCATGCCGCGGTGGCGACCTCGGTAGCGCTGGCGCGGGCGCAGAAGCTGGCGCCGTTCGCCGGGCTGGTGAACGCCGTGTTGCGCCGTGTGGCCGAAGGCGGGCCGGCGGCAATGGCCGAACTGGATGCCCCGCGGCTGGATACGCCGCCCTGGCTATGGGCGTCTTGGGGCGCCCAGGCACGCGCGATCGCGCTGGCGCACCAGCAGGAGGCGCCGTTGGATCTAACCTTGCTGCCGGGCGCTGCCGTGCCGGATGGCGGCGCGCTGCTGCCCACCGGTTCGGTGCGGCTGCCGGCCGGCACCCGGGTGACCGATGTTCCGGGCTTCGCCCAGGGCCAGTTCTGGGTGCAGGACGCGGCCGCCGCCCTGCCTGCTCGGCTGCTTTGCGCCCGCTCCGGCGAGCGCGTTGCCGACCTGTGCGCGGCACCCGGCGGCAAGGCGGCGCAACTGGCCGCATCCGGCGCCCAGGTCGCAGCCATCGAGGCCAGCGAGCGCCGGCTTCCTCGCCTGCGCGAAAACCTGGCCCGCCTGGGCCTGACGCCAGAGATCGTGCAGGCCGACGCGCTGGTATGGCGTCCAGCCGAGCTACTGGACGCGGTTCTGCTGGACGCGCCCTGCTCGGCCACCGGCACGATCCGCCGCCACCCCGACCTGCCTCACATCAAGCGGGCAGGTGATCTGGCAGCGCTGACCGCCGGCCAGGACCGCTTGATCCAAGCCGCCGCCGCCATGCTGCGGCCGGGCGGCCGGCTGGTCTATGCGGTGTGCTCGCTGCAGGAGGAGGAGGGGCCGCAGCGTGTGCAAGGCCTGGAACGGTTCGGGCTGATGCCGGCCCCGTTCACGGTCGAGGAGATGGCCGGGCTACCCGAAGCCCGCACCGAGGCCGGCGCGCTGCGCACCACGCCGGCGCTATGGCCGTATCTGGGCGGCATGGACGGGTTTTTCTGCGCCCGGTTCGTGAAGCGCGGCACGTGACGACCGAATACGGCTCTCGCTTGCCCGGCAACGTTGCGTCACACTAGAACCCCCCAATGCCGCAGAACCCCGTCCTCGTCGCCCCCAGCCTGCTCGCGGCCGATTTTGCCCACCTGGCCGATGAGGTCGCCGCGATCGAGGCTGCCGGTGCGGATTGGCTGCACCTCGACGTGATGGACGGCCATTTCGTTCCCAATATAAGCTTCGGACCTGTCGTCCTCAAATCGTTGCGCAAACTCACTCGCATGCCGTTCGACGTTCACCTGATGATAGCGCCCGCCGACCCCTATCTCGCCGCCTTCGCCGAGGCCGGGGCCGATCACATCCTGTTCCACCCCGAGGCCGGTCCGCACCCGCACCGCTCGCTGCAGGCCATCGGCGCACTCGGCAAGAAGGCCGGCCTGGTGCTGAACCCCGGCACGCCGATCGCGCACGCGGCCACCGTGATCGACCTGCTGGACATCGTTCTGGTCATGTCGGTCAATCCAGGTTTTGGCGGCCAGAAATTCATCGACAGCCAACTCACCCGAATCGCCGAGCTGCGTCGGCTGATCGATGCATCGGGTCGCGACGTCCGGCTGGAAGTCGATGGCGGCATCGACGCTCATACGGCGCCGCGCTGCATCGCGGCTGGGGCCGACACGTTCGTTGCCGGCACAGCGGTGTTCGGTGCGCCGGACTACGCTGCCGCCATCAGTGCCATACGCGGCCTAGCGGCGTGAGGCCGGGCGCTTGAAGTTGGGCCGCAGCCTGCGCGGCATACGCCTGCGCCTGGCCCGCCTGCCCAGCCTGCGCATGAGCGTGCCCGACGCGCCCGCGGTGCCGGTGCGCGACCCCTGGCCAGGCGATCCGGCGCGTGGCGCCCGCCTGCTGCGCGGCGAACTCACGCTGTCGGGCGCCATGCGGGTGCTCAAGCCCGGCGGCTGGGCCGATACTGGCGGCCATCCGGTAATGCGCGCCCACGCGCACGGCTTCACCTGGCTGCGCGACCTGCGGGTGATCGGCACGGACGCCGCCCGCATGCGCGCTCGCGCCCTGGTGGGCGACTGGATCGCCGGCGGCGACGCCGATCCGCTCGCCCAGCGGCCGGACGTGGCCGGCAGCCGCATTGCCGCCTGGCTCGGCCACTACGATTTCTTCGCCGCCAGCGCCGACGATGTGTTCCGCCACCGGATGATGGGCCGGCTCGTCTCCGACGCCCGGATCCTCTCGGCCGCCCTGCCAGCCGAGGAGCAGGACGGCCGCGCGCTGACCGCCCTGCGCGGCCTGATCGCGGCCGCCATCGCGTTGCCGGACCACGCGCCGTACCTGGCGCGTGCGCTGCGCTTCCTGCCGCAGGAGATTGGGCGCCAGGTGCTGCCCGACGGCAGCCATGTCGAGCGCAGCCCGGCCGCCCATCTGGTGGCGCTGAAGGACCTGATCGAGACGCGCGCCCTGCTGCACGTCGCCGCGGCCAACGCACCCGCCGCCCTGGGTGCGGCCATCGACCGCCTGTCGCTCGGCCTGCGTGCCCTGCGCCACGGCGATGGCGGCCTGGCCCTGTTCAACGGCACGCGCGACGAACCGGCGACCCTGATCGAGCTCGTGCTGACCCAGGCCGGCCGTGCTGGCCGTGCACCCGCTGCCCTTCCTGACGCCGGGTTTCACCGTCTGCTGGCTGGCCGCACCGTTCTGATCGTCGATGCCGGCGCCCCGCCACCCCCCGGGCAGGACCGCATGGCCCATGCCGGCACGCTCAGCTTCGAGCTGTCGATGGGGCGCGAGCGGTTGGTCGTGAACTGCGGCGCCGCCCCCATCGGCGCGGCGGCCTGGACGGATGCCGCCCGTGCCACGGCCGCCCATTCGACGTTGGTGATCGCCGACACCAGCTCCTCCGAACTCAAGCCCGGCGGCCTGGGCCGGCGACCTGAGAAGGTCGCCGTCGAACGCCAGGAGGCCAACGGCGCACACTGGCTGGAGGCAAGCCATGACGGCTACCGCCGGCCATTCGGCGCCACACACCGCCGCCGGCTATACCTTGCCGAGAGCGGCGAAGACATACGCGGCGAGGACGTGATCGAGGCATCCAGTCCGCAACCCTATGTCGTACGCTTCCATCTGCATCCCGCCGTGATCGCCAGCCTGCAACAGGATGGCGAGGCGGTGCTGCTGCGCCTGCCCAGCGGCGGTTGGCGCCTGCGTGCCGAGGGCGCCCGTGTGAGCCTGGAGGAGAGCATCTACCTGGGCGGCGCCGACCCCCGGCGCAGCGAGCAGGTTGTTCTGACCGGCCCGCAAGACGGCCCGCAGCACGTGAAATGGGCGATCACCAAGGTCGGGTGACAGCCGTCAGCCGTCAGCATCCGATGACCGGCGGCCGGCGACCGGCGACCATAATAGAAGTCACCAACGTCGACTTCTCGCTGCGGCACTTCCTGCTGCCGCTGATGCGCGGCCTGCGCGACCGCGGCCACGCGGTGATCGGTGTGAGCGCGGATGGCCCGTTGCTGGCCGACGCTCGCGCGGAAGGTTTCCACATCGTGGCACTGCCTCTGGCCCGGAGCCTGTCCCCGCTTGCTCAAGCGCGCGCGTTCCTGGCGCTCTACCGGCTGTTCCGGCGCGAAAAACCCGATCTGGTGCACGCTCACATGCCGATCAGCGGTTTTTTGGCGCGGCTGGCCGCGCGTGCCGCCGGCGTGCCGCGCGTGGCCTATACCTGTCACGGCTTCCTATTCAACCAGCCGGCCCGCTGGCCGCGCCGCGCCGCCTCGCTGGCTACCGAGTGGCTGGCGGGCCGGCTGACCGACGTGTTTCTCACTGTCTCGAGCGAGGAGGCGGAGGATGCTCGCCGGCTGCATATTCATCGCGCGCCCATACCCGTAGGCAACGGACGCGACCCGGCCATCTTCCACCCCGACGCCGCCGCCCGCGCCGCGGTGCGCCAGTCGCTCGGCACGCCGCCCGATCGGGTGGTGGTCACCGCGCTGTCCCGCCTGGTGCGCCACAAGGGATACCCCGAACTGCTGGATGCCATGCGCGCTGTGGACGCGGATTTATGGGTCGTGGGTGAGCGCCTCGCCTCCGATCACGGCCCGGACATGCAGCCCTATTTCGACGCGTCGGGCCTGGACGAGCGGCTGCGGCTGCTCGGCTACCGCACGGACGTGTCGGCCATTCTGGCCGCCTCCGACGTTTTCGTGCTCCCCAGCCACTTCGAGGGTCTGCCGATGTCGGTGATCGAGGCCATGCTGACCGGCCTGCCGGTGGTGGCCACCGACATACGCGGCCCGCGTGAGCAGGTAGCCGATGGCGTTACCGGCCTGCTCGTGCCGCCCGCCAGCGTGGTGCCGTTGGCCGCCGCCTTGCTGCGCCTGTCGTGCGACCCGGCGCTGCGGGCCAGCCTGGGCAAAGCAGGGCTGGCGCGCGCGCTGGCTCTCTATCGCGAAGACGTCGTGGTCGCCCGAACCCTCGCCGCGCTTGGCTTGTGACGACTCTCCCGGAGGGGCAGGGCCGCGCTTGCGTTCGGCCCCGCCCCGGCCGATATTCCCGGCGGGAGGTCAGCGGCGGACGGGCGCCCTGCCAACCCGGTCAGGTCCGGAAGGAAGCAGCCGCAGTGGGTCAACGTTCGGGTCGTTTGTTGGCCTCCCACCTCGCTCATCGTACACGGGCCGCCTTTGGCCTTTTTGGCCAAGGGCCCGCTATCACCCATGTCTGACGCGCCGGACCAGGACCTTACGCCCCCGGTGCCGGACGGTCCCGGCCTATTCGGCGACGCGCCGGCACCAGCGTGCAAGCCTGCCCCCGCGCCGGTGCAGGCCACCCCGTATCGCGTGCTGGCCCGCAAATATCGGCCGACCACCTTCGATGATCTGATTGGCCAGGACGCGATGGTGCGCATCCTGCGCAACGCCTTCGCGCTGAACCGCATCGCGCATGCCTTCATGCTGACGGGCGTGCGCGGCGTCGGCAAAACCACCACCGCCCGCATCATCGCCCGTGCGCTGAACTGCGTGGGACCAGACGGGCAGGGTGGCCCCACGCCGGACCCATGCTGCGTATGCGACAACTGCCGCGCCATTCTGGCCGACCGCCACCCGGACGTGGTCGAGATGGACGCGGCCAGCCGCACCGGCGTGGACGACGTGCGCGAGATCATCGAGGCCACGCGCTTCCGCCCGATGCAGGCGCGCACCAAGGTGTTCATCGTCGACGAAGTGCACATGCTGTCGCGCAACGCGTTCAACGCGCTGCTGAAGACGCTGGAGGAACCGCCACCGCACGTAAAATTCGTTTTCGCCACGACCGAGATACGCAAGGTGCCGGTCACCGTGCTGTCGCGCTGCCAGCGCTTTGACCTGCGCCGCATCCCGCTCGCCGGTCTCGCCGCGCACTATGCCAAGATCGCCGCGGCCGAGCAGGTGGGCATCGAGCAGGAGGCATTGGCCGCGATCGCGCGCGCCGCCGACGGCTCGGTGCGCGACGGGCTGTCGCTGCTGGACCGGGCGATCGCCCAAGACACCGGCGCCGACGGCATCGTGACGTCCGCGTCGGTTGCGGACATGCTGGGTACTGCCGACCGCGGCGTGGTGTTCGACCTGATGGAGGCGGCCATGCAAGGCCGCCCGGCCGATGTCCTGGCCATCACCGAGCGTGCCTATACGCTGGGCGCCGACATGGGCCAAATACTGGGCGATCTGCTCGATCTGACCCACACGCTGTCGCGCCTGAAATCAATCCCCGACCTTCGGCGCAGCCAGGAACTGCCGGAAGCCGAGCGCATCCGCGGGACGGCGCTGGCGGATGCGCTGTCGATCCCGGTGCTCGGCCGCGCCTGGCAGATGCTGCTGAAGGGCGCCACCGAGGTCGAGGCGGCGCCGGACCGGCGGGCCGCAGCGGAGATGGTGCTGATCCGGTTATGCCATGTGGCCGACCTGCCGCCCCCAGGCGAACTGGTCCGCCGCTTGCAAGGCCAGTCGGCCACGCCGCAGCCCGGTCCGCCGGAACCTGGCCCGAGCGGCGGCGGCGCGCGTGCGATGGCCGCCGGCGGCGCAGTGGCGCTTGCCGAACCGGCCCGGGCTCCCTCGCCCCGCCTGGCCTCGTTCCGCGACGTGCTGGCGCTGGCGCTGGCCGAGCGCGAGGTGCTGCTGCACGGCCACTTGCTGCACTCGGTCCACCTGGTGCGCTTCGCGCCGCCGGTCATCGAGCTGCGGCCGCATGCCGACGCACCGCGCACCCTGGCCCCACAACTGGGCGCCCTACTGCTGCGCGCCACCGGCACGCGCTGGACCGTGGCGCTTGCCACGTCCGCGGGCGAGCCTACCCTGGCCGAGCAGGGCCAGGCTGCCGACCAGCTTCGGCGCAACGCCGCCGCCGACCACCCGCTGGTGCGCGCCATCATGGAGGCGTTTCCAGGCGCCCGCATCGAAGCCGTGCGTGACCCGTCTGCCGATGCGTACGGTCTGCCCGCCCAGATCAGCCTTGGCGGCGAACCGGCACCCAGCTTTGCCCCCGACGACCCGGAAACGGGCGGCGCCGAAACCGAACCCGCCGACCTTATGGAGGCTCCGATCGCGATCGAGCCCCGTCACCTGATGGAGACCGAACGATGAAGAACATGGCCGACATGATGAAAAAGGCGTCGCAGATGCAGGCCAAGATGGCCGAAATGCAGACCAGGCTCGAGGCTATGGAGGTGGAGGGCCAGTCCGGCGCTGGCATGGTGTGCGTGACGCTCAGCGGCAAGGGCGACATGCGCCGCATCAAGATCGACCCGAAGCTCGCCGATCCAACCGAGCTGGAGATGTTGGAGGACCTGATCGCCTCGGCCCACACCGACGCCAAGAAGAAGCTCGACGCCACGATGGCCGATGAGATGAGCCGCGTGACCGGCGGCATGGAATTGCCCCCCGGCCTAAAATTGCCGTTTTGAAGCGTAGCCGCCTCTGACGATTGATAGCTGAAGCCGACAGCTGATTCATGGGCGGCCCCGAACTCGACACCCTCATCCAGCTTTTCGCCCGCCTGCCCGGGTTGGGCCAGCGCAGCGCGCGCCGCCTGGTGCTCAAGCTGCTGCAGTCGCCGGAGACGCGCATGGTGCCGCTGGCCCAGGCGCTGGCGGCGGCGGCGCGGGCAGTAAAGACGTGCGAGCAGTGCGGCAACCTCGACAGCAAGTCGCCATGCACGATCTGTGCGGACCCCGAACGCGACCGCAGCATGGTGTGCGTGGTGGAGACGGTAGGCGATCTATGGGCGCTGGAGCGCGTGCGCGTCTATCGGGGCCTGTACCACGTGCTGGGCGGCACGCTCTCCGCACTGTCCGGCACCGGACCACTGGATTTGAACCTGGCTCCCCTCCTGCTGCGCGCGAGGGACAGCAACCTGGGCGAAATCATCCTGGCGTTGTCGGCCACCGTCGATGGCGCGGCCACCGCCCACTGGCTGACCGACCGCCTGGCAGCCGCGAAGATACGCATCACCCGCTTGGCTCAGGGCGTGCCGATCGGCGGGGCATTGGAGGTGCTCGACGACGGCACGCTGGCAACCGCGCTCCGCGCCCGACGCTGACTTTCCATGACGATAGAACTCACGGCCGGCGACCTGCACCTGATCCTCGATCCGGAGACCGGCGGCGCCATCGCCGCCTTCACCTATCGCGGCGCCGCGCTGCTGCGGCCGGTGGCCGACCCGCGGCTGGCCGCACAGAACGGCCGCGCGGTGGCCGGCTATCCGCTGATCCCGTATGCCAACCGTATCGCCGATGGCCGGTTCACCTTCGCCGGCCGCACCTGGCAGCTGGCCCGCAATTTCGGCGACAGCCCGCACACCATCCACGGCAATGGTTGGATGCGGGCCTGGGACGTGGCCGAGGCCTCCGAGCGGCGGGCGCGCCTCGCACTAGACCACAGGCCGCCGCGCGACCCGGCGGGCCAGTGGCCGTTCGCCTACCATGCCGAATTGCTGTTCACGCTCTACCACGATCACCTGGACGTAGCCCTGTCCGTGGAGAACCGCGACACCCTCCCATGGCCGGCGGGGCTGGGCCTGCATCCTTACGTCGCCCGTACGCCCCTGACCACGCTGCGCTTCGACGCCGACACGCTTTGGACGACCGGCTCCACCGGGCTGCCGGCAAGCCGCGTGCCGGTGGAGGGTGCGGCCGAGTTCGCCGGCGGCCGGCTGCTCGGCCGAAGCGAGATCGACTCATGCTATGCCGGCTGGGACGGCACGGCGACCGTGACCATGCCGGAACAGGGGACCGCGCTGGTTCTGTCGTCCGGTCCGCCGATGGATCACCTCCAGATCTACACCCCGGCAGGGCGCGATTTTCTTGGCCTGGAACCGGTCAGCAACATGCCGGACGCGATAAACCGTCTGGACGACGACGCCGATCAGGGCCTGCGTGTTCTGGCGCCTGGCGAGAGACTGCACGCCCTGGTGACGATCGGTTTGCCCAGCCCGGCCGACTGAGAGTAGAAGCAGCCCGTCCTTTTTTAGAGCGGACAATACTTTTGAGATCGGGGCCGCAACGCTCCGCGGCAGCAGAGGTGCCGACGGGCAACGTATCGCATGCGTTTGGCCACCGCCGAGAGAAACCGCAATTCCTGACTGGACAAGATGTGACGTGATCGGCCTAAGTGCGTCGTAGCAAAGCCCAACGGCTGCGCAACACATTACTTGGAAATCGTAACAAAACGCGAGCGAATTGTTGTTGCGGTCTGTCCCGCAATCGGCAGCCATGCTGCCTCACATCAACCGGCAGCCATGCTGCCTCGCGCCAACATTACGCGCTGAAGGATTAGACATGCACCGACATCTGCTTGCTGCCCTGATTTTGTTGCCGGGAATTGCTGCCGCGCAAACCACGGGCACGGGCAGTTACGTGCCACCGGGCAACTTCAAGGCGACACCCGTACCGCCCAGCCCGACGCTGCTGGGCTTCTACGCCGATGACAGCCCGGGCAGTTTCGAGGGCGTGAATGCCTGGCTTGGCCGAGTGATGGATTTCGCCTCGATTCATTCGGGTCAGGGCTGGGAAGGCGATTTCCTGAACTCGGTCGCCTACGTGCTGGGCAGCAACGAGTACGCGACGGTCAACGCAGCAGGCGTAGCCGGCTCGCGCCTGTTGAGCGTGCCGTTAATCTGGGACGGCGCCAGCCTGTCGGCGGCCGCTTCGGGCGCCTACAACACCGACTACGCGACTGTTGCACAAACCGTGCTGGCCAGCATCCCGCCCGGTCCCATACCCGGCCAGTCGATCATCTACATACGCACCGGGTGGGAAGAAAACATGGCGGGCGAAATGCCCTGGGCCGCAACCGGGCAGGAAGCGCAGTACATCGCTGCCTTCCAGCAGTTCGTGACCGTATTCCGCGCCAACGACCCAACTGGCCGCTTCCGTTTCGTCTGGTGTCCCAACGTGGGCGGCGACCCAATCACGAATTCCTATCCGGGCGACGCGTATGTCGATGTTATGGGCATGGATTTCTACTACGGGCTCAACAACCAGACCAACGCGCCCGATCCGGACGCGGCGTTCCAGGAGATGCTGAGCAACGGCCTGACCGAGATCGCCGGCATGGCGACCAGCCACGGCAAGCCGCTGGCCTTTCCTGAGTGGGGCGTCAACCAGGACAATTTCGGCAATTACGTCAAAGATGTCTTCGATTGGTGCCGCGCCCAAAGCTGCCTCTACGCGACCTACTGGGACAGTGACGGCGGCTACCCGGGCATGCTGTCGGACGGCAGCTATCCCGAGACGGGGGCGATGTTCCGTCACCTGTGGAATCCGGCCAACTATCCCGTGGAGCCGATCGCGGCCCCCGTCGGCGTATCGGCTGTGGCTGCCGACGCAACCGTGCAGATCAGCGCCAGCCCGGTCACCTCGTCCACGCCGGTCACCCGGTACTACCTCTACAAGGGCGGCACGTCTGGCGGGGAGAGCATCCATCCCGTAGCCAGCAGCGACACACCGAATTTCATCGACACCCAGAAGAACAACCATACCGGCTACTACCGCATGGGGGCCGGCAATGCGCTGAGCCTGGGCTATCTCTCCGCAGAGGTGAGCGCCACGCCGCGCGCGCCCTCGACCGCGCCGCTGCCCTCGGCCTACCTGGCAACGCCCGTCGCAGGCTACGCCTTATCGAACAGCCCCGCGCTGACCGGCCTGTCGCAGGCGACGCCGTCACTGGACACGGCAACCATCGTCGCCCTTGTCACGGCCAAGCCTGGCCCCAGCCTGATCGCCGGCTTCCCCCATGGCATGACACTCGGGCTGGACCCCAACAGCCATCTGACCGGGTTCAGCCGCGACTACTGGAACAATCAGTGGACCGCCACCAGCACGTTGCCGGTGCCGTTCCCGGCCGATGGGGTTACGCCGGAATGGGTCCGAGTCGATTTCAACACGTACACGGCGACCACCACGTTCTACGTCGCACCCGTGAACGGCCCCAAGAAACCGGGGTTGGAGAGCGTGTTCTGGAACCAACTCGGCGCACCACAGGCCGGGCAAAACCATAACAGCATCTTCGACGGGTCGGTCGAGCCGTTCTATGTCGCTGCCCCTGGCGATGGAACAGACCAGCTTGTCGGCGGCGTTTACGACATGGCGTTCTTCGCCAACGGGGTTGGCGCGACCCATCCCCAGTTCGATCAACGGGCGCACGGGGCACGCACGTTCACCGACACCCATTCCAACGTCTGGGTCGTTCGAGGCGGCGCCGCCATCAAGTAGTCCGGCACCGCACGGCGGGATAGCTGCGCCCGCTGCTTGGCGTCGCGCCTGCACCGAGCAATCCCACGCGGGCCGGTAGCGGCCAGGCAGCAAGGCCCGCGCCGGCGCGCGTACGCCGGATAGCCTGCCCGACGTGCGTTGAGGCAAGCGTTCTGGCCCGCTCCAGATAACGTATCGCAACCATAACGATATCAACATTCCTGCTCTGCGCGCGAGTCTCGCAAAGGGATAGAAATTTCTATCGACAATCGTAACGATCTCGCCTAACGCTACCGTCTTAATTCACTTTCTCGTGATCGAACGGTGGAGACCCATCGTCCGGACGGCTCACACGGCGGGAGGATGCACGGTGATCTTGCGCACTGCTTTGCTAGCTTTGTTTTTATTACCTGCCGCGGCATGGTCGCAGACGACCGGCACTGGCAGCTACGTGCCGCCCGGTAACAACCTGCCGACTGCGGTGCCGCCCAACCCGACGCTGTTGGGTTTCTACGCCGACGACAGTCCGGGCAGTTTCCAGGGTGTCAACGGATGGCTCGGACGCCCGATGGACTTCGCTTCCATTCACTCGGGGCAGGCTAGCGAAAGTGATTTCGTCAACTCGGTCGGCTATGTCCTGTGGAGCAACCAGTACACCGCGCTCAACGCCGCCGGCGTGGCAGGCTCGCGTCTGCTCAGCGTGCCGTTGATCTGGCAAGGCGCCAGCCTCGCCGCCGCAGCCGCCGGCGCTTACAACAACGATTACGCGACGGTGGCGCAAATCATCCTGGCGCAAATCCCCCCCGGCCCCGCCCCCGGGCAGTCGGTGATCTACATCCGCACCGGCTGGGAGCAGAACCTGGCCGGCGAGATGCCCTGGTCGGCGACGGGGCAGGAGGCGCAGTTCATCGGCGCCTTCCAGCAGTTCGTCAGCGTATTCCGCGCCAACGATCCCACCGGCCGTTTCCGCTTCGTCTGGTGCCCCAACGTCGGCGGCGACCCGATTGCCAACACCTATCCCGGAGATTCCTATGTCGATGTGATGGGCATGGATTTCTACTACGGTCTCAACACGCTAACCAACGCGCCTGATCCTGACTATGCTTTTCAGGAGATGCTGGATAATGGCCTGTCGGAGATCGCCGGCATGGCGGCCACCCACGGCAAGCAGTTGGCGTTTCCCGAATGGGGCGTGAACCAGGATAATTTCGGCAACTATGTAAAGGATTTCTTCGACTGGTGCCGCGCTCAGGGCTGCCTGTACGCCACGTACTGGGACAACAACGGCGGCTATCCGGGCGAGATGTCGGACGGCACGTATCCCGAGACCGGAGCGATGTTTCGACACCTGTGGGACCCGGCGAACTATCCTGTCGAGCCGATTGCGGCGCCCGTGGGCGTGGCCGCGCTGGCGGGCAATGCCAACGTGCAGATCAGCGGCAACGGCGTTGCCTCGTCCACGCCGGTGACCACCTACTATCTCTACAAAGGTACCCGTTCCGGCGGCGAGAGCACCACGCCGATCGCCACCAGCAGCACCCCCAGCTTCACCGACAGCCAGGCCAACGGGCAGACCGCCTATTACCGCATGGGTGCCGGCAACGCGCTGAGCCTCGGCTACCTATCAACCGAAGTCTCTGCCACGCCGCGTGCGCCGTCCACCCTGCCGCTGCCGACGGACTACCTGGTCGTCCCGGCCGGCGGTTATGCCGTGTCCTACACCCCGGCGCTGACCGGCCTGTCGCAGGCCACCCCGTCGTTGGATACGGCAACCATCGTGGCTCTGGTCGCGGCCAAGCCAGGCCCGAGCATGATTGCGGGCTTCCCCCACGGCCTGACGCTGGGACTGGACGCCAGCAATCGCCTGATCGGCTTCAGCACCGATTACTGGAACAATCAATATTACGCCACCAGCACGTTGCCGGTGCCGTTTCCAGCCGACGGTGTCACGCCCGAATGGGTCCGCGTCGATTTCAACACCTGGACGGCGAGCACCACATTCTACGTCGCATCCGTGAACGGCCCCAACAAGCCGAACCTGGAGAGCCCCAGCTGGAACCAGCTCGGCGCGCCGCAGACCGGACAAAACCACAACAGCATCTTCGACGCCTCGGTCGAACCCTTCTACGTCGCGTTTCCCGGCAACGGAACCAACCCGTTCGTCGGCAACGTCTATGACATGGCGTTCTATGCCAACGGCGTTGCTGCCGCCCACCCGCATTTCGATGCGAGGCCGCACGGGCTTCGCACCTTTCCGGACAGTCATGCCGATCTATGGTCGGTTGGTGGGGGCGCCTATATTAAATAGATTACGGACAGGCATGCCGACTGCGACCGCACGGCATGTCCATCCTGGTGCCTGCCGATTGCAACTTTCACTTCAAAGTATTCACTAACAAGACATTGCCGCGCTTGGGCATCGCCGCCCTGCAAAGGCCGATACGCACCAGATCGCAAATCCGGACAACGCCAACGCGCAACCGACCCAGCCTGTCGACGTCCAGCCTTGGCCGGCGGCAATGGCCAGCCCGGCCAGGTAGGGGCCCAGCGCGTTGGCCGCGTTGAAAGCCGAGTGGTTCAGCGCCGCGGCCAACGACTGCGCGTCGCCCGAAACATCCATCAGCCGCGTTTGCAGGACGGTAGCCACCGATCCGCCGAAGCCGATCAGGAACACGTCCGCCCCGGTCAGCCAGATGTTGCCAGCGGCGAACGGGAACAGCGCCAGCGCCGCGGCACTCCACAGCAGCAGGCCGCCTGCCGTCGGCATCAGCGCACGGTCGGCCGCCGCCGGCACCACGATGTTGCCCAGCGTCATGCCCGCGCCGAACACGCACAGCACCACGGGGACCACGCTGGGCGGCACATGCGTCACATGCCCCAGCGTGGAGGCCAGGTAGGTATAGACCGCAAACAGCCCGCCAAAACCGACGGCGCCGATGCCCAGAGTCAGCCACACCTGCAGGTGGCGCAGCGCCCCCAGCTCCCGCCACGGGCTGGCATCGAGGTGCGCGCGGCCTGCCGGCGCCGCGATCGCCACCAGCAGCACCGTCAGCAGCGCAAGCGCGCTCGCCACCACGAAGCCCCATCGCCAGCCTGCCGCCTGGCCCAGCCAGTCGGCCATCGGCACGCCGATGACGGTGGCCACCGTCAGCCCGAGCATGATGCGCGAGACGGCGAAGGTTCGCCGGTTGGGGGGCACCAGCGAGGCGGCCATCAGCGAGGCGGCGCCGAAATAGGCGCCGTGCGGCAGTCCGCTGAAGAAACGCGCCGCGAGAAGCCAGCGGTAGCTGGGCGCCAGCGCGCTCAGCCCGTTGCCCAGTGCGAACGCTGCCATCAACAGCAGCAGCACCAGCCGGCGCGGCAGGCGGGCGGCCAGCACGGCCAGCAGCGGTGCGCCGAGGACCACGCCCAGCGCATAGGCACTGATGACGTGGCCGGCCGTGGGGGCATCGATGTGCAGCCCCGCCGAAAAATAGGGCAGCAAGCTCATCGTCGTGAATTCGGTCGTGCCGATGGCGAACCCGCCCATGGCAAGCGCGAACAGCACCAGCGCCGGCCTCGTGCTGGCCGCTTCCACGCTGGCCGTCACAGGCCCGGCGATGTCGGTTGGGCAGTCAGGCACACACGGGATTCCTGGAAGTCGGGATCCGCTTTGGCATTCCGGCACCGGTCAGGCAAATACGATGCCAAGGGTCCGGTTGATGACGGGCGCAGTATCGCGATGCCAAAGCGCGTTCCAAGGCCAGCAAGAAGGGCCAGCAAGAAGGTGAGGATGTCTGCCCTGATCGCCCGGCGCGTGCTGCAATCCGTGCTCTCCCGGCTCGTGCGCCAGGGCAGTGCTGCGGTCACTTGGCCGGATGCCACGGTGTCGCGTGTCGTGGGTGCGCCCGGTCCCGCCGCGGCCATCGTGCTGCACGATTGGCGTACGGTGCGGCGCCTGGCGCTCAACCCCGGCCTGGCGCTCGGCGAGGCGTATATGGACGGCACGCTGCACCCTGCCGGCTACACGATCTACGACGTGCTCGACCTGGTGCTGCTCAACCTGATCGAGGCCGATGCCAGCCATCCGCTGCTGCAGGCCCACCAGCGCGTGGGCGACCTCAGCCGGCGTCTGCACCAGACCAACGATTTAGCGCGCGCCCGCCGCCACGTGGCACATCACTACGACCTGGACAGCCGGCTCTACCGCCTGATTCTTGACCGCGATTTGCAGTACTCCTGCGCCTATTTCGCCAACGATGCCGACACGCTGGAACAGGCGCAGCAGGCGAAGAAGCGGCTGATCGCGGCCAAGCTGCACCTGCACCGGCCTGGAATGACGGTGCTGGACATCGGCTGCGGCTGGGGCGGCCTGGCGCTGAGCCTGGCCGCCGAGCATGGCGCCCGCGTCACTGGCATCACGCTCTCGACCGAACAGCTGTCCGTGGCCCGCGCCCGCGCCGAAGCGGCCGGCCTTGCCGATCGCGCCTGCTTCGAACTGGCCGACTACCGCAGCATGGACCGCACCTTCGACCGCGTCGTCTCCGTCGGCATGATGGAGCATGTCGGCCTGGGCCGGTACGGCACCTTCTTCCGCACCGTGCGACGCTGCCTGACGGACGACGGCGTGGCGCTGATCCACCACATCGGCCGCAGCGCCGGCCCCGGTTCCACCGCCGCCTGGCTGCAGAAATACATTTTTCCGGGCGGCTACGCCCCGGCGCTCAGCGAGGTGCTGCCCCATGTGGAACGCTCGGGCTTGTTGCTGACCGATCTGGAGACCTGGCGGCTGCACTATGCGCAGACCGTCCGCCATTGGGCGGAGCGCTTCGCGGCCAACCGTGCCGAAATCCGAGCGCTGTACGACGAGCGATTCTGCCGCATGTTCGAGTTTTACCTGGCCGCGGCCGAGCTTGCCTTCCGTCGCGAACGGCAGGTGGTGTTTCAGTTGCAGCTCTCGCCCAGCCAGACTTCGCTGCCGCCTACGCGAAGCTATATGTACTAAGGAAACACTTCTTTTTTCAGAGGAATAAGCAAAAAGCCTTTGGTATGTGCACCATAAACAAAAGTTCTTTGGTTCTTTCTTTCAAGAAAGAACATCTTTTTCATCAAATCTCTCCCGGTAGATCGGCCCGTCCGGCCGCGTTAGCGCCCAATACGACGCGTCCACTCGACCCGCCTGCAGGTCCAACAACACGAACC
>CAXUHU010000009.1:0-41046 GCA_964250925.1 uncultured Acetobacteraceae bacterium
GCCTCTCCAGGCACGATGACGTGGGCGCCAGGATCGAAATCGGTCAGCATCTCACGACAGGCGCCGCAAGGGGGCACGACGGCGATGTCCTGTAGTTCTTCGTGCTCCTTGGGGTGGCGCACGGCCACGGCGCATTCGATAGTGCCGTCGCCGTCCAAGATTACGCGCCCGACCGCAATCGCCTCGGCACAAACCTGCATGCGCCCGACAGTCGCCCCAAGATGCAGGCCAGTCCACACACGGCCGTCCCGGCTGCGTATGGCTGCGGCCACCATGTGCCAGAACGGCCGGTAGTGGCGGGCAATCACGCCGCGAGCCGTTTCGACCAGCGTCCGGTCAGCATCCGACAACGCGTTGGGGGAAAATGTGCCTTCCCCTGATATCTGGCTGTTGACTCCTGATTCCCGGGCTTCAGTCGGCGGCATCGGCCTCCTCGCCGTCTTCAGGGCCAACCAGCATCTTCTCGGCCACCGCACCCGACTGCTCGCGGATGCGGCGCTCGATCGCCTCGGCCGCGTCCTTGTGGTCGCGCAGGAACTGCTTGGCGTTCTCACGCCCTTGCCCGATGCGCGTACTGTCGAAGCTGAACCAGCTGCCGGATTTCTCGACGATGCCCGCCTTTACGCCAAGATCAATCAGCTCGCCCACCTTGCTGATGCCCTCGCCGAACATGATGTCGAACTCGACTTCCCGAAACGGCGGCGCCAGCTTGTTCTTGGCCACCTTAACCCGCGTCGAGTTGCCCACGACGTTTTCGCGATCCTTGATGGAGCCGGTACGGCGTATTTCCATACGGACCGACGCGTAAAACTTCAACGCGTTGCCACCCGTCGTCGTCTCCGGGTTGCCAAACATCACGCCAATCTTGAGCCGTATCTGGTTGAGGAAGATCAGCATGGTGTGGCTTTTGCTAACCGAGCCGGTCAGCTTGCGCAGCGCCTGGCTCATCAGGCGGGCGTGCAGGCCGACATGCGTGTCGCCCATCTCACCCTCCAGCTCGGCACGCGGCACCAGGGCGGCCACGCTGTCGACCACCAGCACGTCGATGGCGCCCGAGCGGACGAGTGTGTCGCAGATCTCCAGCGCTTGCTCGCCGGCGTCGGGCTGGCTGATCAGCAGGTTGTCCACATCCACGCCCAGCTTGCGGGCGTAGATCGGGTCCAGCGCATGCTCGGCATCGATGAAGGCGCAGGTGCCACCCCGTTTCTGGGCCTCGGCAATGGCGTGCAGGGCCAGCGTGGTCTTGCCCGAACTTTCCGGCCCATAGACTTCAATGATGCGGCCGCGCGGCAAACCGCCAACGCCAAGGGCGATGTCCAACCCGAGCGAGCCGGACGGGATGACCTCGATCTGCTCGTCCTGCGTGCGAGCGCCCATGCGCATGATGGAGCCCTTGCCGAACGCTCGCTCGATCTGCGTGACTGCCGCGTCCAGCGCCTTGCTCTTGTCTGCCAAGTAGCCGCTCCTTACTCCAGCGCCGGCGCAACCCGAACGCGAATCCTGCCGCTTCGTTTCGCTTGCAGCGTGTTTCGGCACTGTGTCACATGTGCGAACGAAGCCGCAACCCTGACAGGCCCTTCCACGGCATATTTGTTCGATATTTGTTCTGGTCGGCTTCGGCATGCCCTGAGGCTAGGCAGGCGCCAACACCACAGGTGCTCCAGCTATGCCGCCTCGCAACTCAGCCGAGCAAGAGCCTCCGTCAGTTCGGCCATTGCGAACGGCTTGTGAAGAAAGGAGATGTCTGCCGCAGTAAGCGAGTTTCGCAGGCTCGCATCCGCATAGCCGGACATCAGTATGGCCGGCAGGCCCGGCCAGATACGCCGCAAATGGCCGACCAGGTTAGGGCCGTGCATGCCCGGCATCACCACGTCGGAGACGACGCAGCCTAACACCTGACCGAGCTCGCCTCCCTCCACCAGTTCCAGCGCGTCCTCGGCACTTGGCGCTGCGATCACATTCCAGCCGGCGCGTGTCAGCACACGCTCGGCCAAGCGGCGCACCGCAGCCTCATCATCGACCAACAACAGCGTGCGACTGACCGGAGAACGCACGGCTATGGCAGGAGCCGCGGCCGGCTCTGCCTGCCACAGCGCAGGCTCCTCATGCCGGGGCAGTAATATGTCGAAGCGTGTGCCCTGCCCCGGCGTGCTCTCCACCGCCATGAACCCGCCGGACTGGCGCACGATGCCGTGCACGGTGGAAAGGCCAAGCCCCGTGCCGCCTGTATCGCGCCTCGTCGTGAAAAACGGCTCGAAGATACGGGGGAGAATGTCGGGCGGAATGCCCGCACCGGTATCGGCAACGCTGAGACTGGCGTAACGGCCAGCCGGCACAAGCTCGCCGGCAAAGGCTTCTGGACGCAGCATCAGGCGATGGCCGCTGGCAATCGTCACACGACCGCCAGCCGCCATTGCGTTGCGGGCGTTCACGGACAGGTTCATCAGCACCTGAGCCAGCTGGGTAGGATCGATCCGCACCTCGCGCCCTGGCTCTTCCAATTCGAGGATAAGCTCCACGCCGGCCCCCAGCAGCCTGTGCAGCAGGCTGTAGGTGTCGCGAACGGCCTCGTTCAGCTTGACGACGCGGGGCTGTAGGGTCTGTTGGCGGCTGAAGGCCAGCAGGTGCCGCACCAGGGTGGCACCCCGCTCGGCGCTCTCTCGTATCTGCACCAGGTCTTCCCGGTCGGCGGCCCTCTCGCTGCGCGTCCGCAGGTCATCCGCCGCTCCCAGGATGGCGGTCAGCAGGTTGTTGAAATCATGGGCGATGCCGCCGGCTAGCTCGCCCACCGCCTGCAGGCGCTGCGACTGGCATAGCTGCTCTTCCAGGTCTTGCTCGTGCGTGTAGTCGCTCACCCGCAGCAATCCGCCATGGTCGGCAATCGGCAACAGGGACAGCCGCAACACCCGGCGGATGCCAGCCTGTGTCACTGTGGCTGTTACCGTGGCGGAGCGACCGCCACGCAGAGCCGTGCGCAACGTGCCGGCCACCGCGCTCGGCAACACCGTCCAGGCAGGCTGTGCGTCCCGCGCGCCCGACAGCACGCCAAAACGAACGTTGGCGCGCTCGACCCGTCCCTCAGCATCGAGCAAAGCGACGCCATCCGTCTCGTCTGCGAACAGACTTTCAGCAATCGCGCTTGACTGCACCCCGCGGGTCCATAGCTCGGGCAGCCTCATCGGCGCAAAGCCTGCGCACGCATCCGCCACACGTAAGCGATGATCTCGGCCACGGCCTTAAAATGCTCCGCTGGGATCTCCGTGTCGAGTTCGACACGATAGAGTGCGCGTGCCAAGGGCGGGTTGGCAACGATCGGCACCCGATTGTCGCGCGCGAGCTCGCGTATCTTGGCGGCCACATCATCGGCCCCCTTGGCCACCAGCCGCGGCGCACCCTGCGCACCGCGCTCATACGTCAGTGCCACGGCATAGTGGGTGGGATTCGTAATCACCACGGCAGCCTTGGGCACCTTCTGCATCATACGCCGGCCGGCGCGCACGCGCGCCAACTGCCGTAACTTGTGCTTGATCTGCGGATTGCCCTCGCTTTCCTTGTGCTCGTCCCGGAGATCCTGGTGGCTCATGCGCAGCTTGCGCGCCAGGCTGAAGCGCTCCCACAGCACATCGGCGCCGGCTATGGCGGCCTGTGCGCCAAGCAGAAGCAGGAGCAGATGCCATCCATGGGCGATGATCTGGCTGTAGAGCAGGTGCGGCAACTCGAATGGCGCCAGCGGCAAGGCTGGCAGAACGCGTCGCAATGCCAGGGCAAGGCAGGCTCCCAGCACCGCCAGCTTCGCAAACGCCTTGACCACCAGGGCAAGCCCCTGGGCCCCCACCATGCGCTTGAACCCGGCAAATGGGCTGAGACGGGATAGATCGGGTTGTAACGCGGCCGCGCGCAGCAAGAACCCAGTCTGCAGCAGGGTCGCAGCCGCGTATCCCCCGGCAGCGGCAACGCCTGCCGGCAACACGCCCAATTCAAGACTTCGGGCAACCGCTTCCCAGGTCTGAGCGCCCTGAAAATGCGTTTGCTGCAGGCTAGCCGCAAACCAGTGCGCGACGGAGGCGCCATCGCCCCGTGCGGCCACGGCCATCGTACCAGCCGACAAACTGGCCAGCATGGATAGCTCGCGAGAGACGGCGACTTGACCGTCGTCTCGCGCCTTTTGCAGGCGGCGTGGCGTTGGTGAGTGGGTCTTCTCGTCAGACACGGACTACGGCCGCCCCGACCCTACAAACCCGGCAGGGCAGCAAACCCTTCGCCCAGGGCACCCAGCCAAGCATGGACGATCGCAGGCCCAAGCAAAGCCAATAGCAGCAGGCCTCCCAACACCTGGCCCGGCAGGGCAAGAAAATACACCTGTATTTGAGGGACAAGACGCGACAGCATGCCCAACGCAAGCTGCCAAAGTAACGATAGCAACACAAATGGCGACGCCAGGCGAAGCGCCAGCGCAAAGCTAGCGCTGACGGCTCGCACCGCCGTCCCGGCCAAATCGCCTGCGGGCAGCACGCCTCCGGCTGGGAACGCTGTATAGCTGGCGGCCAAAGCGCCTAACGGCAGGGCGTACAGCCCGGTGGACAGGATCAGCACCGGTGCCAGCATGTTGAACAGCTTGCCCGTGGCTGCGGATTGTGAGCCCAGCATGGCGTCGGGCTGCAAGACGCTGGACAACCCCGTCGTCAGCGAAATGACCTGCCCCGCTGCGGGCAGCGCCAGTGCCAGCAGCCGCGCTAGCCAGCCAAGAAGGCCTCCCACCAGCAACTCGGCCGCAATCATGCCCGCAAGGCTGAGAAAGCTCGCCGGCTCGCGCGGGACGAACGGCGCAACAACAGGGACAAGCAACACCGTTATGCAACCAGCCAGCCCGGCCCTTAGCATCGCCGGCGGTTCGCTCTCCCCCAATCCAGGCAGCAGCATGACAGCCGCCGCCGTGCGGCAGAGCACCAAGGCAAAGGCCCAGGCCAAAGCTAGCAGACTGTGGGACGTGGCCAGTGTATCCATGCTGGTACTCAGGCCCGGCCCGGCGACGATTACTGCCCGCCAACGGCCACGATCTTGTCGGCCATGTCGCGCGTGTAGTCGGCCAGAACGTGAAAAAGAAACGGACCGGCAATCCAAACGGACAACCCGGTCGCGACAAGCTTTGGGAGAAACGAAATCGTCGAGTCGCTGATTTGCGTCACGGCTTGCAGAATCGCTATCAGCAACCCCGCAGCCAGCGGTGCCAGAAGCAGCGGCGAGCACATTTTCAAGGTGGCCAGCATGCCCCCGTGTAGGACCGCCGCGATGTCGAGTTCCTGCACGCTAGTATCCTTCAGATCGGCATTTTGATGATGTCTTGGTAGGCTTGCAAAACGCGGTCCCGCACTGCAACCGTCGTTTGCAGAGCTAACTCCGCGCGGGAAACAGCCGTGACAACCGAAGTAAGGTCGCCACCGCCGTTGATGGCTGTCACTGCCTGTGTTTCAGCCTGCTTTCCGGTATCGATCGCAGTGCCCAAGCTGTGCGTCAGCAGGCTGGCAAAGTCACTCCCGCCCAAGGCGGAGGAGGCGGCGGCCGGTATAGCAGCATCCATGCTCTGATAAGCCGACAGCGCGCGAGCAGCGTTTAAGATCGGCAGCGTGGTCATTTGAGCAGGTCGATCACGCGGTTCAACATCGACCGCGATGCCTGCATGACATTTAGGTTTGCACTGTAGGACCGTTCGGCCTCCCGCATGTCCATCATTTCGACAAAGCTATTGACGTTCGGCGTTTGCACGTAGCCGCTGGCATTGGCCGCCGGGTTCGATGGGTCGTATTTCTGCGGAAAGGCGGATTTGTCGGTAACTATGGATTTGACTCGTACCGTTTCTGCGCCGAGCGAGCCGTCCAAAACGTTTTCAAAAACGGCCGTCTTGCGGCGATACGGCGTGGCGCCGGGATATGAGCCGGTGCTGTCCTGGTTTGCGAGGTTTTCGGCAATCACGCGCAGCCGTTTTGTCTGCGCGTCCATGCCTGCAGCAGAAAGAGTGAGCGCCTGAGACAGATCCATGCGCTAGCCCGCGTGACCAAGGGCGGTCATGAACATGCCCATATAGCTATGCCAAAGATTGCCGACCATGGCCTGCGAAGTTTCGTCGTCAGCAACTTTCGTCATCTGATCTTCCAGTCCTACGCTGTTGCCGTCTGGTGCGCGTTCGGCCGCAGCACTCAGCTGACCGTTTCCTGGCCGCGAAAGGCCAGCCAGATGCAACGGGCTGGTCAGAACAGGCTGAATATCGGTTGTGCCCATCATGTGCGAGAATGGAGATACGTCACGCGCCCGATATCCCGGCGTGTCTGCATTCGCTATGTTCTGCGCAATAACGCGTTGCCGCGTGTCGATCCATTCCAGCTTGCGCTCAGCCAAGTTGAAAATCCCAGTTTGCGCGACATCAGTGATCATGTGCCGGAGCCTTGGCCGATGCTGTTGGTCAAGGGCAGCATGCCGGATCGAAGTTGCCAAAGCATGAACGGGCTTGGAGAGCATTTCCTAACCATTTCGCGTCAGTGTCGTGGCATGGACCACCCAGCACCTTCCAGCGGAACCGACCGGGCTAGCTCCTGCTTGCAGCAGCTCCATTCAACCACGCGCAGCTGTCCGCCCCGTCTATCGGAATTGGCCGCCCGGCTCGTGCGCACCATCGGGCTGGCCCGCGCGCTGGTACAGGGTGGCCGGCAACTCGACTTGACCGGCATTGACGACGGCATAGGCGTGCTGTGTGCGCAGACGCTGGACCTACCGCCAGACCAGGCGGCGGCGATGCTGCCGCTGCTCTGGGACATGCGTGAGCAGGTCGATTGGCTTGCCACAGCGCTGCGCACCTCCGAACCCACCTCGCTCTGTCGGCCATGTTAGGCGGGTTATCGGGTGGCCAGGGCGTGACGGCCGTCGTGTCGCTGACCGTCGTGGTCCTGCTCATTCTGGGGGTGTCACGCGCGTTACGTCTGATGCCGGCGCTTAGGCAGGCAACCCAGCCCTCCGGCGCACTGGCACTTCGCGGATCAATGGCGCTCGACGCCCGCAGGCGCCTCTACCTGGTTGAAGTGAACGGCAGGCAAGCGCTGATTCTCGCTGGCGGGCCTACCGATGTCGTACTTGGCCTGTCGCCAGGTGACGGCTGATGCGGCCCAGGATCGCCGCCGCCGCAATCGCATTCTGCCTGGTTCCTGGCCTGGCAATCGCGCAATCGGTCAACATCGATCTCGGCCATGCAGGCGATGCGGGCGCCACCGGCCGCCTCGTTCAAATTACTGCCCTGTTCACCGTACTGTCCCTTGCCCCAAGCCTGCTGGTCATGGTGACCGCGTTTACGCGGATCGTCGTGGTACTCTCGCTGCTGCGCGGCGCACTCGGCGCGCAAGGAACGCCGCCCAACATCGTGCTCATCGGCTTGGCGCTGTTTCTCACGTTCTTCGTCATGCAGCCGACGCTGGACGCGGCCTGGCTGCACGCGATCCAGCCCATGACGGAAGGAAAACTGCCTGAGATGGACGGGCTGCGGCTTGCCGCCGAACCGTTTCGTCATTTCATGGCCAGCAATGTCCGTCCGCCGGACCTGGCATTGTTCGAGCAAATCGGCCACCTGCCGGCGGCACCCGATCTCGACCATGCTTCATGGCGCACCTTGATCCCCGCCTTCCTGATCGGGGAGTTGCGCCGTGCATTCGAGATGGGGTTCCTGCTCTACTTGCCGTTCACCATCATCGACCTGGTCGTCTCGAGCGTGCTGATGTCGCTCGGTATGATGATGCTGCCGCCAAGTGGCGTGTCACTACCTTTCAAGCTGATCTTTTTCGTCATGGTCGATGGCTGGCGCTTGGTCGCCGGCAGCCTCACGCAGAGCTTTTCCCCGGGGTGATCGATCCTATCGCCCTGTCTTGCGTTGTTGCCTTACGCAGAGGGAGACACATGATGAAGCAGCAACACACAGAGGGTGCCGTGGATCACACCGACGGCGAGCAGGACACCGGAAACCATCGCGCCTCTACCGCTAAGCCGCCTACTCCAGGCGGCACACGAGTCGGTGCGCAGAACGTCGAACCTGCCAGCACCAGTGCCGGAGCAAACGCCGGAGAAGCCGGCACGGACGATGAGCTGGACGACTCCGTCAGCGTAAATGGTCCAGTCGAGCGAGATGCCGAACGCGACGAGCGCGGACGCCTTTAGGAGAGTTCGCTGGCGTGAAACGGCACGTTGCTGGGGTGAACGCCGGCGAGCACGCCCGACCCGGAGCCCTCACCCTCAGCAATCGATGATCATGCGGCCGAGAAGACTCGAACTTCCACGAGGTTGCCCCCACAAGCACCTCAAGCTTGCGCGTCTACCATTCCGCCACGGCCGCGTGGTAGGAAGCGATCTATAGCCGATGGCCCTGTTACTTTCAACTGCACCCGAGTGGCTGACCTCGCCCGGCCTGGTGCCTTATCCAGTCGCCATCGAGACGATGCGGCACCGGGTCGGCGTCATTCGCGCTGGCCTGGCGGGAGAGCAGGTTTGGCTGTTGGAACATCCACCGCTCTACACGTCGGGAACGTCGGCCAAGCTGGAGGATTTGGCCAATCCGAAGCGCTTTGAAACATTCGAAGCCGGACGAGGCGGGCAGTGGACTTATCACGGGCCAGGACAGCTGGTCGCCTACGTCATGCTCGACTTGCTGGACGCGCACGGCGCTGTTCCGCCACGCGACACGCATGCCTACGTCACTGCGCTCGAAACAGTGCTGATCAACACGGTTGCCGTGTTCGGCATTAAAGGCCAAGCACGGGCCGGTCGTGTCGGCGTGTGGGTTGAAGATGCTGAGACAAGTGCAGAAAACAAGATTGCCGCGATCGGCGTCCGCATCACCCGATGGGTGAGCTGGCACGGTATTTCGCTGAATGTATGCCCGGACCTGGAGCATTTTTCCGGCATCGTGCCATGCGGACTACGCCAGCACGGCGTTACCAGCCTACGTGCCATGGGACTACCCACGTCCATGCACCAGACAAGACGCGTTTTTCGCGAGGAGTTTACAAAAGTCTTTGGCCAGATCAGCTCCGACGCTGCTTCGTCCGCGGCGCGCCATGCGACAGCGCGGTGAACGCTCCGCCGACACAGATCAGACCAAGGCATACCGGCACCATCCACACCGGCCTGATTAGCAATGGCACGACAATCGCATTCCAGAACCCTCGCCCAAGACTACCGACCACTGCCCGTTGAATGCCGTTGGCCGAAGCGGCGTCGATCGCGTGCACGGCCTGCCGCAGGCTGACATCGGCCGGCAGCAGCGACGCCAGGGCAACCGAGCCCACGAGCAACACGGCCGCCAGAACGGCAAATATCCGCGGTATAACAGCAAGCCCCGGGGTGGGCGCCGGCCGGCCCAGATGGGGCCGTTTCAATGCTTTAGGCTCTTCGACACGGCGTGTGACCTTAAAGCTAACCAGCGACGGAGTTCATAGCCGCCATATACTCGCATCATGACGAAGTTCCCGGCCGGTGTCACCACCGACCCGCATCTATTGACACAGGCGTGTGGTATCGGTTCGCCGAACCGGCTGCCGCCAAACCAGACCGACCATGAACGATCCAAATGCCAGATCGGCCACGCCCGGCAATCTAAATCAGGCACGTGCGTATCCTGCCGACCTCTATGCCGTTCCAATTGCGCAGCACCGGGCTAGCTAGCCGTTCAAGCACGTCTTGCGCGCCCCACAGATGGCCGATCAAGGCAGCCATGGCTGCCTCTGCCGCGCGTACACCGCCATCGTCACACTTCAATGCTAGCCCAAGCCCCTTGTCGGGGATCGCCGCGCAATAGACGCCCTCGGCACCCACCTTGACGAAAACCGCCCGGCCCAGGGCCGATGTCACCTCGGTATCGAAACGCCCAGCGCCGGCCAGCATCTCGGGATTGGCGGCGACCGCTTGCCGCAGGCAGTCCGCAGCCGCCTCGAACCCGGCCGGCAGATGTCTGCCACAGCCAAATCGCGCGAACCCAGCGGCCAGCGCGCGCAACGGTATCTGAAACGCCGGAATCGAGCAGCCATCGATCGCCGGCACCTGCCGATCCAGCGCCGCGCCGGTCACCGCGGCGACCGACGCTGTTACGTCGCGCATGATCGGATGATCCGGCGATACGTAGCCCCTGGTCGCCCGTCCGGCAGCGGCGGCAGTGCAGACGAAGCCTGCATGCTTGCCGGAGCAGTTGTTGTGCAAGGCGCTGGGCACGGAGCCCGACGCGGCCAGGGCACGGGCTGCGCTATGGCTGCCGGGCCACTGGGTGCCGCATTCCAGGCAGGCCACATCTTGCCCGGCTCGCGCCAGCATGCCGGCAGCCGTGTCGGCATGGATCGGCGTACCGCTGTGCGAAGCGCAGGCCAGTGCCAGTTCGGCACCGGTAAAGCCAAAGCGCTCCGCCGCACCCGAGGCCACAAGCGGCAACGCCTGCAACGCCTTGACCGCCGAACGCGGGAAGATGGCGCGATCGGCATCTCCGCCTGCCATCACCAAGTGGCCCTCGGGGTCTGCCACGGCAAACGCGCCGGTGTGCGCCGACTCGACCCGGTTGTTCCGCAACACCTCGGCAATCAGGGTGCTTTTCATCGATGCACAACGGCGGCAAGCGCCGACCGGCGTCAAGCCGCATTGCGCCGCGTCTTCCCCGTCCAGGCCAGAACGCCTATGCAGGCCAGATGATCGACATGGCCGACTTCGAAAAGCTCGACATCCGCGTCGGCACCGTCTCCGACGCGCGCCCGTTTCCCGAGGCACGCAAGCCGGCCGTGCGGCTCTGGATCGATTTCGGGTCAGAGATCGGGATCAAGCAATCCAGCGCGCAGATCACCGTGCACTACAAGGTGGATCAGCTGATCGGCCGGCAGGTTTGCGCCGTGGTCAACCTGCCGCCGCGCCAAATCGGGCCCGTGCTTAGCGAGGTGCTCACGCTCGGCATGCCAGACGAAAACGGCGAGGTCGTGCTGATCAAGCCAGACTTCAAACTGCCGGACGGCGGACGCCTGTTCTAGCCGCGCGGCGTGAGCGACGCTGCCGCCTATACAACCGTGACCTGGGACCAGTTGCACCGGGACGCCCGCGCCCTGGCCGCCAAGCTGGTGTCTCAGGGGCCGGTTTGCGGCATCGTGGCCATCAGCCGCGGCGGCCTGATCCCGGCTGCGATCGTCGCCCGGGAAACCGGATGCCGACTGGTCGAGACCATATCCGTCGCATCCTATACGGGCGAGGCAGGCACTCAAGGCCCACCGAGGGTGCTGAAGCAGCCGGGCGGCGCCGGTGACGGCACAGGGTTCGTGATCGTCGATGACCTGGTCGATACGGGGGTGACGGCGCGCCTGGTCCGGTCGTTGCTGCCGCACGCACGGCTGGCTTGCCTGTATGCCAAGCCGGCGGGCAAGCCGGAGGCAGACGTCTTCGTCACCGAAGTAGCACAGGACACCTGGATCCTGTTTCCATGGGATGCCGCACCGCTCCTCGTGCATCCGCCGGCTTCGCAGCCCTGAGACATGCCGATCCCGGCCTGGCTGCCGATCCTGCTCGGATTTCTGCAGGCGGTGGGACCGCTCTCGACCGACATGTATCTGCCCGCCTTTCCGGCCATCGAGGCGAGCTTCCATGTGCCGGCTGGCGGCGCCGAAATCACCCTGGGTACCTGGGTGCTGGGCTTATCCGTCGGCCAGCTGGTTCAGGGCGCACTGGCCGATCGCTTCGGCCGCAAGCGTCCGCTGCTGTGGGGAACCCTGGTTTACACTCTGGGTTCGGCCGGCTGCGCCCTGTCCGGCGACATCGCCGCATTGTCGGTCTGGCGCTTTGTCGCGGCTTTCGGCGCCTCGGCCAGCATGGTGGTGCCGCGTGCGATCGTCAGGGACATTTCCGAAGGCCACGACTCGGCCCGCCTGCTGTCGCGGTTGATCCTGGTGCTGGGTGTGGCCCCTATCCTGGCCCCCTCGCTGGGTAGTCTGGTGCTGCAGGCGGCAAGCTGGCGCAGCATCTTTTGGATCAACGTGGGTTACGGCGGGCTGGCGCTGCTGACCGCCTCGGCCAGCCTGCCCGACACACTGCCCATCGCCCGTCGTGTTGCCCTTCACCCCATAGCGATGCTCGGACGCTACCGGCATATCCTGGCCGAGCGCGGCTTCCTCACCCACGCGCTGATGATGTCGTTCTACGCCTTCGCCCTGTTCGCCTATCTCGGCGGTACGCCTACCGTGTTCATCGAGCACTACCGCTTCACGCCGGCACAGTATGCGCTGGTGTTCGGCAGCGTGGCGGCTACCTTCATCGCCGCCTCGCAACTCAACATGCGGGTTATCCGGCGGCTGGATCTGAATGGCACCCTAAGCCGGGCCAGCACGCTCTATGTGTTGCTGGCCGGCATGGTTCTCGTGCTGGCGCTGGCCGACGTGCGGGCGCTCTGGCTGGGCGTGTTCTTGGCCCTGACCCAGGGGCTGACCGGGTTCCTAAACCCAACGGCCACCGTCGGCGCGCTGCGCCATCATGGCGCGCATGCCGGAAGCGCTTCGGCCATTTTGGGCACGATGCAGTTCGCCATCGGCGCTTGTGGCGGCTTCCTGGTCGGCTGGCTGACGGACGGAACGGCGGTGCCGATGGCCGGGCTTATGCTGCTGGGCGCGGCCCTGGCCAAGGCGGCGGATCGGGCGCGCCCCACAGCCTGATCGCAATCGCCTTCAACGGCAGCAAACGTTCGCCAAACATGCCAGGAAACGGCCGTAAGTTCTGATGCCCGAGGCCAGCGGGTAAGACCTGCTTCTCTCAAAGACAACCACTTGCCGTGCTTAACGCGTCAAAAGTCGAGACTTCGGGCCGCTGGTATCAGCCAAGCGCCCCACAGACATAGCCGAGCATCGCCGTCCGCCGGTTGCCCAATCGGCCGGTCACGTGCTGCAGCAAGCCTTCCACCGAGGCCGGCGAACGTCCCACGCCGGCCAGTATTAGGCGGTTGCGCTCTGCACACTAGCCAAGCCGATAGCCGCGAACAGCACAAGGCTGCTCTGCACCGAAGCCAGGGCGACCAGGTGCAGGACCAGGGGATCGCTAGCCGGCCCAGGCCGCGGTCGCCAGCCAAACCAGAGGGCGGCGGCGGCACCGCGTCGTCGCAACCAGTTTTGTTCGAACACGCAGGCGCAACATACGGAAGTAAGCGCCGTTGAACGGGCGTGGCACTTCGCACGCCCCTTTCGCGTTTCCTCGTCCTCTACAGTGTGCTGTTCGCAGCGTTCGGAGTCGCCTCTCCGTTCATGCCGGCGTTGCTCAAGCAAGATGGGCTGACGCCGGGGGCGCTGGGCGTGGTGCTGGCGGGCGGCACGGCGACACGGTTGCTGGCCGGCCCATATGGCGGCCGAATGGCAGACCGGGCGCGGATACCCTGCCTCGTGCTGGCCGGCTTTACCGCAGCGTCTGCTTTCGTGGCGCTTGGCTACCTGCCGGCCCGCGGGTTGCCGGCGCTACTGCTGGTCAGTATCAGCCATGCGGCCGTGCTGGCGCCGCTTACCCCGGTGGCCGACGCGCTGGCCCTGGGCTCGGCCGGCGAGAAGCCCGGTTTTCCTTATGGCTGGGTGCGCGGTGCCGGATCGGCTGCCTTCATCGCCGGCGATCTGCTTTCGGGGCAGATCGTGGACCGGGTGGGCCTGAGCGCGGTGGTCTGGCTGAATGCCGGGCTCCTGCTGTTAGCGGCCGCCGCGGCGCTGCTCGTGCCGAACCGGATGGCCGGCCGGCCGGGCTTGGCCGAACCACCGCCTCGGGGTGGGTTCGCGGCGTTGTTCGCCATTCCCGTGTTCGTCCAGCTGATGCTGGCGGTCGCCCTGATCGGCGGCAGCCACGCCCTGCATGACGGGTTCGAGGTGATCCGTTGGCGGTCGTCCGGGTTGTCCTCCGCGCAATGCAGCGTGTTGTGGGCGCTGTCGGTCGCCAGCGAGGTGGTCGTGTTCCTGGCTCTGGGCGGCCCGCTGCTGCGATGGCTGGGTCCCGGCCGCGCGCTGGCGCTCTCAGGCCTGGCGGGCGCGATACGTTGGGGCACGGCAGCGCGCACCGCCTGGTTTCCGGCGATGGCGCTGGTGGAACCGCTGCACGGGTTGACTTTCGCCCTCCTGCACCTGGCCTGCATGCAGGTGATTGCACGCGTGGTGCCCGCCGGACTGGCCGCAACCGCGCAGGCTTTCTACGCCACGGTCGCGATGGGCGCAGCCTACGCGGCGATCACCTTGGCTTCGGGCTCGCTATATGGCCGCTTCGGTGCCGGAGCGTTCTGGCTCATGGCGGCGCTCTGCACGTGTGCGGTGCCGATTGCCCTGACTTTGCGCACGCCGCCGCCGGTCCGTCTGCCGGGTTAGCCAGCCAGGCGAGCGGCTTGGCCGCAGCCTGATCGCGCTATCCATCCTCCTCGCCGATCGTCTGGGCGATCTGCGCCGCACCGCCGTTGAAGCGGGCGCCCAGGCCGTGCCCGGCAGCGACCGCCGCGATGCAAAGCGCCACCGAGACGCCTATGTTGATCAAGGCACGCCCGGTTGCACCGGCGCGCAGCAGGTCCAGGGTTTGCAGGCTGAAGGACGAAAAGGTGGTGAAGCCGCCGCAAAAGCCCACCATGACGAACAGCCGCGCAGGTTCAGGCGCCGGGTGGCGCCCCGATGCCAGCGTGAGCGTGCCGAAGAGGCCGATCGCGAACGATCCGATGACGTTGATCAGTACCGTGCCCCAGGGCAGGTTCTTGCTGAACGGCAGGGCCCACAAGGCAAGACGATAGCGTGCGACCCCTCCGATCGCACTTCCCAAGGCTATCAACGCCGTCTCGACCATGTGCCGGCTCCAGCAAGTTTTGGCAGGCGACCGGCACGCGATGCCGCTCGGGTTGACAAGGCGGTCCTAGGCTTCCGCCAGCTTCTCCCGGCTGGCCCGCACCTTCGTGACCCGGCGGCCGTCCATCTCTAACACCTCGAACAGCCAGCCTCCGAACACGATGCGGTCGCCGCTCTGCGGAACGCGGCGCAGCAGCGCCAGCAGCAGCCCGGCCAGCGTGTGATAGCTGCCCTCGGCCGGAAGGTCGGGCAGCAGCAGGCGCGCTTTCAGCTCATCGACCGGTGTCATGCCATCCAGCGACAATAGGCCGCCGCCCTGGTCGGCCGCCTGTGCGGGGGTGCCGTAACCGGGTTCGGTGGTGTCGCCGATGATGGCTTCCAAAACGTCGGCGGCGGTAACGACACCCTCGAAGCTGCCGTACTCGTCCATGACAAGCGCCAAACCCAACGAGTCGCCGCGCAGCCGCTCCAGCGCGTCCAGTGCGGTCACCGTGTCTGGAATGACCATCGGCTGGCGCAGGGCGGCGGCGATCGACAGGTCTTTGCCATCCAGGATCCGGCTCAGCATGTCCTTGGCCTGTACGACGCCGACCACGTTGTCGATCGATCCCTCGCACACCACGAAGCGACTATGCGGGGCGGCTTTCAGCGTGTCGGCGATTTCCCGACGGGGATCGGTCCGGTCGATCCATACCAGCTCGGTGCGCGGCGTCATGATGGCGCGGACCGGTTTGTCGGCCAGGCGCAGCACGCGCTCGATCATGTCGCGCTCACCGGTTTCCAGCACGCCTGTTTCGGTGCCCTCGTGCAACAAAGCGCGCAGCTCGTCTTCGGTCACGTCGGTGCGCGTGTGCTTGCCGTGGCCGATCAGGCGCAGCACGAGGTCGGACGAGCGGCCCAGCAGCCAGACGAGCGGAGCGGTGATGCGAGCGAGCGTGGCGACCGCGGGGGCCAGCCGCGCCGCGATCAGCTCCGGCGAGCGCAAGGCGAGCTGCTTTGGCACCAGCTCGCCCAGCACCAGCGTAAGATACGTGATCCCGAACACCACTATGGCCAGCGACACCCCGGTGGCTGCATGGCCGACATAGGGGATGCGTGCAATGGCGGGCGCCAACGCGCCGGCTATGCGGGCGCCGCCGAACGTGCCGGATAGGATGCCGACCAGGGTGACGCCCACCTGGACCGTCGGCAGGAAGCGCTGAGGATCTTCGGCAAGTTCGCGTGCTTTTGCCGCGCCCCGCACATGCTTGCCTTCCAACACCGAAAGCCGTGCCCGACGGGCTGAAACCAGGGCCATTTCACCCATGGCAAAGGCGCCGTTCAGCAACGCGAGCAGGATAATAAGGGCGATCAGCAGCGTGGTCGTCATGCTGTTTGCTTAGGAGCAGCGCCGCGATGCGGCAACGGCGAGAGCTTATGGCCTATGCGGGGCGATACCCGGCCAAGTAGTAAAACTCTCCAAATCGCAACAATCAAGGTTGGCCTAATTAGACCGGTAGCGCAATAAATAGTAGTCAACTACAACCTACTGTGTGGATAGGTTCGACCCTACAACCTTAAGTAAGTTACTCTACATGGCAAACATACTGTTTCGATTTACTATCAAGGTAGTCTTTTGTAGTCTTCACTTAAGCGTGTAAACACGATCTATTAACGTGACAAAAACCGTTGGCCTTGCGACACAGCGTCTGGAAGATGAGCTTTTAGGCCATCTGGAACCATTAAGGAGACATGTCATGCATTTGAAGTTCTTTGCTGCTTTGACTTTGGCAGCATCGCTCCTTGGTTCGGCGGCTTACGCCGGCCCCACGAACCTGGTCGCCAACGGCAATTTCGAACAGACGACCTACACGCAAAACAACCAGTTCGGCACCGGCTATGGCGGTCAGGGCGTCACTGACTGGACTGGCAATGGTGGCTACAACCTGTACTTCTTCGCTGGGACGGCGACTACGGTTTCCGCCAACTCACAGTATCCGGGCGGACGGGAGGACCTCTGGGCGGTCACCAACAGCCCGACTGGCGGAAACTTCGTGGCGATCGACGGTGATCCGGGCGTCGAAGGGGCCATCTCTCAGACCGTCACCGGGCTGAAGGTCGGCGATACGTATCAACTGTCGTTCTCCTGGGGAGCCGGCCAGGTACAGAGTCGTCAGGGTCCGACGACCGAGCAGTTCCAGGCGTCTCTCGGCGGCCAGTCGTTCTTGACGAACGTGGTCTCCAACCCGTCGAAGGGGTTCACCGGCTGGTTCACGACGACGTTCGATTATACGGCAACCGCTACGAGCGAGGTCCTGTCCTTCCTTTCGATCGGCACGCCCACGGGCCTGCCGCCGATCGCGACGCTCGATGGTGTGTCGCTGGTTGACGTGCCGGAACCGGCATCCCTCGCCCTGTTCGGAGTGGGTCTCGGCCTCGTCGGTTTCTACACCATGCGTCGCCGCGGATCGTTCCAGGCGTCGTAACGCCCACAACAAACGCAGAGCCAAAAGGGGTGTGGACGACGGTCCACACCCCTTTTGCTTGGCGGGTCCGTCGAAGCGGTTAAGCGGCACTGACCTCATGCGTGTCGCCACGCGGCCCCTCAACGGGGCGTAGAGAAGAAGCTGGGTCCGGCTTGGCCAACGGATACAGCAACTGGCGGTGCAATCCCGCAGGCATGCTGTCGTCGATGCCGTAGTTAGGCGGCCATGCTCTCGCCGGCAGATGCAGGGTGCCGAACAGCCTGTCCATAACCGGCAGCAAGGTAGCGTAGTTCCGATCGCGGTTTTCGTCGTTGGTGTGGTGCCAGTGGTGGAAGGCAGGGGTGGCCACAAGCCACTCCAGCGGACCCAGCCGCCAATGTATGTTGGCGTGAATAAAGAAGCCCCACACCGTGCCGAGCAGCACGACCAGGAAAGACCCCACATCGGCGTTGCCGTGCGCGGTCCGGGTTAGGCCCAGAACATAGATCGGCACCAGGCCGCAAAGCCGGACGAATACCATGTCAATCGGGTGCGCCCGCGTATTGACCAGCCAGTCCATATGTTCCGCGCTATGATGTACGGCATGAAAGCGCCAAAGAAATGGAACTTCGTGAGACCAGCGGTGACCCCAATAGGATCCGACTTCGAACACGATGAGCATAGCCAGCACCCGCGGCCAGCCCGGAATCTGGGCCATCGCGTGCAGGTAACGACCAGGCATTAGCCAATGGAGTCCCCACGCGAGCAAGGTCACCGGCACGATCAGCAGCAGGTTGGGCAGCAGGTTATTGAGGAAGTAATACGCTACGTCCGTGGCGATCTGTGGGCGAAACACACGGGCAGCGCGCAATGTGAACAATCGCTCGAACGGCACGAAAACAAGGCTCAGGATGGCCAGCCACGCAGACAGGCTGGCTACACTCATCGCAACGGCTCGAAAATGCGCGTCCATGCGTTCCTTATAGAGAACGACCGGTGAAGAGGCTACTACCAGCGCACCGTGTTTGCATTACGGCCAGCGCACCTCTGGCGGAAGGCTCATCAGGATTGCCTCCACGTTGCCCCCTGTCTTCAGGCCGAACGTGGTCCCGCGATCGTGCAACAGGTTGAACTCCACGTAGCGTCCTCGGCGGACGAGCTGGTGTTCGCGTTGCGCTCCGGTCCAGGGCGTCCCCATCCTGCGCCGCACGATGGCCGGGTAGGCGGCGAGGAACGCCTCTCCCACCTCCCGGGTGAAGGCGAAGTCGGCGTCCGCGTCGCCGCTGTCCAGATGGTCGTAGAAGATGCCGCCCACGCCCCGCGGCTCGTTGCGGTGGGGCAGGAAGAAGTAGCGGTCGCACCACGCCTTGAACTTCGGATAGTACTCCGGGTCGTGCGCGTCGCAGGCTCGCTGAAAGGCGGCGTGGAAGGCCGCTCCGTCCTGGGCGGTTTCCGGTGAATCGAGGAACATGGGTGTCAGGTCGCCGCCGCCGCCGAACCAGCCCCGCGTGGTGACCAGCATGCGCGTGTTCATGTGGACGGCGGGCACCAGCGGGCTTCGCAGGTGAGCAACCAGGCTGATGCCTGTGGCGAAAAATCGCGGGTCTTGCGCGGCACCCGGTATTTGGGCCCTGAACTCCGGGCTGAACTCTCCGGATACGGTGGAGACGTTGACACCGACTTTTTCGAACACGCGCCCGTGCATCAGGCTGATCACCCCGCCGCCGCCCTCCGACCCATCGGCTGTGGGGCGGCTCCATGGCCGGCGCGCGAACCGCCCGGCGAGGTGGTCCGATAACGGACCGTCACTCTGCTCGTCCTCGATCGTCTCGAAAACAGTACAAATCCGATCGCGCAGGCTTTCAAACCAGACGCGGGCGGCGGGCTGGAGGGCGGCGTGAGGCGGTGGTGAGGGCTGGTCCGTGTCCATGACGCCATTCTAGCCGACAAGCGCCGGTTTTGCCGAGTGCGGCGGATTGCAGCGCCCGAACGACGCCCTTAATAGGAGCTTGACCTTTGACCGGCACATCTGTGACCGGTGTGACACGACCATCGGGGACGCAAGCACCATGTCCGGCCTGCATAAGAGTGAGTTCCAGAACCCGGTGATCAACTGGGTGGACGCACGCCTGCCGATCTTCACGCTGATGACCAAGGAGTACGGCAGCTTCCCGACGCCGAAAAACTTCAATTATTTCTGGAATTTCGGCGCGCTGGCCGTGGTCAACCTGATGATCATGATTGCGTCGGGCATCTTCCTGTCGATGAACTACAACGCATCGACCGCCCACGCCTTCGACAGCGTCGAGCGCATCATGCGTGACGTGAACTACGGTTGGCTGCTGCGCTACGCGCACGCCAACGGCGCGTCGATGTTCTTCATCATCATCTACATACACATTTTCCGCGGCATGTATTACGGCAGCTACAAGGCCCCTCGCGAGTTGCTGTGGATGACTGGCGTCACACTGTTCCTGCTGCTGATGGCCACCGCCTTCATGGGCTACGTCCTGCCGTGGGGACAGATGAGCTATTGGGGCGCCACCGTCATCACCAACCTGTTCAGCGCCATCCCGGTGGTGGGCAACTGGATCGTGACGCTGCTCTGGGGCGGGTTCTCCGTCGACAACCCCACGCTGAATCGCTTCTTCAGCCTGCATTACCTGCTGCCCTTCGTGATCACCGGCGTGGTCTTCCTGCACGTGGTGGCCCTGCACATCACTGGGTCCAACAACCCGCTGGGCATCGACGTGAAGAGCGAGCAGGACACGCTGCCCTTCCACCCGTACTACACGGCCAAGGACAGCGTTGGCATGGCGGTGTACTTCCTGGTCTTCGCCACCATTGTGTTCTTCATGCCGAACCTGTTTGGCGAGCCGGACAACTACATCCCCGCCAACCCGCTGCAGACGCCCAACGCCATCGTGCCCGAATGGTATTTCCTGCCATTTTACGCCATCCTGCGCGCGGTGCCGAGCAAGCTGCTGGGCGTCAGCGCTATGTTCGGCTCCATCCTGGTGTGGTTCGTGCTGCCCTGGCTCGATACCTCGCCGGTGCGCAGCGCCCGGTTCCGGCCGATCTACCGCTGGTCGCTGCGCCTGATGGTGGTCTCCTTGGTCGTGCTGGGCGCGTGCGGTGCACATCATCCCGAAGGCATCTGGGTGCCGCTTGGACGAGTCGCTGCCTTCGTCTATTTCGCGCACTTCGCGTTGCTGCCCGTGTGGGGCTATGTGGAGCGCCCGCTGCCGCTGCCTGAAAGCATCAGCCGGCCGGTGCTGACGCGGCGCTTTCCTGGCGGCGGCGGACCTCTGCCGTCGGGTGCGGCCGCCAAGCCGATGGAAAAGATCTGATGCGACAAGCTTTTATGACGGCCGCGCTGGGATTGTCGGTTCTGGCCGGCAACGGGGTCGCCTGGGCCGACGAAGAAGGCTTGCCTCCGCTTCCCAAGGTCAAATGGAGCTTCGACGGGGCTTTCGGCACGTTCGACAGGGCTTCGGCGCAGCGCGGCTTCCAGGTCTATAACGAGGTGTGTTCCGCCTGCCATTCGATGAAGCTGATGAGCTACCGCAACTTGGCGGGCATCGGCCTCAGCGAAGGCCAGATTCGCGCCATCGCGGCCAGCAAGACGGTTCCGGGCGACCTCAACGACCAGGGCGAGGCGACGACCCGGCCCGGCCTGCCTTCGGATACGTTCGCCTCGCCCTATCCGAACGACAAGGCGGCCCGTGCGGCCAATAATGGCGCGTTGCCGCCCGATCACTCGTTGATCGAAAAGGCGCGCGAGGGCGGGGCCGATTACATTCATGCGCTGATGATCGGCTACGTCGATCCGCCGAAGGGCGTAAAGGTGCCGGACGGGCTATACTATAACAAGTGGTTCCTGGGCCATCAGATCCACATGCCGCCGCCGCTGGCCGACGGCTCTGTCACTTACGCCGATGGCACTAAGGCCACTCTCGACCAGGAAGCCCGCGACGTCTCCACGTTCCTGACGTTCGCCTCCAACCCGGACATGGAGCAGCGCAAGCACCTGGGCGTACGTATCGTCAGTTTCCTGGCGTTGATGTCGTGCGTCACCTACCTGGTCAAGAAGCAGGTCTGGTCGCACGTGCACAAAAGCAGCGACGACGAGGTACGCTGACCTCCGCTATGCCGGTCGTCGGCGTCATCGGCGGTTCCGGTCTCTACGACCTTGAAGGGTTGGACGATCGGGCATGGCGGCCCCAGCCCTCGCCCTGGGGTGAACCGTCCGACTCGTTGCTGCACGGCCGGCTCGGCGGCGTGGCCTGCGTATTCCTGCCGCGGCACGGCCGTGGACATCGCCTCTCGCCCAGCTACCTGAACTACCGCGCCAATATCGACGTGCTGAAACGGGCCGGCTGCACCCACGTCATCTCTCTATCGGCCGTGGGCAGCCTAAAGGAGAGCCTGCCGCCCGGCCATTTCGTAATCGTCGATCAGTTCATCGATCGCAGCTTCGCCCGCGAGAAGAGTTTCTTCGGCCAGGGCTGCGTCGCCCACGTCTCCATGGCCCACCCGGTGTGCCCGTCGCTGGGCGACGTTCTGCATCGCGCCGCACTTGATCTGCCGCTGCCGGTCACCCGCGGCGGCACCTACCTCGTGATGGAGGGCCCGCAGTTCTCCACCAAGGCTGAAAGCGAGCTCTACCGCGGCTGGAAATGCGACGTCATCGGCATGACGAACATGCCCGAGGCCAAGCTGGCCCGGGAAGCCGAATTGCACTACGCGACCGTTGCCATGGTGACCGACTACGATTGCTGGCACGAAACGCATGCGCATGTGACGGTCGATGCGGTCGTGGCCGTGATGAATGCCAATGCCACATCCGCCCGCGCCTTGCTGCAACGGGCTATTCCGCTTCTGGCCGATCCGCCGCCCTGTCCGCTTGGCTGCGACCACGCCCTGGATCACGCGCTCATCACGCCGCCCGAGGCGCGCGACACGGCTCTGATGGCCAAGTTGGACGCGGTAGCCGGGCGCGTTATCTGACCATCCAGATCCAGCACGCGTGGTCGATACGCGTTCGTTAATATCGTAGAAAGCTGGCGCGCCTATCATCGTTTCATGCGCCTTAAACTCTACCGAGCAGCCAGCGTGGCGGAAGCCATGGCGCAGGTTCGTGCCGAGCTAGGCCCGGAAGCGCTGATCCTGTCCACCCGGCGCGTCGCCGACGGCGTCGAACTGACTGCCGCGATCGAGCCCGCCGAGGACGCGCCGGCGCCGCTATCCCCGCAGCCCAAAGTCGACCTGGCCTATCACGGTATCCCAGAACCGCTTGCCGCACGTCTGGCCGGCTGCGATACCCCGCCTGCCTTGGCAGGGGCGCTGGCCCAGGTTTGGCATTTCGCAGACTTGCCGGTCCACCCGCAGGGTCACCGCTCCAACCGCCCGCTTCTGCTGGCCGGCATGCCGGGCGCCGGAAAGACGCTGGCCGTCGCACGCCTGGCTACGCGCCTCGTGCTGTCGGGCATACGGCCAACCGTGATAACGGCCGACGGAAGGCGCGCGGGTGCCGCCGAGGAACTCGCGGCCTACACCAGGCTGCTCGGGCTGAACCTGCTGGTTGCCAGCACGCCGGCTACGCTGGCCCGAGGGCTCGCCTCGCTCGCCGGCCAGGCGCCGGCGCCTATTTTGATCGACACGTCCGGAATCAATCCCTTCGCGGCGCAGGAGATGGAGGGGCTATCCGCCCTGTCGCAGGCTGCCGATGCCGTCCCGGTGCTGGTCATGCAGGCTGGCCTGCATCCGCAGGAGGCAGCCGAGCAGGCGTGCGCCATGGCGCCGCTCGGCGCACGGCACTTGTTACCAACCCGGCTGGACATGGTTCGCCGGCTGGGCAGCGTCCTTGCCGCTGCTGCCGCTGCCGACCTGGCGCTTACCGAAGCGGGCATGGGGCCGGGTGCCACCGATCCGCTGGTGCCGCTTACCCCTTCATTCTTTGCCGATCGCCTGCTGGCCAACACGCAAGCGGCGCAACCGGCCGAACTACGCCGTCCTGTCTTCCCCAAGGCGCAAGCCTTCGCCGCCCACGCCCGGAGCACCGAACGGTATGGATAGTGTTCACGCAAGCCTGCAGACGCCGACGCCCGGCAGGCGCGTCGGTCCGCGCCGAATTGCGATCGCCTCCGGCAAGGGCGGTGTCGGCAAGACGTGGTTCGCCATCACGCTGGCGCATACGCTGGCGCAGGCAGGCAGGCAGGTGCTGCTGGCCGATGGTGATTTCGGCCTGGCCAACATCGACATCCAGCTCGGCCTCGCGCCGCAGGCCGACCTTGGCGCCGTGTTATCCGATCGCGCATCGCTGGCTCAGGCCACGCTCAGCTATGCAGCCGGCGGCTTCGATGTGCTGCCGGGAAGGTCGGGTTCGGGTGCGCTCTGCGCCCTCCCGTCAACCCGACTGGACTGGCTGATGGACGCGCTGGCTGCCACGCCGCACGGCGACCTGCTTCTCGATCTGGGTGCGGGGCTTGAGGCCAACACACGCCGCCTCTCCGCTTGGGCCGACATGTTGCTCGTGGTGGCCACCGATGAGCCGACCTCGCTCACCGACGCCTATGCCGTTCTCAAGCTGCACGCGGCCGACCGATGCGCGGCCGGCATGGGCCCGGGTGATACGCGCGTGGTGATCAACCAGGCCGTGAGCCTCGCCGCCGGGCAACGCACTTTCGCAACGCTGGGGCGCGCCTGCCAGCAATTCCTTGGCCGCGCGCCGGGTCTCGCCGGCATCGTGCGTCGAGACGACCATGTGCGCGAGGCAATCCGTCGGCAGGTTCTATTGCTGACGCGTCACCCAACCAGTGCGGCGGCTCTCGACGTGCAACGTATTGCGGCAGATCTGGATGTTTGACGCCGTGATCGTGCCCCCCAGGCTTCTTGTGGCGAATCTAGGGGAACCACCTTCTTGCCGGTGTCGGGGGCAAGCAAGTCGCTCGTGCGAGGCGACCCGAGACTCGCGCCATCTGAGCAGGGGTTGACGCAATCCTGTGTGCGGCCAGCTCGATCTAGGCCATCAGCAATGCCATTCGCCGGGTTAACTCGCCCGGCATGAATGGTTTGCTGCACGCCTCCCAATGGGCACACGCCGCCGGAATGGCATCCGAGCCATAGCCCGATAGAAGCAGGAAGGGAATTCCGCGCCTCTCCAGCAACTCGGCGACAGGATAGACGCGCTCGCCGCGCAGGTTCACGTCCAGCAACGCCAGATCGATCCGCTCATCGCGTGCGGCAACCAACGCATCGGCCACGTTGCTGAACGGCCCGACCACAACGTAGCCGTGATCGACCAACGTATCCTCGATCAGCATGGCCACCAGCAGCTCGTCCTCCACCACCATCACCCGGCGCGCCTGGCTGAACGCGTCATCCATTGCGGTCGCCAGACGCAGTCGAGGGAAGGCCGCGCGAAATTCTCACCAGCAGCGCGCGCGACCTGGCCTGCAAGCCGCCCGGATGGAAGTTCAGATCGGCATCGCCGTCGAGTTCGTCCGAAAAGCTGCGCCGAATCAAGGTGGTGCCGAACCCGATATGCTGCGGCTCGCTGACGGCCGGTCCACCCGACTCGTTCCACTGCAGCGAGAGCGCCGCCTGGCTGCCCTCCCCGTCGATCGCCCAAGCGATGTCTGTTTGTCCATCCGGCACGGAAAGCGACCCGTACTTGACCGCGTTGGTCGTCAACTCGTGGATCGCCATGCCGAGTGCAAGCGCGCCCGCCGAGCCGAGTTGCACACTCACGCCCCCAAGCCGGATATTCCTGAGTTCTTGCAGCAAGCGCCTGGACACGGCCCACGAACACCTGGCGGAACTCGGCCAGCGTTGCGGATCGCCGAAACATCTGCGAGGCGAGCGAGATCACCACCGTCAGCAAGTTCTTCACGCGATGGTTCAGCTCATCAATCAGCAGGCGCTGGTGCTGCTCGGCCTGCACGATGCTGGTCACGTCCAGGAACGTAATCAATGTGCCGCTGACGGTGCTGTCCGGCGCGCGATACGGCAGAACGCGCACGATGTAGTGGGTCGAGCCGTCCGCGTCGGTCAACCGCCGTTCCAGCGGGCCCGATGTTTCCAGCGCCGCGCGTACGTCCTCGCGCAACGTGTCGTAGCGCAGGTGGCTGACGATATCGGTCAGGGGCGCCCGATGTCGCTCGGTATCAGGCTGTAGATGCCGCTGACCGCCGGCGTGAAACTTCGCACGATCATGAAGCGATCGAGTAAGATTATGGCGATCTGCATGCTCTCAAAAAGATTTTTTAGGTCGCTGTTCGTCCGGTCCAGCTCATCGAGTTTCTCGGTCAGCTGCATGTTGACCGTGTGCAGCTCCTCGTTGACCGACTGTATTTCTCCTTGCTGGCTTCGAGCTCCTCGTTGACGGAGTGCCGCTCCTCGTTGGCAGTGCGCAGTTCCTCCAGCGCGCTCTCATGCTCCTCGGTAACGGATTGAAGCTCTTCGCAGCTGGTCGCGCAAATAGGCCGCGTTCTCGACGTCGGCGTTGGGCTTGCCGAGTGCCAAGGTCAACAACTGGCCAAGCCCCACATCTAAGCGCCGACGCATGCCTGGAAGCGCCGGCGTCGGCGCGGCGCGGCGAGGAGGAACTGGACGGGCGGCCGTCTGCGGCTTGTCGGCTACATGCAACGGCGGCATCGAAGGCGCTCCCGTTGCGAAACTGGCCATCGCCGAACAAGGCACCACCGGGCTGCTCCTTCCGCGAGGCGTTAGCCCTTGACGTTCCTGAACGGCTACGCCCTTTACTGGCGCTGTGGGGCTGATCAAGACCAACCGCGACTTGCGGATCGACTTCTTCCGCGGCTTGTCGCTGTGGTGGATTTTCACGGACCATATTCCGGCCGATTGGCTGGGCAGCTTGTCGATCCGTAATTTCGCGCTATGCGACGCCACTGAAATATTCGTTCTGCTGGCTGGCTATGCGGCCGGCATCGCCTATGGCGGAACCCTGCGCAGCCAGGGCTGGCTGTATGCCGGCGCCGATGTGGTACGTCGTGCCTGGACGCTCTACATCGCGCATATATTCCTGTTCGTAATCTTTGCCGCCCAAGTGGGCGTCGCGGCCACCCGGCTGGACCGCGCAGATTTTCTCGACGAGATACACCTTAACGTGATCGGCGACGCGCCTTATCGCGCGCTGTTCGAGGCGCTGACCCTGCATTTCCAGCCCGCCTACCTCAACGTGTTGCCGCTCTACGTGGTGGTGCTTCTGATGTTTGCCCTGGCGCTACCGCTGCTCCGGTGGCCGGCCGCGTTGGCGGGCTTGTCGTTGACGGTGTACGTAGTGGCGCGGCTGCTCTCGCTCAATCTACCCAGTTGGACCGGCGGGGGCTGGTTTTTCGATCCGTTCACCTGGCAATTGCTGTTCATGCTGGGTGCCATCCTGTCGTTCGCGCCGGGCGATCCGCCGCCGGGCATCGTGCGGCCAGCCGATGCCGTTTCGGTCGCCATCGTGGTGTTCGGGTTGCTCATGCAATGGGTCGTGTGGGTGCATCCCGGCTCGGTGGCGATGCTGCCCGCCGTCGTCGTGCGCGCGTTGATGTCGGTCGACAAGGGCGGGCTTCACCCTTTCCGGCTGATCTCGATCCTGGCGCTGACGTGGTTGTGCACGCGGCTGATCGCACGCGGTAGCCCCTGGCTGCGGTCTTGGGCCGCGGCCCCGTTCGTAATCGCCGGCCAGCACTCGCTGCCGGTGTTCTGCGCCGGCATTTTCCTGGCCTTCCTCGGCCGTCTGGCGACCGAGGCACGCGACACGGCCGCCGTTCAGGCCGGCGTGAACCTGGGTGGGGCCATGGCCATGTGGGCCGTGGGGGCGATCGCTGCATGGTATTCGGACAAGGGCCGCGCCAGCAGGCCTGCCCGCGCCGCATCCGTGCAGTCCGCCGAGTAGGCAAGGTCTGCGCAGCGTTACGTTATAGTCACGTTTTCACGATAAAGCAGTCGGGATACGCACGCAGGCGTGGGTTGCAGCAACCGGCGCCGCAGTAACGCATTGAGGACCCATGGCCGTGGAGAACGTGATCGTGCAACAAACCATGTCCGCGGCGGAGGCGTTTCCCGCCCGCCCCTGTTCCGACGGGGCGGTTGACGCTTGGGTGCGTCGCGATCTCTCCGTGCGCTACGATGCAACGCTGGCGGAAAGCCTGCCGGCGGACATGCTTGCCCTGCTGGACGTTCCCCACTGACCGGCTTGGATAACCGGGAACGGTAGCCGCCGCGATGCGGGCGATCGTGATCCAGTGCACGCCAGGCACCGACAAGGCGGATAACATCGCCGAAATCGGCAGGCTGATCGAGGCTGGAGCCGGGACCGGCCGGCCGTGCCTTGTCAGCCTGCCGGAAATGTGGACCTGCCTTGGCGCGGACCGTGCGACCAAGCTGGATCAAAGCGAGACACTGCCGGCTGAGCCGGGGCAGGCTGCCGCTACGGCCGGGCCCGCCTATCGGTTCCTCAGCGACACGGCGCGGCGCCTTGGCGTCGTGCTGCATGGCGGCTCGATCGGCGAACGGTCGGGTGAGACGCTGTTCAACACGAGCCTGGTGTTCGGGCCAGACGGGATCGAGCGGGCGCGCTACCGCAAGATCCACCTGTTTGATGCGGTCACCCCAAGCGGCCAGGGCTATCGTGAAAGCAGCCTGTTCGGCGCCGGCGACCGGGTGGTCACGTGTACGATCGGCCTTCCCCAAGGGCCGATTACTCTGGGCCTGTCGATATGCTACGACCTTCGCTTTCCCGAGCTGTTCCTGGCGCTTCGCCAGGCCGGTGCGGAGGTGATTTTGGTGCCGTCCGCCTTCACCGTGGAAACCGGCCGCAGTCACTGGATGGTGCTGTTGCGCGCTCGTGCGATCGAGACGCAGTGCTGGATCGTGGCGTCGGCCACCGCCGGCACGCATCACGACTCTGCGGGCAGGCCGCGCGACAGCTACGGACATAGTTTGATATGCGACCCCTGGGGCGAGGTCACGGCGTGCCTGCCGGATGGGCCCGGCTTTGTCGAGGCCGAGCTCGACATGACGGCGCTGGCGCGTGTGCGCGCGGCGATGCCGGTGCTGGCGCATCGCCGTCTTGCATGACAGGGTGACAGGCAATGCTGTGCGTTCACGACGCCTCGCCATCCCCGCCTCGTCCGGCTTGAGTAGGGGCCGGCACTGACGCAGGCGATTTCTGCCTTGCGGGATGTAGGCCGCATTTGTGTGCTGGCAGCCCCCACCGCGTTGGCGCAGGAAAGCCGTGCCCGGCTGGTTGCCCGCCACGGCGATGCATCGTTTGGTGCGGCCGACGTCGTGGTCTGCCTGGGCGGCGACGGCTTCATGTTGGAGACGCTTCACCGCACGCTGACCTGCGACGTGCCGGTTTACGGCATGAACTGCGGCTCGGTCGGTTTCTTGATGAACGCGTTCCTTGAGGACGATTTGCCGGCCCGGCTGGCCCGCAGCCAGGACGTGGTGCTGCACCCGCTGCGCATGCATGCGGTGACCCGCTCCGGCGTGGTCGAGGAGGCGCTGGCGCTCAATGAGGTCTCGCTGCTGCGGCAACTTCGCCAGACCGCCAAGATAAGGATCACCGTCGATGGCCGGGTGCGGCTGGCCGAACTGGTGTGCGATGGGGTGCTGGTGGCAACGCCTGCGGGTTCGACGGCCTATAACCTGTCCGCGCACGGGCCGATTGTTCCGCTATCGGCCAACCTGCTGCCGCTGACACCGATCAGCGCCTTCCGGCCGCGGCGCTGGCGTGGTGCATTGCTGCCCAGCACGGCCGACATCGTGTTCGAGATCCTCGAGAGCGACAAACGGCCGGTCGCGGCTGTGGCCGACTTTACCGAGGTGCGCGACGTGGCGTCGGTCGCTGTCAGCGAGGATCGTGGCGTCAAGACCACCATCCTGTTCGATCCCGAGCAGGGCCTCTCCGAGCGCATCGTCGCCGAGCAATTCACCGTATGAGAGCGTGGCGCGTGCTGTCCTTGTCGGTGCTGATCTGCCTGCCGGCTGCCGCCGCGCTTGCCGACCCGCCCGCGCCGTCCTGGTTCGTCCCGCCCCCCGCCACACCTGGGATTGCCGGCGCGGGGCGGGGCGTGGACATGCGGCGCGCCGGCGAGGCCGAGACGATCACCGTGACGGCCGGGCGCCGCCCCGTGCAGCGCGATCCGCATGGCGAGGAGACCCACGATTACCAACCCGTCCATTCCGACGCGGCTAGTCCGTCCCAAGGCAAGATCGGGCAGTCTTATTGCGGGTCGGCCTACCAGACGATCGCCGGCCAGCCGGCCACGGGCATGGACGCGCTCAGCATGGGAGGCGGCCGCTGCGGCGCACCCGCCCCCCGGGCCACTACGAGACGTTCAGGCGGCGGCCAGGGTTTCCCTGCCATGCAGGCTGGCGGCCGACAACGCCGCCGTGCTGTTGGGGTCGCGCATCATGTAGCCCCTGCCCCAAACGGTGCCGATCAGGCTGCCCGCTCCGGCCTGAGCGAGCTTCTTACGCAGTTTGCAGATGAACACGTCGATGATCTTCATCTCGGGCTCGTCGATGCCGCCATACAAATGGTTGAGAAACGCCTCCTTGGTCAGCACCATGCCGCGGCGAAGCACCAGCAGCTCCAATATCGCGTATTCCTTGCCGGTCAGGTGGATCGGGCTGCCATCGGCCTGGACCTCCCGGCTATCGAGGTTGAGCTGCAGGTTGCCGATGTTGAGCACGGGCTGGCTGTAGCCCTTGCTGCGGCGTATCACGGCCTGGATGCGCGCGATCAGCTCGTCCTTGTCGAACGGCTTGGTGATGTAGTCGTCAGCGCCCATGCCGAAGCCCTTCACCTTGGCGTTGGGCCGGTTGAGACCGGACAGTATCAGCACCGGCGTTTCCATTCGGCCAGCCCGCATGCGGCGGACCACCTCAAAACCTTCCATGTCCGGCAGCAACAGGTCGAGTACAACGATGTCGTAATCATAATGGCGTACCAGTTCGAGCGCCTCTTCACCCGTGTCGGTCTGATCGACAATCGCCCCATGCCCACGCAGCATCATCGTGATGGCCTTCGATGTCGTCGCCTCGTCTTCCACCAGCAGAACCCGCATCGTCATCACCCTTACTTCGATACGATACAGATACCACTTTGATATGTGACCCGCCACGGTTTTTTCACATGTTCGTGAGAAAAATTGAGAAATAGGCGGCCAGCGCCGGTTTCCGGCGAGAGCACCTTCTTGGAACAGCACTTTCTTAAGGATCGGCCCGAATAGTATGACGCCGAATCATAGTTTGGACGTCGCTGAAGTCTGCTCTGCCCTGTCGGCGATTTCCGCAGTTGACATTTCAGGTTCGGTTCGATCCGTAGCGCCAATGGCTGTCGAGATCGCCGGCCTCGAACGCCTGCTGGCGATGGGCGACCGAGTGACGCTGGAGGCGCGCGGCGGCGAGACGGTGCTGGCAGAAATCGTAGCCGCGAATGGCGGTTTGCTGCGTGCGGCGCCGTTTGGCCAAACGCAGGGGTTGGGCGCCGGCGGACGTGCCAGGGTTCTGCTTGGCAGCGGGGCATTGCGCGGACGATTGGGGCGCAGCGGCATCGCCCCGTCCGATGCATGGCTTGGCCGGGTGATCGATCCGCTCGGCGCGGCCGCCGACGGGCTGGGCGCATTGCCCAGAGGACCCAGGCTCATGCCGGTCTGCGCCGCCCCGCCGCCTGCCATCAGCCGAGCCCGGCTTGGGCCGCCCATCGACCTCGGCGTACGCGTGTTGAACTGCTTCGCCACGTGCCGAACCGGGCAGAGGCTCGGCCTGTTCGCAGCCTCCGGCGTCGGAAAATCCACGCTGCTTTCCATGCTGGCACGCCACACGCGGTGCGACGTGGCCGTGCTTGCCCTGGTGGGCGAACGCGGCCGCGAGGTGCGCGAGTTCATTGAGGACGATCTGGGGCCGGACGGCTTGGCCCGCTCGGTCGTGGTCGTTGCCACGTCGGACTCCCCGCCGCTGCTCCGGCGCGAGGCAGCCTACACAGCTATGACAGTCGCCGAATATTTCCGCGACCAGGGCAAATCCGTACTACTGCTGATGGATAGCGTGACCCGGTTCTGCCTTGCCCTGCGCGAGATCGGGCTGGCCGCCGGCGAGCCGCCAGCCACGCGCGGGTATCCGCCCAGCGTGTTCGCCCAGCTGCCGCGCCTGCTGGAGCGTGCCGGGCCGGGGCCCGTCCGCCCCGACGGCACAGCGGGCCAGATCACCGCCCTGTTCACCGTGCTGGTGGAGGGAGACGACCACGACGAGCCGGTCGCCGATGCGGTGCGCGGCATCCTCGACGGCCACGTGGTGCTGGACCGTCGGATCGGCGAGGGCGGCCGCTATCCTGCGGTCGATGTGCTGCGCTCGCTATCGCGCGCCGCGTCCGGCTGCCTCGATCCCCAGCAAACCGCCCTGGTCCGCGAGGCGCGGGCGATGCTAGCGCTGCATGGCGACATGGCCGACATGCTGCGCCTTGGCGCCGTCCGACCCGGTGCCGACCCGGCGTTGGACCGCGCTGCCGCCGCGGTACCCCGCATCGAGGCGATGCTGCGACAGGGCCGCGACGAGCCAACCAGCATACAGGCCAGCTTCGCTGCCCTTCAGGCAGCGGTGCAGAACGGCCAGGCTTGACACGCGCGCTGGACACGTTGGCTCGGCTGCGCCGGCGAGAGGCCGAGGAGGCCAGACGTGCGCTGGCCCAGGCGATGGCCCGAGAGGCGCAGGCGTCGGCAACGCTCGGTCAGGCTCGATCGGCCGCGCTGCGAGAGGCCAAGGACACGCCTGCGGATGCCGCCGACCCGCTCGCGCGCGCTTTCGCCGCCTGGCTGCCAGTTGCAGCGAACGCCATAGCCGCCGCTCAAGACGTTTTCACACGGGCAGAGGGCGACCGCCAAACGGCAATGGTTGCCCTGGCTGCACGCCGTGCGTCGCTGGAGGCGGTGGATTCGTTGAGGGCCGAGCGCGACTTGCGGGCGCGGCGCCAGCTTGCGCGCCGCGTCCAATCACGGATGGACGAGCTGGGCCACCTGCTCGGCTGACCGCACGCCGGAACGGGGCCGTGCGGACAGCCAGCGTTGCACCGGCTGGTCCACCAGACGGTGCAGCATCAGGCCGGCTACTACGCTGGCGAGCACGCTCGCCCCCAGCAAGGCGGGCAGAGCGAGCCGGGCCGACGCGTGGGCAGCCACGCCACGCGCCAAAACGGGCACGACGAACGGATGGCAAAGGTAGATCGCATAGCTCGCCTCGCCCGCGGCGAGCAGCCATCGGGGCAGGCGCCGGCAAAGCCAGGGTTCGGCCTGCACCGCACCGGCGAGCATCACGGCGGCGGGCGCGCCCCACAATGCAAAGCGCAACGCCCCGGGCTGCGGCATGGTCAGCAACAGGCCAAGCCCCACGCCGAACAGACAGGCCGCCCGGTTTGCGGAACAGGGCGGGCCGGACCGCAACCCTGCAGCCACGCCCAGGCCCAGGCAAAACTCCAGCACCAGGCCGTTGGCCAGCACCAGCGGCGCCGGCCAGTCCGGCCGGCGAAACAAGCCAGCCACAGCAAGGGGCACCAGCAATGGCAGCACCACGCGCCAGGCGGGCCGGCGATAGGCCAGCGCCAACGCGAACAGCCCGTAGAACAGCACCTCGAACTGCAGCGTCCAACCGACGCCCAGGACCGGGCGCACCGCGCCTGCCACGTCACGCGACGGGATGAACAGCAGAGAGGCGCCCACATGCCACAGGTCGGGTAGTAGCGTTGGGGTTACTATGGCGAGCAGCGCCAGTTTCGTCCCCGTCATCAGCCAGTAGAGCGGCACCACCCGACGCACGCGACGCAGCGCGAAGCGCCATGCATCCGCGCCGCCCGACAGGCCGGCGGAGGTCAACGCCATCACGAACCCGCTGATGACGAAAAATAGATCCACACCGGCCGCGCCGTTCGGCCAGACCGCATCGGCCGCGCGGGGCGGCACCTGCCCGGCACCCCAGGCTTCGGCGGCGTGGTACAGCACCACCAGCACGCAGGCCAAGCCACGCAGTGCCTGCACCGTCCTGATCTCGTGCCGCCCAGGCCGCATCGGTAAACGCCTTGTCGTTTCGATACCGATCTATGCAGGTCGCGCGCAGCTTCGCAAGCGGTGGCGGGTTACGTCCGCCACACCATGTGGTCGTTCCAGGAAAGTCCCGCCACCGACATGACCGACCCCCTGGCCCTCTACATCCATTGGCCGTTCTGCCTGCAAAAGTGCCCGTACTGCGATTTCAACAGCCACGTGCGCGAGGTCATTCCGCAGGCGCGCTTCGCCGCCGCCCTACGTCAGGAACTGGCGTGGGAGGCCGCCCGCCTCGGCCGACAGCCGCTCGCCTCGATCTTCTTCGGCGGCGGCACGCCCAGCCTGATGGCGCCGGACACGGTAGCCGACCTGGTCGCCGATGCGTACCGCCTGTTTGACGCCGCGCCCGGGATCGAGGTGACGCTGGAAGCCAACCCGACCAGCGTGGAGCAAGGCCGGCTGGCGGCGTTGCGGGCAGCCGGCATCAACCGGCTATCGCTAGGCGTGCAGGCGCTGGACGATGCGGCGCTGGCCAGCCTCGGCCGCGCGCACAGCGCAGCCCAGGCGATGGCCGCGCTGGAGACGGCACGCGCCATCTTTCCGCGCCTTTCCTTCGACCTGATCTATGCCCGTCCCGGCCAGAGCCTGGCTGCCTGGCGCGATGAGCTGGGCCGCGCGCTGGCACTGGCCGCCGACCACCTCTCGCTCTACCAGCTCACCATCGAACCCGGCACCGCGTATGAAGCGCTGCACCGGCGGGGCGACATCCTATTGCCCGACGACGCGCTCTCCGCCGCGCTGTACGAGGCTACGGCGGAGGCAGCGGCCGCGCATGGGCTGCACGCCTACGAGATTTCGAACTACGCCGTGCCCGGGGCAGAGAGCCGGCACAACCTGGCCTACTGGCGCTACAGCGACTACGCGGGCATCGGCCCGGGCGCCCACGGCCGGCTGCGCTTGGGGGCCACGCCCGACAGCCTGACCGCCACCCGGCGCCACCGCGCGCCGGAAATCTGGGCCGACCGGGTGGCGCAGCACGGACACGGCAGCACCGTCGAAGAGCCGGTGGGCACGCGCGACCGGGCACGCGAGGCGCTGCTGATGGGACTGCGCCTGATCGAAGGGATCGACGTCGCGGCCTTTGCAGAGCGGACCGGCATAGCCCTGACCGAGGCGACCGACCCGACCATCCTGTCGGCCTGTATCGAGGCCGGTTACCTCGTCCTGAGCCCGCAGCGTCTCCTTGCGACGCACGCCGGCCGGCAGCGGCTGGATGCCTTGCTGCCCCGTCTTGCCCTGTAGGGAGGCACTCGACACACATGACGGGATGGTGACGAAACGGTTTCGGATCATTAATCACGGTTGCGTGACATAACCTGAGCGTGTAGCGAAGCCCTGACAACTCGCGCGGAGCTGTGGCCCCGCCGCATTCCGGGGGGAATACCGTTGCATGCTCGTCTGACCTGGGGCTCCGCCCTGTTCGCCGCAGCCGTGTCGATGTCTTTCGTCAGCGCCGCGTCACCGCGCTTCCCGCTCGGCGCCTACCTGGGCAATCCCAACAGCGGCAGCGCCTCGGCCGAAGCCGCATTCGAGGCGAGCTACGCGACCTTCACCGCCGCGCTGCGAACCCCGCCCAGCCTGATCGTGACGTATGTGGACTACACGCAACCGGTCGCCAACTGGCCGGGCAACGCCAGCTGGCAGGCCTATTCCAACGCGATGTCGCCCGACGCGCGCGGATTGCTGCCCGTCATCGGCCTGCCGATGGCGTCCATCGCCGGCGGATCGGCCTCGCCAGACCAGCAATTCCAGGCCTTCGCCGCCGGCACCTACGACAGCGAAGTCCGCGGCGTTGTTGCCGCATGGGCGCAGCAAGGCTTCCACACGCTGGTGGTGCGCCCCGGCTGGGAGATGAACATCCCCGGCAACACGTTCGCCGGCAGCGACGCCCAAAGCCAGGCCGACTGGGTCAGCGCCTTCCGCCATATCTACCGCGTGCTGCATGCGGCCGCCATCAACGACGGCATCAGCCTGAGGGTGGTGTGGAACCCCAACATCACGAACTACGACAACTACAGCACCCGGACCGCGCTGTATCCCGGCAACGCCTTCGTCGATGTGATCGGCGCGGACGTGTACTCCGACATGTATCCCTATTCGGATGGCGGCAACCCGCCTACCTACCATGACTGGGCGACTGGCGGCGAAGACACCAGCATCGCCCAGTTCATCGCCAATCCGATCAACCGCCGGCATTATTGGAGCTGGCCGGCGGCCACGCGCTACAACAACGACAGCAGCGGGGGCCACAACCTCAGCCTGTCGGTGCTGCTGTTCTTCGCCCGTCAGCACAACAAGCCGTTCGCCGTGCCAGAAACCGGGGCGGGCAACTGCAACGCCGGCACCGACGTGTGCGACGACCCCACCTTTCCCTTCTGGCTGGCCGGCCGGCTGCAGATCGCCGCCGGCCACGGCACGCCCATTGCCTTCGTTGATATCTGGAACAGCAACGGCGGCGGAAACTACGAGTTCTCGTTCGGCGGGGACGACAAACCGCTGGAAGCGGCCGCCTGGGGCCGCGCCATGGGTCCGCAATAGCCGTCGAGCAGACGCGCCAGGCTCGCCGCCGGCACCGATGTAACCGGACGCTGCGTCGGCGCCTGATGGCCGTAGGCCTCGCCGGTGCGGCTGAAGGCTGGGAAGATTCGGTCGCGCTCGAAACCGAAATAGGCGAGGTCGCAAAGTTCGGCGAAGACCTGGTAGTCGTAATGGCGCACACCGTCCGGAAACAGCTCCAGCACCAGGCTGCCGGGGCGCATCCACATGGCGTTGGTCAGGCCGTTGCCGTGCACGCCCACCAGGACGGTGTGGGCCGCCGCCAGCCGCACCTGCTGCTCCCATGGGACGGCGGCAAAGTCGCAACGCGTGACCGGGCCGTAGCGCGCGAGCAGGCCAAGCAGGGCGGCTTCGGCCGGAGCGGTCAGGCAACGTGGCGGTGGGCGGGGCACGTAGAGGATGCGTGTATCCGCGTCGCCCTGCCCCGCGCCGACGGCCAGCCTGGCGCGCTCGCCCATCGCCATCGCCCAGGGGCGCGCAAACCCCAGGCTGGCCTCGAGAAACTTGTTGATGGTGCTGCGGTGCCACGACCGGTCGATCACCAGCACGTTCTCATAGGTCGCGGGCCAGACGCCGCCCGGGTCGGCAATCGCTACGGCCGGATAGAGCGCGGACAGCACGCTGCGTTGCACGTGATTTTGCGCCGCATTGTCCCACGGCCAGGCAAACACGATGCGCTCCAGACGGGTATGCGGCAGGAAACGGCCGTGCAGCGCTGCCAGCCAGACCATCGCCTCGCTGAAATGGAAGTAGTGATGCACGCCGCCATCGCAGATGACCGCGGTGAAGCTTTGGGCGGGCGGATCGCTCTCCGATACCGGGGCAAACGCCTCGACGAACAGATCGCCGCGTTCGCCGGCGGCCAGCCGCGCCCGGCGCACGAACCGGGCCGGGATGCGCATGCCGTCGATCTCCGCCGGCACCGGCTCGCCGCTGGCGGTCAAACCAAGCATCCGGGAGAGTCGGCCGGGCGTTTGCGTCGTTCCCGCAGGACGCAGGGGCCTGTCTGCCGATGCGTCACCGCCGGCCGAACAGCCGCTCGATCTCGGCCCGGCTGAGACGCAAGAAAGTGGGACGGCCGTGGCTGCAGGTGGCCGCCCGAGGTGTCGCCTCCATCTGTCGCAGCAGCGCGTCCATCTCGGCCAGGTTCATCCGGCGCCCGGCGCGTATGCTGCCGTGGCAGGCCATGCGGGCGATCACGGCATCCAGCCGCTGGTCGAGTGCCAGGCTTTCCCCATTCTCGGCCAACTCGTCGGCGATGTCGCGCACCAGAGGCTGGGGATCGGCCGCGCCCAGCGCCGCCGGCAGCGCGCGCACCAGTATAGCGCCCGGCCCGAACGCCTCGATCTCCAGGCCGAGCCGGGCCAAGGCGGGCGATGCCGCGGCCAGGAGGCCGGCGTGCGCCGGCGGCAGATCGACTACGGCCGGCAGCAGCAAAGGCTGGCAGCGCACTTGCCCGTCCAGCAGCTGAGTCCGCAGCGCCTCGTGCGTCAGCCGCTCATGGGCGGCGTGCTGATCAACCAGCACCAGCGCGTGGTCGGCGGTGGCGGCGATTATGTAGGTGTCCAGCACCTGCGCGATCGCCGCGCCCAGCGGGTGGGCGATGGGATCGGGCGGTACAGGGGCAGCGGCGAAATCGCGCGCGGCAAGCGGGGCTGCCCCGAAGGCGAGTTGCGTTTCGGCCATGCCTGGAGGGCGCGCGCCGCCGAAGCCTGGGGGCACCAGATGCAGGGACGGCCGAACCATCGGGCGCGGTGCCACTGGCCCAGCCCCGCCGGACAGCGTGCGCTGCAGGCTGGAAATGACGAAGCCGCGCACCTGGTCGGGGGCCTGAAAGCGCAGCTCGGTCTTCGCCGGGTGTACGTTCACGTCGAGCGCCTCGGCCGGCAGGTCGAGCCAAAGCGCCACCACCGGGTGCCGGCCCGCCGCCATCACGTCGCGGTACGCCACCCGCACAGCCACCCGCAGCACCGGGTCGGTCACCGGCCGGCCGCGTACCACCAGCGACTGGCCGGACGCGGTGGCGCGGCTGACCATCGGCGCACAGGCGAAGCCGGCCAGCACCAGGCCGTCGCGTTCGGCCGAAACCGTCAGCATGGCGTCCGACGCGTCCTGGCCGAGCAAGGCGGCCACGCGCGCGGCGCGGTCCTGGCCCGGCAGATCGAACACCGTGCGGCCGTCAATCACCAGGCGGAACGCCGTGGACGGGGCGGCAAGCGCCAGCCGGGTCAGTGCCGTCGTCGCGTGGTCGGCCTCGCTGCGCGGCGATTTGAGGAACTTGCGTCGCGCCGGCGTGGCGAAGAACAGATCCTCGACCGTCACCCGCGTGCCAGGTGCGCCCGGCGCTGGCGACACGCGACCGACGACGCCACCCGCGACCGCAATCCGATGCGCGTGCGGCGCACCGGGCGGGCGGGAGACGATGGTCAGCCGGCCGGCCGCCCCGATGCTGGGCAGTGCCTCGCCGCGGAACCCGAGGGTCGCGATGCCAACCAGGTCGCCGTCCGGCAGCTTGGAGGTGCAGTGGCGCTGGACGGCCAGCGCCAGGCAGTCCGGCGCCAAGCCGCACCCGTCGTCGCTCACCTCGATGCGTGCGATCCCGCCGCCGTCCAGAGCGACCGCAATGCGGGCGGCCCCGGCATCCAGCGCGTTCTCGACCAGCTCCTTCACCGCGGCGGCCGGACGCTCGATCACCTCGCCGGCGGCGATGCGGTTCACCAGCCCCTCCGGCAACTGCCGGACGAGGGCGCGCGCGGGGGCGATCGGGTGCGCGGCGGTCATGACGGGTACAATCCTAGCCCGGATCGGCGGCTGCGCGCGAGGGTTCGCGGGCGGGGACGTCCGGTCTGCCGGCGGCGGAATGCGACCGCTCGTCTTGCCGGCGCGAGCATGCGATCGCTGCACCTCACGGGCTGATATGGCCCGGCAACATCTTCGTCGGGTTGTGGCGCAGGTGGGCGGTGAACTCGTCGCCGCCGGCATAGCCCATCGAGAGCAGGTCGAAGCCCAGCAGCTCGACCGCGTCCAGGTCACGCAGCAGGCCGGCGAAGCTGTCCGGCGTGAACACGTTGCAATGCACATCAACATACAAAGCGGTCTTGCGCGCGTGATTGGCGAGGTGCACGGCGTTGAAGGTGCGCTTGGCCAGGTCGGCGTGGTGGAACAGCGCGCTGCCGATCTCCGCATCGATGATCTGCCGCGGGCTCGGCTGGGTGAAGCGGCCGAAAAAGGCTTCGGCCAGCTCGGCCATGGAGCTCAGCCGGCGGTGCGCGTCGAAGGTGTGCGACCCGTGCGGCACCGCCAGCGCCAGCACGCCGCCCGGCTTGAGCACCGACCAGATCTGCCAAAGCCAGCCCACCATGTCGGGTATGTGCTCGATCACGTGGCTGGCCACCGCGTAGTCGAAGCGCAGGCTGCCCACCAGCTCGGCCATGGGTGCCGCGCCCGAGACGAAGTCGGGTGCCACGATGCAGGCGTGTTCGACCCCGTGGCCCGCGTAGCGGGCGAGCAGCTCGTCATGCGGCGCCTGGTCGAGCGTGTAGATGCGGAAACGGCCGCGCGGAATCAGCGGCCGGTCCAGCGGGCCGATCTCCAGCCCGACCTGGCGCGCCGGATCGATGTGGCGGGTCAACTCGCGCAGCCGTGCCGCGGCCGCGTCGCCCAGCGACGCGCGCAACACGCTGCCGTCAGGGCCGTGCAGCGAGACCGCGTCGTCCAGCCACAGCGGCTGGGGCATCACGAATCGGAAACCATGCCCGGGCCCTACGCCGGCGGCCATCAGATCGTCACGCGGCAGGTCGGGCACGATCCTGGCGAGCCGTCCGTCGTTGACGGCGATGTCGAGCCACGGCGCAGTGGACCATCCGTCCAGCTGGTGCTGGGTGCAGCTATCGATCCAGTGGCGATAGCCGGATTCAGCCATGGCGCGCGGCTAGCGCGTCAGCCGGGCACGCTCAGAAGATGCCAAGGAAGCTGGATTTCGGCTTGTCCTGGATGATCGGCGTGTCGCCGGCGGTGGCCGGCTGGCCCAGGGCTGCGTTCTCGCGCAGGCGGCGGCTTTCGGCGGTCGCGTCCAGCACGGTTCCGGGCGGGCCGGAACCTTGCCAGAACATCAGCTTGTCGGTCAGGCTGCCGGGCGGGCGGTCCTGGGCCACCTCGCCATCCACGCGGTGGCGGATGTCGGCGGGTGCTGCCGGGCCGGCTGCGGCCACCAGCGCCTGCTGGCCCAGGGTGCTGGGGCCGTTGGCCGGGCCGCCGGCAGCCCCCGTCAGCGCCGTATCGGGGGCGAGTGCCGCTTCGGCGGCAGCCTGGCTGCTCACCTCCTGCGGGCGAGCGGCGCCCGGCTGCGGGGCGCGCAGCTGGTAGTCGGGCGGCATGGAGAGCGGGGCGCGCGTCTCGACCGTGAACTCGTCGGGGATCTCGCGGGTCAGGCCGAAGCTGCGCTCCACGTCGGTGCAGCCGGACAGCGCAGTAGCGGCAAGCAGGATCAGGCTGGCTCTGAGCATCGTGGTCCTCGGGGAGCGTCGTGTGTCTGGGACACCGCGCACGGTGCTGTTTTTGTAACTTACGCTTTGGGCGGCGGGGGCTGCAAGCGCGCCTGGGCGCGGCCGGCGCTTGGCAGCAGGCTTTCCAGCAGCAGGGTGGCAACACCCAGGACGATGGCCGAGTCGCCCAGGTTGAACACGAAGGGGAAAGGGTCGAACCCGGCCCAGTGCACGTGCACGAAATCGACCACCATGCCGAAGCGTGCGCGGTCCGCCACGTTGCCCAGCGCGCCGCCAGCCACGGCACCCAAGGCGAGTGCCGTGGGCGTGGTCTCGGCGCGCCGCAGCCAGACGGCCAGCCCGGCGACCACGGCGATGGCGACGCAGCCGAGGATGACCTGCCCGGTGCCGCGACCGGCTTGCAGCAGGCCGAAGGTGACGCCGTGGTTCCACACCATGGCGAAGTCGAGCAACGGCGGGACGATCGGCACGTCCCCGCGCATCGGCAGGTCGAGCCCGTGCAGGATCCACTGCTTGGAGGCTTGGTCGGCGGCAAGAACGGCGGCCGCCAGGATGAGGCCGGCCAGGGTGCGGGCGTTGCGCGTCA
>CAXUHU010000009.1:41056-59781 GCA_964250925.1 uncultured Acetobacteraceae bacterium
GTTGAACACGTACCAGCTCCAGCCGCCGACGTGGAAGTGGATGAAATCCACCACCCAGCCGAAGCGCAGCCGGTCCAGCACGTTGCCCAGCGCCCCGCCGGCGATGGCGCCCAGCGAGACCGCCGCCAGCCGGCTCTCCGCGCGGCGCAGCCAGACGCCCAGCGCCGCCACGATCGCCACGGCGACCGCCACCAGCAGCAGCGGCCCCCAGCCGCCGCCCGCCTTGAACAGGCCGAAGGTGACGCCCTGGTTCTGCACGAAGGTCAGGCTCAGCCAGCCCGTCAGGTCCACCCGGCCCAGCTCCGGCAGATGCAGGCCGTCGAGGATCCAGGTCTTGCTCGCCTGGTCCGCGGCGAACACCACCGCCGCCGCCACCAGGCCCAGGAATGTGAGCCGGTTGCGCGTCATGCCGCCGCCGGCCGGGGCTGGCCGACCAGGCCGCTCTCCACCGCGTCGGCGCAGCGCCGGCAGAGCGAGGGGTGGGCGGGCATGGTGCCGACCTCGGGCAGCACGCGCCAGCAACGTGCGCATTTGGCACCGGGTGCGACGTCGACGCGGATGGAACGCCCGGCCCCGCGGTCAGGCATGACCGACATGCTGGATACGATGACCACGTCTTGCCAACTGTCCTCGGCCAACAGCGCAGCTTCTTCGTCATCGGTCTTTAAAGCTACGGTGGCCTGAAGCGACGATCCGATCTCGCCCGTGCTGCGCAGCGACTCGATCTTCGTTGTGATCTCGCTGCGCAGGCTGCGAATGCGGAGCCATCGCATGGCCAATGCCACGTTGTTCCATTCCTCCGGCACGTCGGAGAATGCATGGAGATGCACGCTGTCGTTTTCGCCGAAACGCACCGTCCAAGCCTCCTCGGCGGTGAAGCACAGGACGGGTGCAAGCCACGTGCATAACGCGCGGTGCAGATGATCGAGCACGGTACGCGCGGAACGACGGCGTAGCTCATCGGCTCGATCGCAGTAGATGGAGTCCTTTCTGATGTCGAAGTAGAACGCGCTGAGGTCGGCGCTGCAGAACGCATGCAACTCCGGATACACGCCGGTCCATTCATGCGTCGCGACAGCGTTGCGGATGCGTGCATCCAGCTCGGACAGGCGGTGCAGGACGTAGCGCTCCAGCTCCGGCATCTCGGCATACGCGACGCGCTCGTCGTCCGAAAACCCGTCCAGGCTGCCCAGCAGCCAGCGCAGCGTGTTGCGCAGGCGGCGATACAGCTCGGCCTGCTGCTTCAAAATTTCCTTGCCGACACGCTGGTCTTCGGTGACGTCGGCATTCATCACCCACAGGCGCAGGATGTCGGCGCCGTACTCGTCGATCACCTTTTGCGGCGCCACCACGTTGCCCACCGACTTGCTCATTTTGCGGCCCTGCTCGTCGAGCGTGAAGCCGTGAGTCAGTATGGCGCGGAACGGCGCCTGGCCGCGGCTGCCGATGCTTTCCAGCAGCGAGGACTGGAACCAGCCGCGATGCTGGTCCGACCCTTCCAGGTACAGATCGGCCGGCCAGGGCAGGCCGCGGTCGATCAGCGTGAACACGTTGGTGCAGCCCGATTCGAACCACACATCGACGATGTCGCGCACCTGTTCGTAGTCGTCCGGATTGTAGTCCGGGCCGAGGAAACGCGAGGGCGGCGAGGCGTACCACGCGTCGGCTCCTTCGGCGGCGAACGCCTCGATCACCCGCGCCATCACCGCCTCGTCGCGCAGCAGGGCGCCGGTGCGCTTTTCCACGAACACGGCGATCGGCACGCCCCAGGCGCGCTGGCGGCTGATGCACCAATCCGGCCGGTTGGCGACCATGCTGGCCAGCCGGTTGCGGCCGGCCGGCGGCACGAACGGGGTCGCCGCGATGGCTTCCAGCGCGCGCGCGCGTATCGCGTCGGTGCCGTCCATGCGGATGAACCATTGCGGCGTCGCGCGGAAGATCAGCGGCGCCTTGCTGCGCCAGCTATGCGGGTAGGAATGGACGAGCGTCCCCTGCTTGACGAGCGCGCCCGCCTCGATCAGCGCCGCGCAGACCGGCTTGGCCGCGCGGAACACATGCACGCCGGCGAACAGCGGCACCCAGGGAAAATACGTGCCGTCGTCGGCCACCGTCTCCGGCACCTCGATCCCGTTCGCACTGCACAGGGCGAAATCGTCCTCGCCATGCGCCGGCGCCATGTGCACGAAGCCGGTGCCCTGGTCGGCGGTCACGAAGTCGCCCATCAGCAGCGGCACTGCAAAGGCATCGTAGCCCTCGCCGCGCAGCGGGTGCTCGCAGACCAGTCCGGCCAGCTCGGCGCCGATATACTCCCGCCGCGTGTGGTAAAGCGTGATGCCGCAGGCGGCCACGAACTGCGTCAACAGCGGCTGGGCTACGAGCAGATGTTCGCCCACCCGGCACAGGCTGTTCTCGGCCACCGCATCGACACGGACGTGCGCGTAGGTGATCGTGGCGCCGAACGCGATCGCGCGGCTGCCGGGGATCGTCCACGGCGTCGTCGTCCAGATCACGACGGAGGTGGGTGCCAACCGGTCGAGCAAGGGATACGAGCCGGGCATGGCTTCGCGGTCCAGGCCGGCCGCGCCGACGATGGGATAACGCACCCAGATGGTGGTGCTGGTATGGTCCGCGTACTCCACCTCCGCCTCGGCCAGCGCGGTCTTCTCCACCACGCTCCACAGCACCGGCCGCAGCCCGCGGTAGAGAGCGCCGTTCATCGCGAACCGGTGTATCTCGCCCGCGATGGACGCTTCGGCCGAGAAATCCATCGTGGCGTAACGATTGTCCCAATCGCTGAACACGCCCAGGCGCTTGAACTCGTCCGCCTGCACCGCCATCCAATGGGCAGCGTGCGCGCGGCATTCGGCGCGGAAGTCCAGCATCGGCACCGCGTCCTTGTCGCGGCCCGCCTTGCGGTATTTCTCCTCGATCTGCCATTCGATCGGCAGGCCGTGGCAGTCCCAGCCCGGCACGTAATACGCGTCGTAGCCGGCCATCTGCTGGGCGCGGTTTACCACGTCCTTCAGCGTCTTCTGCATGGCATGGCCGATATGGATGTTGCCGTTTGCGTAAGGCGGGCCGTCATGCAGGACGAAGCTGTCGCGGCCCGGCGCCTGCGCGCGCAGGCGGCCCCACAGATCCATCGCCGCCCAGCGCGCCAGAATCGCCGGCTCGCGACGCGGCAGGTCGCCGCGCATCGGGAACGCGGTCTTCGGCAGGAAGACGGTGTCGCGGTAGTCGGTCTCGGTCATGGTTGTCTCAGCATGGTTCGGGCGGCCTGTGCGTCGGCCACGATCTGGGTGCGCAAGGCATCGAAACTGGCGAATTTCTGTTCGGCGCGCAGGAAGCCGTGCAGGGCCACGGAGACTTCCTGCCCGTAGAGGTCGGCCTCGAAATCGAACACATGCGCCTCCAGCCGGCTTTCCACCCCGTCGCTCACCGTAGGCCGCCGGCCGATATTGGCCACACCGTCATGCACGCTGCCATCTTCCAGGCGCACAACGACCGCATATACGCCGCGTGCCGGCTCCAGATGGCGGCCCAGCGCCACGTTGGCGGTGGGGAAGCCGATGGTGCGGCCGCGTTGGTCGCCATGCGCCACTACGCCGCGTATCGTCCAGGGCCGGCCTAGAATGGCGGTGGCCCGCTCCGGATAGCCGTCCTGCAGCACGCGGCGGATACGCGTGGAGGAGAGCGGCCCGCGCGCATCGGCCAGCGGCGGCACGATGGTCAGCCCCATGCCGATCTGCTCCGCCCGTTCCGACAACAGCGCCACCCCGCCGCCTCGCCGGTGGCCGAACGCGAAATCCGGGCCGCACGCGAGGTGCGCCGCCCCCAGCGCGCCCTGCAGCACGTCAGCGATGAACTGCTCGGCCGTCAGCCGCGAGAACGCCTCGGTGAACGCCACCTCGTAGATACGCTTCACCCCCAGCGCCTCCAGCGCCGCCGCCCGTTCGGCCGACAGCGACAGCCGGAACGGCGGGTCGTCGGGCCGGAACAGCTCGCGCGGATGCGGCTCGAAGGTCAGCACGGCCAATGGCAGGTCCGGCCGCGCCGCGTGGGCGGCCCGCACCAGGTGCGCGTGGCCCAGGTGAACGCCGTCGAAATTGCCCAGGGCCACGGTGGCGCCGCGCCCCTCGGCGGGCAGCCCGGCCCAGTCGGTGTAAAGCTGCATGGCCGCGTTGTCCCGCATGGACCGCTGGAACGCAAACGTGGGACGGGCAGTGGAGAAAGGCCAGGGGCTCTGCCCTAAGCCCCGCTAAAGCCGTTCCGACGAGGGTGGGATCGCAATTTTGGATTCCGGCACGCCCCTGATTTGTGATTCATTAGGCCTCCGGCACTCTCCAGAGAGGCTTTTTATGGGTTGGCGTCGCAGGCCGACCTATTCGCAGGACTTACGTGACCGCGTGCCGGGGAAGCGCCAGACAGGTCGCGGGTGTTCTCTTCTCCAAGAGGAAGCAAAAAACTCCCACCGGGCTGTCGAGGGACCCTTCTGGTCAAACGTTTTTGGTCCCTTTTTCCTCAGAAATGGACGTCTTCTCATGAATACCCTCTCCGGCCTTTCCCTGCGCGACCTGGAGTATGCGGTAGCCGTCGCGCGCACGCGCCACTTCGGCCGCGCCGCCGACCAGTGCGGGGTGAGCCAACCGGCGTTGAGCGAGCAGGTGCGCAAGCTGGAGCAGTTGCTGGGCGTTCTCCTCTTCGAGCGCGGCCGGGGCGGGGTGCATGTCACCGAACAGGGCCAAGCTCTGCTCGCCCGGGCCGAGCGCGTGCTGGGCGAGGCGCACAGCATGGTGGAGCTGGCCCGCGGCGGCGCCAAGACGCTGGCCCGCACGCTGCGCCTGTCAGCCATCCAGACGCTGGGGCCGTACTACCTGCCGTTCCTGGTGCGCCAGGCGCGTGCGGCTTACCCCGACCTGTCGCTGCGCCTGGAGGAGGGGCAGACGGAGGCGCTGCTGGACAGGCTGCGCGCCGGCACGACCGACCTGGTGCTGGCCGCATTGCCCCTGCCTCAGGACGGGCTGACGCTGATCCCGCTATTCCGAGAGCCTTTCGTGCTGGTGTGCCCGGCCGGGCACCGGCTGGCTGGGCTGCCCCGGTTGCGCCTGCCCGACCTGGCCACCGACGGGCTGCTGCTGCTGGAGGAGGGGCACTGCCTGCGCGACCATGCACTGTCGCTGTGCGAGGGGGTGACGCCGGGCGCGCGGCACGCGACCAGCGTGGAGACTTTGTGGCACATGATCCTTGCCGGCGAGGGCTTCTCGCTGATGCCGGCGCTGAGCCTGGTTGGCCGCCTTGGCATGGAGGAGCTGGTGACCTGCCGCACGCTGCACGAGCCGGAAGCAGGGCGAACCATCGCGCTGGCCTGGCGCAGCACGGACCCGCGTGGGGCGGCGTTCGAGGCGCTGGCAAGCGTGTTGCGGGCAGCGCTGCCCGATGGTGTGCAAGGCGCATAGGCGTGCGGCCCGCCGTCATGACGGTTTGTGGGCTGGCTGGTTTGTGCGACCAGCGTGCCTGCCCATGAACATCCTCTCGATCCAGTCCGCCGTCGCTTACGGCCATGTGGGCAACAGCAGCGCGGTGTTCCCCCTGCAGCGCCTGGGCGCCGAGGTTTGGCCGATCGACACCGTCCAGTTCTCCAACCACCCAGGTTACGGCGCCCATGCCGGCGCCGTCACACCGCCGCACACCATCCGCGCGCTGATCGACGGGATGGAGGCGCGCGGCGTTCTGCGCGACTGCCAGGCCCTGTTGACAGGCTATATAGGCGACCCCGGCACCGGCGAATGCCTGTTGCACGCGGCCGGCCGCATGCGAGCGGCCAACCCCGGCACGCTGTGGTGCTGCGACCCGGTGATCGGCGATGACGGGCCTGGCGTATACGTCCGCGCCGGCATCGACGTGTTCTTCCGCGATCAGGCCGTGCCGCAAGCCGATATCCTCACGCCGAACCAGTTCGAGCTGATGCGGCTGACCGGCCTGCCCTGCCATACGCTGGACCAAGCCAAGCAGGCCGCGGCCGCGCTGCAAGCCCGCATGCCGACCGGCGGCCCGCGCGTAGTTCTGGTGACGAGCCTCAGCCTCGAGGACACCCCGGACACGGTAGTCGAGCTGCTCGCGGCCGGGCCGCATGGCTGCCACCGCCTGCGCACGCCGCGCCTGCCGATCACGGTGAACGGCGCCGGCGATGCGATCGCCGCCCTGTTTCTGTTCCACATGCTGCGCACCGGTCAGCCGCATCGTGCGATGGAAGATGCGGCGAGTGCCATCCATGGCGTGCTGCGACGCACGCTGGCCGCGGGCAGCCGCGAGTTGTTGATCGTCGCCGCACAGGACCAGTTCAGCCACCCGGACCAGCGATTCACCAGCCAACCCTGCTGATCGCAGCTGACAGCTTGCCCACGCAAAAGCTCGTCCGACGTGAAATTATGCGCCGACACAGTCTCGCAACTCCACTGCCCCAATCCTGCCGCGTTGCAGCACCACACAGGGATGGCTGGATCAGACGGGTCCAGCTACCGCCGGGACGATCGCACGATGTCGCTTATGAAGGTTTATGGACGGGTTCTGGCGCTGCTGGCGCAGAACCGCCGCGTGCTGGCCATGCTGGCGGCCGGCAATCTGGGGGTGGCCGCCCTGCAATTCCTCGATCCGCTGCTCTTCGGCCGGGTGATCGGCCTGCTCGCCCGCACCGATACCGTGTCGCACAGCCAGCTGTTTGCCGAAGGCGGGCGCTTGGTGGCGGCGTGGGTGCTGATCGGCGCCTGCGGCATCGGGGTGAACATCGCCGTCGCCATGGGTGCCGAACGCCTGGCCCACCGCACGCGGCTGGGTGCGATCAGCCGCTGCTTCAACCACGTGCTGGCGCTGCCGAACTCGTTTCACGCCAGCACGCATTCGGGCACCGTAATGAAAACTATGATGTCCGGCTCGGACTCGATCTTTTCGCTCAGCCTGTCGTTCTTCAAGGAAAATCTGGCCACCTACGTGGCCGTGCTGGTGCTGCTGCCGCTCTCGGCTTTCCTCAACTGGCGGCTGTCGCTGGTGCTCGTCGCCCTGGTATGCGTGTTCGCTACCGTCACCACCCTGGTCATCCGCCACACCCAGACCAGCCAGCGCCGCGCCGAGGCCGCGCATTCCGTGCTGGCCAGCCGCGCGCAGGATGCGCTCTCCAACGTGGTGGCCGTGCAGTCCTTCGGCCGGCTGCAGGCCGAGGCGCGCGCGTTTGCCGAGATCATCGAAAACGTCATTCGCCACCAATTTCCGGTGCTGAACTGGTGGGCGCTGGTCACCGTGCTGACCCGCGCCTCCAGCACGCTTGCCGTGATCACCATAGTGGTCGCCGGCGCGCTGCTGCACATACAGGGCAAGGCCAGCGTGTCGGAGATCGTCTCGTTCATGGGCTTCTCCACCCTGCTGATCGGCCGCCTGGAAGCCGCGGTGAATTTTTCCTCCAGCCTGTTCATGCGCGCACCGGGCATCTCGGACTACTTCACCCTGATCGACACGCAGAGCTCGGTGCCCGAGCTCGCCGATGCGCACGAGCTTGAGGTGACCCATGGCGAAGTCGCCTTCGAGCAGGTGAGCTTCGCCTACCCCGGCGGGCCCGCCATCCTGTCCGACGTGTCGTTCATGGCGCGCCCCGGCACGGTCACGGCACTCGTGGGTGCCACCGGCGCCGGCAAATCGACCGCCATGCACATGTTGCAGCGCCTGTGGGACCCGCAATCCGGCGGCATCCTGATCGACGGCCAGGATCTGCGCGACGTCTCGCTCGACAGCCTGCGCCGCAACATCGGCGTGGTCTTCCAAGAGAGCCTGCTGTTCAACCGCAGCATACGCGACAACCTGCTGGTGGGCCGGCCAGACGCGACGCAAGCGCAAGTCGAGCACGCCTGCCGCCTGGCCGAAGCGCACGATTTCATCATCCGCCAGCCGCAGGGCTACGACACCATGGTGGGCGAACGCGGCGTCACCCTTTCGGGCGGCCAGCGCCAGCGCCTGGCCATCGCGCGCGCGCTGCTGAAGGACGCGCCGGTGCTGATCCTGGACGAAGCCACGTCGGCGCTCGATGCGGCAACGGAGGCGCGCGTGTCGCGCGCGATGGCCAACCTGATGCGCGGCCGCACCACCTTCGTCATCGCCCACCGCCTGTCGACCGTGCGCGACGCCGACGAGATCCTGGTGTTCGACGCGGGGCGGATTGCCGAGCGCGGCACGTTCGACGGACTCATCCGCGAGCGCGGCCGGTTTGCCGAGCTGGTGGAGAATCAGTTGGCGGGGGTGTCGTGAGGCAAGGCCAAGGGGCTTTGCCCCCTGGACCCCCACCAAGGCAGGGCCTTGGATGCCTCTGAGAGAAGGTTCTAAGGACTTGTCCTTAGCGGGGTCCAGGGGCAGAGCCGCTGGCCTTCCTTACCCGGCCCCGCCATGCTAACGCCGCGCCAGCATGGCCCTCCCGCTCATTGCCGTCCTTAACGGTCCCAATCTCAACCTGCTAGGCGCGCGCGAGCCCGCACTCTACGGCGCTGCCACGATCGACGATCTGGAGGCGCTGTGCGCCGAGACGGCACAGGCGTTGGACCTTGCAATCGACTTCCGCCAGACCAACCACGAGGGCGAGCTGATCACCTGGGTGCAGGAGTGCCGGGGCCGGGCACGCGGCATCGTCATCAACCCCGGCGGCTACAGCCACACCTCTGTCGCGCTCATGGATGCGGTTCTGGCGGCCGATATGCCGGCGGTCGAGGTGCATCTGACCAACATCCATGCACGTGAGGAATTCCGGCGCGTCTCGCTGATCTCGCGCGTGGTGCAGGGCGTCGTGTGCGGGCTGGGCATACGCGGCTACGGCCTGGCGCTGACGGCGCTGGCCGAGATGCTGCTGGACGAGGAACAATGAGCAGCCCGCCACCCCAACCGGCCGGCCGGCTGCCGGTGGATGCCGAGGCCATTCGCGCGCTGGCCGATATCCTGCTGGAAACCGGCCTGACGGAGATCGAGATAGCCGAAGGCGACAGCCGCATCCGCGTCAAGCGGGCGCCTGCAGTAGTGCAGGCCGCGGTGGCCCAGGCGGCACCGGCGGCCGGGTTGCCGGCGGCCGATGCTGCGGCGTCGGCCGGGGCGGACCTGGACGAGGCAGATTTCGCCAAACACCCGGGCGCGGTGAAAAGCCCGATGGTCGGCATCGCCTATCTGTCGCCCGAGCCGGGTGCGCCGGCGTTCGTCAGCGTGGGTCAACCCGTCTCGGCCGGCCAGACGCTGCTGCTGATCGAAGCGATGAAGACGTTCAACCAAATCAAGGCGCCGCGCGCCGGCATGCTAAGCCGAATCCTGATCAGCCCAGGCATCCCGGTCGAGTATGGTGAAGTGCTGATGGTCATCGATTGACGGCGCCATCGTTCGGCCTACCCCTTTTCAGAAAGGTGCTGATCGCCAATCGCGGCGAGATCGCGTTGCGGGTGCAGCGCGCCTGCCGCGAATTGGGCATCCCGACGGTGGCGGTACACTCGACGGCCGATTCCGAGGCGATGCATGTGCGCCTGTCCGACGAGAGCGTGTGCATCGGCCCATCCGCAGCGCGCGACAGCTACCTCAACATGGCTTCCATCCTGTCGGCAGCCTCGGTCACCGGCGCCGACGCGATCCATCCCGGCTACGGTTTTCTGTCCGAGAACGCGGCCTTTGCCGAGATGGTGGAGGCGCACGGCCTGACCTTCATCGGCCCCTCCTCCGAGCACATACGCATGATGGGCGACAAGATCACCGCGCGCACCGCGATGGCCGGCCTGGGCGTGCCGCTGGTGCCCGGCTCGGACGGCGCGCTGCCCGACCTGGAGAGCGCCCGCACCGTGGCTGCCGAGGTGGGCTACCCGGTGCTGATCAAGGCGACGGCCGGCGGTGGAGGCCGCGGCATGAAGGTGGCCCATACCGAAGGCGAATTGGAAGAGGCCTGGCGTGTGGCGCGCACCGAGGCGCGTGCCGCGTTCGGCAACGATGAAGTCTATCTCGAGAAATACCTCGACAAGCCGCGCCACATCGAGCTGCAGGTCATGGCCGATTCGTTCGGCGGTGTCGTGCATTTCGGCGAGCGCGACTGCAGTCTGCAGCGCCGCCACCAGAAGCTGCTGGAGGAAGCGGGCTCGCCCGCGCTGAGTCCAGTCGAGCGCGACCGCATCGGGGCGACTGCGACCGAGGCTCTGGGCAAACTGGGCTACCGCAATGCCGGCACCCTGGAGTTCCTCTACCAGGACGGCCAGTTCGCCTTCATCGAGATGAACACGCGGCTGCAGGTGGAGCACCCGGTAACCGAGATGGTCTGCAACGTCGATCTGGTGCGTGAACAGATACGCATCGCGGCCGGCCAGCCGCTCGGCTACACGCAGGCCGACGTGCAGTTTTCCGGCCATGCCATCGAATGCCGGGTCAATGCCGAGGACCCTGAGACGTTTATGCCGACGCCGGGCCGCGTGCAGGCGTTCCATGCGCCGGGCGGGCTGGGCGTCCGTGTCGATTCAGCTCTCTACGCCGGCTACGTCGTGCCGCCCTACTACGACAGCCTGGTTGCCAAGCTGATCGTGCACGCGCCGACGCGGGCGGCGGCCATCGCCCGCCTACGCCGCGCGCTCGACGAGTTTGCCGTTCTAGGCATCAAGACCACGTTGCCCTTGCACCAGCGGATCATCGAGCAGCCAGAGTTTCAGGCGGGCGACTACACGATCCATTGGCTGGAGGATTTTGTCGGGCGCACACTGGCGGGGGCCTAGCTTGCAGGCCGACAGCAGGTTGCCGGCGCACGCGCCTGCTGCTCGGGACCGTGTGAAACCGCCGTATTTAGCCGGGCGTCTTCTCTTGGTCTCCCAGGTGCTCCAGTTTTTCTTTCACCGTCTTGTCGTCCTCGCTCAACGGCTCAGGAGTCTGCACGGCCACGCCTGGCGGCACCGCATCGCCGGGGTCGCGCTCATTTGCCGGCATGGCCGCCCTCCGCATCCAGGTCGGGCGCGCCGGTCGCTTCGGCATCCTCATTCAGGTCTTCGACGAGTTCCTCGACAGCGTGGCGGTCGGTCTTCATCGCCTGTTCTGCCAGCTTGTCGCCCTTTTTCTCGTTGCCGTGGGCGTATTCGCCCAGCGCCGCCTCGGCCAGGTCGCGCGCCTTGTCGTACGTATCCTCGGTCTTGTCGGGCGTGTTCTCCGGCATCGTCCTGCTCCGTTGCGTGTGGCTGGCAACGTGGTGCGTCAGGGGCGGTTGCCGAGTGCGACTGTGATGCCGCCGCAGGCGCCCGGCCGGCGTTTCACACGTGTGGGATGCGAGGGGGCGAAGCCATGTCGGACCACACGGCCGCACCTGCCTGGATGCGGGGATGGACCATCGGGCTGTGCACGGGCATGGCGCTGCTGGGGGCTGCCGACGCGCGGGCCGACGTGCAAGCGGATTTCGCATGGGTTCAGCATCGCGGCGCCACCCTGCCGCTCGCCGCTCCGTTGCGCGACGAGGCTGGCCGGCCGGTAAGTCTGGGTGGGCTGCTGGGGACCACGACGGCTGTGCTCGATCTGGGCTACTTCCACTGCCCGTCCCTGTGCGGGGTCGTGCGGTCCGACCTCTACGGTGCGTTGCGGTCGAGCGGGCTTGAGGCAGGCCGGGACTACACGGTCCTGTCCGTCTCCATCGACCCGGCCGAGACACCGGCGGACGCTGGCCGAGCCGAGGCGGCCGACCTGGCGCAGGCGCCGTTCGCTCACCCGGCCGACGTGCATTACCTTACTGGGCCGGCGGCATCGTTGGCCGCCATTCAGCAGGCGGTCGGCCTGCGCAGCCGCTACGACGCGGCGTTCAAGCAGTTCCTGCATCCGGCGGGCATCGTCGTGCTGACCGGTCACGGCGTGATCAGCGCCTACCTGCTGGGGGTCGGCTACACGGGCGGCGACCTGCGGGCGGCAGTGCTGCGGGCCGGCGACGGGGGCATCGCCGAGGCCGCACTGCCGATCCTGCTGTTGTGCTTCCACTTCGATTCCACCACCGGCCGCTACACGCTGGCCGTCGAGAAGGTGCTGCGTCTTGGTGCGGGGATCACCGTGCTGGGACTGCTGGGCCTAGTTCTGGCGCTGCACCGCAAGCGCCCAAGTTGGAGCGGGTGAAGGGAATCGAACCCTCGTGTGCAGCTTGGGAAGCTGCCGTTCTACCATTGAACTACACCCGCGCGCCGTATGAAATAGCTCAAACGGCTCGGGAAGGAAAGGTGACCGAGCCCAAGGACTCGACCGCGCGAGCCACAACGCTTGACCCCCGTGCCACGGGCTACTAACCTCTGTTAACCCTCGCGATTTGTCCGGCCGGCTTGCGGCGAGGTTAAACAAGCGCGCTAAAAAGGCCCGGAGCATCGCTTGCGCGTGCGATTCCGGCGTCCAGGCCGGGCTTCATCGCCATGGAGCCTGCACGCATGACCCACCGCACCGCCACCACCCTGATCCACGGCGCCACCCAGCGCACCACCTATGGCGAGACGAGCGAGGCGATGTTCCTTACCTCGGGCTTCGTCTATGACAGCGCGGAACAGGCCGAGGCAACCTTCACCGGCGCGGTCGCCCACTACCAGTACTCCCGTTTCGGCAACCCGACGGTGAGCGCCTTCGAGCAACGGATGGCCTTGCTGGAGGGAGCCGAAGCCTGCCGCGCCACGGCCACCGGCATGGCCGCGGTCAACGCCGTCATGCTCAGCCACCTACGGACCGGCGACCGGGTGGTGGCCAGCCGGGCGCTGTTCGGATCGTGCCACTGGATCGTCTCCACCCTGCTGCCCAAGCTGGGGATCGCGCACGAATTCGTCGACGCCGGCGACGAGGCAGGCTGGAGGCAGGCGCTGAGCACGCCCACGCAGCTCGTGCTGATCGAGACGCCATCCAACCCGATGCTCGACATCGTCGATCTTCGCCTGGTGTGCGACCTGGCCCATGCCGCCGGCGCGATCGTGGTTGTGGACAACGTGTTCGCCACGCCGTTGCTGCAGCGCCCGCTGGAGTGGGGCGCCGACGTGGTGGTCTATTCGGCTACCAAGCACATCGATGGCCAGGGGCGCGTGCTGGGCGGCGCCGTGCTCGGTCGGCAGAAATGGGTGGAGGAGACGTTGCAGCCGTTCATCCGCAACACCGGCCCGTCGCTCTCGCCGTTCAACGCTTGGACGTTGCTGAAGGGCATGGAGACGCTCTGCCTTCGTGTCGAGGCGATGTGCGCGCGGGCCGCCAGCCTTGCCGACTACCTGGCCGATCACCCGGCCGTCGCCCGGGTGTGGTATCCGGCGCGGCCCGACCATCCGCAGCACGCGCTCGCCATGCGTCAGATGAGCGCCGGCGGAACGCTGGTCGCCTTCGAACTGGCCGGGGGCAAACAGGCGGCGTTCCGATTCTGCAACGCGCTGCGGCTGGTCGCCATCAGCAACAACCTGGGCGACAGCCGCAGCATGGTGACCCATCCTGCCACCACCACCCACATGCGCATCGGCGCCGGGGAACGCGCCAGGCTCGGCATCACCGACGGGGTGGTGCGCCTGTCGGTCGGGCTGGAGGACGTGGCCGACCTGCAGGACGATCTGGGCCGTGCGCTGGCCGCCTCGGCGATGCGGCAGGCTGCGGAATGAGCCCGCGTGAGTACGCCCAGGCGACAATGGGCATCAACGTGCGGGTGGCCTCGTTCTACCTGGAGGACCAGTCCGAGCCGGACGAGAACCGCTACGTCTGGGCCTACCGTGTGACGATCGAGAACCGCGGCGAACGGACCGTCCAGCTGCTCGGCCGCACCTGGCGCATCACCGATGCCCGCGGTCGTACCTTTCTGGTGGAGGGCGAGGGAGTCGTGGGCGAGCAGCCTGTGCTGGAGCCGGGCGAGGCGTTCGAATACACGTCCGGCACGCCACTCGAGACGCCGTCGGGGTTTATGACGGGCCAATACCACATGGTGGCGCATGGCCGGGGGCCTGCGGTGGCGCAGGCCGATTCGGCGGTGGAGTTGTTCGACGTGGCGATCCCCGCCTTCAGCCTGGACAGCCCGCACCAGCCCGGCCGGGTGCACTGACCGGGTTGCGGCTACGCAACAAACAACCATTTCCTTGCCGCAACTCTCTGCCAGGACACCCGGATTGAACGAAGTGACCTCGACCAAAGCCATGCCGCCCGACGCGTCGGAGGCGCGGCCGACGCAGGAGGAGGCCGAGGCGGCGATACGCACCCTGATCCGCTGGGCCGGCGACGATCCGGGCCGGGAGGGGTTGCGCGACACACCCAGGCGCGTGTCCAAATCCTACCTGGAGTTCTTCAGCGGCTACGGCGTCGATCCTGTAGCCCTGCTGGAGCGCACCTTTGAAGAGGTGGAAGGCTACGACGAGATCGTGCTGCTGCGCGACATCAGATTGGAAAGCCATTGCGAACACCACATGGTGCCGATCATCGGGCGTGCGCACGTGGCCTACCTGCCCTACAAGCGCGTGGTGGGAATATCCAAGCTGGCACGCGTGGTGGACGCCTATGCCCACCGGCTGCAGATACAGGAAAAACTGACCGCGCAGATCTGCAACACGATCAACGACGTGCTGGCCCCGCTCGGCACGGCCGTGATCATCGAGGCGGCGCATGAGTGCATGACCACGCGCGGCGTGCACAAGACGGGCGTGAGCATGGTGACCAGCCGCCTGCTGGGCGCGTTTCGCGACAACCCCGATACCCGGCGTGAGCTGCTGTCGATGGTGGGCAACCGGGCGCCCGGCAGCTTGGAGGCGTAGAAAGCGGGCGCTCGGCGGTGAACGCCGCCCACCTGATCATCCTGGTGGCCGGGGCGCTATGCCTGGCGGCGATCCTGGCCGGCCTGCTGTCGGCGCGGATCGGCACGCCGCTGCTGCTGGTGTTCATCGCCATCGGCATGCTGGCCGGGGAGGATGGCCCGGGGGGCATTCCATTCGACGATTTCCAGACCGCCTACTTGGTGGGCAGCCTGTCGCTCGCCGCCATCCTGTTCCAGGGCGGGCTTGCCACCGAGCGCGCGATGATACGCCAGGCGTTCTGGCCGTCGGCCACGCTGGCGACGCTGGGCGTGGCAGTCAGCGCGGGGCTGGTTGGCACGGCGGCCCATTGGCTGTTCGGCGTGTCGTGGGCGGAGGCGCTGCTGCTGGGCGCGGTGCTGGCGCCGACCGATGCCGCCGCGGTTTCCGTATTGCTGCGCATGTCGCGGGCGGCGGTGCCGTTCCGGGTGGTGGCGGCGCTCGAGGTCGAATCCGGGCTGAACGACCCGATGAGCGTGTTCCTGACCGTCAGCCTGGCGAGCGTGCTGACGGCGCCGCACGGTCTTTCGCCCGGCCATGCGGTGCTGCTGTTTGCCGAAGAGATGGGCGGCGGCGCGGTGATCGGCCTGGCCAGCGGGGCCGCCCTGCTCTGGCTGCTGCGTCACCTGGACGCCGAGAAATCGGTATTTCCGGTGCTGGCGCTGGGCGCTGCGCTGGCTGTGTTCGGCGGGGCGCAGATGCTGGGCGCCAGCGGCTTTCTCGCCGTCTATCTGACGGGGGTTGTGGTCGGCAACTTTCCGCACGCCGCGCGAAGGACGCTGATGCGGTTTTTCGAGGCGCTGGGCTGGCTGGCGCAGATCGCACTGTTCCTGATGCTCGGCCTGCTGGTCAACCCGCACGAACTGCCGCCGCGCATAGCACCTGCGCTGCAGGTCTCGGCGGTGCTGATCCTGCTGGCCCGCCCGGCCGGCGTCATGCTGTCGCTGCTGCCATTCGGCTGGCGGCTGCGCGACTGCCTGTTCGTTGCCTGGGTGGGGCTGCGCGGGGCGGTGCCGATCTTTCTGACCATCGTGCCGCTGCTGGCCGGCGTGCATAGTGCGCGCGTCTTGTTCGATGTAGTCTTCGTGGTGGTGATCGTGTCCGTAGCGGTGCAGGGTTGGACGATCGCGCCAGCGGCGAGGGTGTTACGGCTGGAAGGACAGCACTGACAGGAGCGTGTGAGTCAGACGTCTTTGGGCGGCGGCTCGGGACGTCGATCAAAATCTTGGTCGGCCTGTATGTTCCCGGGTTCCGGAAACATGATTTGCCCGTTCAGGTTGCGGTAAAACGAGCTGTAATCACCGTTCGCCATCTCGTTCAGGCTGCGAAGATAATCGGACGCGGAGTTAAACTGCCCTGACATGCTCGTCCTGCTCCACAACGTAAGCCAGAATGGCCGCGAACGGTTGAACTATAGTTAAAACGTCCTCGACCGCGTTGTCGTCCATTCCCGCCATATTGGGCTGCGATGATTCGATATTGAGGACCCCTACCACCGCGCTGCCGGCTACCAGACGCAGCGATAACACACTTTTGCACTTCAGCGCACGAAAGAACGCGTTCACCCGCGTGCGCACCTCCTGCGGTACGCCCGGTGCGAAGCTGAGCCGGTTCGGCTGGATCATCACGTGTTCAAGCCCGTGCACCAGCTGCGGTGCCCCCGGCAGCAGCCGGTCAGGGCCGCTGGCCGCCGAATCGACGGGAATCAGGATGGGTTGGCCGAGAGGGTCCTCGCCGGTGCCGTTGTGCCGCCGGCGCAGCGCCAGCACATGGGCATAGCGCGCGGTGTCGCCGAAGGTGAACAGCAGGTCCGCCCGCCTGGATTCCGGCATTTCGGCGAAGCCGCGCAGGGCTAGGTAGTTCAGCCGGATACGCGGCTGCGGCTCGCCAGCGCGGCGGCGGACGAGACTGGCGACGGAGGTGAATATCTCGTCGATCATGTGCGCCCGCTGTGAGGCGTCCGCACCCCCTACGTCGCGCAGAACGCGTAGCGCGTTCTGCGCCAGCATGCCCAAGGTCTCGGTGCGGGCGGCCTCGGCCGTCCGCAGGTCGTCCTGCCGTCTCGCCTCGATGTCGGCGAAGATGCCGTCGCGCTCGCGGCGTGAAGCATCCCACCCCTGCACGACGAAGGTGACCGGCAGGTCGATCAGATGCCGCCGGAAGATCGGGTGGCGGATCGACGCCAGCGCGGTTTCGGCGAATACGACCAGCGCGCCGCCGGCCAGAAGCGCAACGATGGCCAGCGCCGCCCACAGCTCGAACACGCCGGCCAGCTTCACCTTGTCCACGCCGGGGTCTCCCGCCAGGCCTTTGATGTCCAGCAACAAAACTGCGCCGCCGCCGGACAGCAGGAACAGGAACGCCCGGATGCGCGGCCGTCGATACCAGGCGTGTTCCAGCCTGTCAGCCGCGTTGCCCTCGCTGATCACGGCGAACAGGGCGGCGATCAGCGCGGCAATGGCGGCCACCACCTCAAGCGGAGCGGCCGGCGTCAGCCAGCCGCGCAACTCGTCCAGGAACAGGGCATGGCCGTTCGCCAATCGGCAGCCTGTCTCTACCGCGTGGGCTTCGGCGGGGCGGTAGAGTAGTCGTAGAAGCCGCGCCCGCTCTTGCGGCCCAGCCAACCGGCTTCCACGTATTTCACCAGCAGCGGACAGGGCCGATACTTGCTGTCCGCCATGCCGTGGTGGAGCACCTGCATGATGGCCAGGCAGGTATCCAGCCCGATGAAGTCGGCCAGCTCCAAGGGCCCCATCGGGTGGTTGCAGCCGAGCCTCATCGCCGTATCGATAGCGGTCACCGAGCCTACGCCCTCGTGCAGCGCAGTTACCGCCTCGTTGATCATGGGCACCAGCACGCGGTTGACCATGAAGCCGGGAAAATCTTCGGATACCGCCGTAATCTTGCCGAGTTTTTCCGCGAGCGCTGCCACGGCGCGGTAGGTGGCGTCATCGGTGGCGATGCCGCGGATGATTTCGACCAGTTTCATCACCGGCACCGGGTTGAAGAAGTGCATGCCGATGAAACGGGCGGGCCGGTCGGTGGCGGCGGCGAGCCGGGTGATGGAGATCGACGAGGTGTTGGTGGCCAGGATACACTCCGGCCCGAGATGCGGGATGGCGCTCTGGAAGATCGCGCGCTTGACCTCCTCACGCTCGGTCGCCGCCTCGATCACGATGTCGGCGGGCCCAAAGCCTTCGCAGCCGTCGAGCTTGGCGATGCGGTTCATGGCCGCCTCGCGGTGTTCGACGGTGAGCACGCCCTTGGTCACCTGCCGGTCGAGATTTCGGCCAATGGTTGCGATTGCCTTGGCTGCCGCATCCAGATCGGTATCGAGCAACAGCACGCGCAGTCCGGCCAGCGCCGCGACGTGGGCGATGCCAGCACCCATCTGCCCGGCCCCGACCACGCCGACTATCTGCATCTCATATCCCTAGGATCGACGGACTATTTACCTGCGTCAGTAGTCGCCGACACGTCACGAAAACAGATTGGGCCTTTGATCGACTCGGAAACGCAACTCCAGCCCTTGACGCCGGGGCGCATGCTCGGAGGCGGCAGCCGACCCGTAAACACGGCCCACAGCGCCAAGCTGCTCGTTGCAATCATCGGAGCAGTGACAACGACGAGAACGATCCGCCGCCGCGTGCGCCAGATGACAGAATCAATTGCAGCGTACACGACCACTCCGGTGACAATACTTAGGAGGCCTACAGCGGCATACGCATCGGGCCGCCATAGCTGAACTATGACGGAGGTCGGCATGCCAAGTTAGGCGCGCTCCAGCTCCGCCTTCAGCTCCGGCAACGCGGTGAACAGGTCGGCCACAAGCCCGTAATCGGCCACCTGGAAAATCGGCGCCTCTTCATCCTTGTTGATGGCGACGATGATCTTGCTGTCCTTCATGCCGGCCAGATGCTGGAT
>CAXUHU010000010.1:0-53762 GCA_964250925.1 uncultured Acetobacteraceae bacterium
CACTGATGGCGTGAAGCGGTCCGTTTTCAAGAAGTCTGGTCGTGACGTCGATGAGGCGCCGACGAGTGTTGCGCCCTTTAGCACCCATCTCCTGGCCATGCTGGTTGTGGCTCTTAGTCGGCTTCGCGCCCGAAGACGCCCTGACCTTTGCGGGAACGCGAGTTAAAGGATCAGCCGCTTCTTTGAGGGTGGCCCCGGTCATTGCTTGCCTTCCGATTGACTTCCACGAGGCATGGCTACTCCGTCCGAATGAACGGCAGCCATCATAGGTGCTACTGCGCCATAGCACTACCGCCTGAACTTCACCGCCATGGTGACCTCGCACCAACGATGCAGGAAGGAATTTGCGCATGGACGCACATAGTTATCTTATTTAGCGATGTGCGATTGACGTGTCTTCCTCAATGGTTTAGTCGTTTCCAGACCGGAGACTGCATCGAACAGCTAATTTACAAGGATAGAAAACCTGAAGCCTGCAAAACTATGCGAAGCATAGGCAGCACTCTCGCATAATAGAGAAAGCCGCGCAGTCGACGCGGCGAATAAGCAAAACTGTTTTCATTTGGGGGAAACATAGGAATGCTGTCGCTTCGCCGCGAGATAATCTCGAGTACTGCCATCGCGCTGACTTTGAGTAGTGTGATCGGATGGTACTCGGCCGCGCCTGCCCAGACCGTGGCTCCTCAACCTACACCTCGAAAAGGAGGCGGCATCGAGCAGGTCGTCGTAACAGCCCGCCGTCGTGCGGAGCGATTGCAGAAGGTTCCAGTCGCTGTCACCGCTCTGAGCAGTGCTCAAATAGCGCAAAACAAGGTCGTTGCAGTGAACGAGCTCGGAGCGTTGACGCCCAGTCTGACGTTTGAGCAAAGCTCTTACACGCCGTTCGGCGCGTTCGTGGGTATACGCGGGCAAAAAACCAACGACACCGTTCTGTCACAATCGCCATCGATCGGCATTTACACAGACGACGTCTATGCGCCGTCCACGATCGGCGTGGGACTTGGAAATTTGTGGGATACGAATCAAATCGAGGTGTTGAAGGGTCCACAGGGCACCTTGTACGGCCGAAACACGACGGGCGGCGCATTGAAGGTCACGACGAACCAGCCTGACTATAAAGGTATTTACGGGACGCTTCAGGTTGGCTTCGGGAACTATGGCAGCCTGGAAGACCGCGCCATGCTGAATGTGCCGATCGTACAAGACAAGGCAGCACTGCGGCTGGATTACGTGCATGTGAGCCACGATGGGTATGCTTATGACCATACCAGTGACCGGCCGGTGGACGACGTAGACACGGAGTCGTTTCGTGCTGCCCTGAAACTTGATCCGATTGAAGACCTGAACGTTGTCATCCGGGCCAATCTCGATAACGGGCATTCCGGCGGCACAATCACCAACCTCGAGGCTGTCAAGCCCGTATTCGGGGTAGGCGGTGTGCCGACCTTTTCGCCTGCGCTGCTGAACACGGGGCTGGAGATCGGGTCGCTTACGTTCGGACAATTGCTACCATTTTTGGCGCCACAATTGGTCGGGCCTCCTACTGCTGCCGATTTTGCACAGGTTATCGCGGGACAGGAGGCAGCTTACAAAAAGCTCGCCAGCTATATTCGGCAAGGCTACAACCCGAACTATAGTGGGACAGAGGACGGAACGGTCAAAGACAAAGGCGTTTCGCTTAACGCGACATATCACATCACGGAGGACCTTGCTTTACGATCGGTCACTTCATATCAGTACGCATTCCAGGCCGGCGATGACGAGGTGGACGGCACACCACTTCATATTCTCGAGGGCACTGGCGACCAGTCCAGCCTGGATCAGTTCACTCAAGAGCTTCAGGCCGTCGGCACCGGTCTGGATCACAAGCTCAATTACACCGCCGGCTTCTACTACTACTATCTCACCGGGACGGATGACAGCCCCGGCGAGCTTGAGCTTCCATTCCTGAACTTCACCGGCAGCCCCGTCCACACCAACGACAAGCTAACCGATAAAAGCTACGCATTCTTCGGGCAGGGCACCTACGCGTTCACACCCACGATCCACGTCACAGGTGGCGTGCGCTGGACGAATGAAGATACCGGGCTGACCGCCAGCAGCACGGCCGGACCGATGAACGCTTGCAACGTGCCCCCCCCAGGCGGCGTGAACGGCGCTCCTTGCAGCGATACGTTCAACAACGGTTTCCACGCGTTCGACTACCTGGCCAGCATCGATTGGGCGGCCACTCAAAATATCCTGCTCTACGCCAAGATCAGCCGAGGTTTCAGAGCCGGTGGGCAGAACCAGCGAGGTAGTGTCATCGGAGGCTTCGGGCCATTCGCCCCGGAGCAGGTCACAAGTTACGAAATCGGCGAAAAGTCTGAGTTCCTCGACCATAGATTGCGCGTGAATGCCGCTGCCTACCATTCCCAGTACACAAATATCCAGCGGTCTGTTCTGACAGTCACACCCAGCCAGCAGACAATTACCGAGATCGTCAATGCAGCGGCTGCGACGATCGACGGTGTCGAAGCAGAAGTGACCGCGCGACCGATCCCGCCGCTTACACTGAACGCAAACGCGGCCTACACGCATCCCAAATACACGTCTTACGTTTCTGGCGGCGTCGACTTATCCAATAACGTCTTTCAGGACCAGCCGCTGTGGCAATTCAATCTCGGCGGAACCTATGTCTACCCGTTCGTGGTGGCGAACACGGATGCCTCTCTTAGCGGCACAGTAAATTTCGCCTATCAAAGCAAGGTGAATTACCAGCCCGACGAGCAGACCGTGTATGACAATGGCTATGCCATTCAGGGCGGGTATGGGCTGCTGAACGCGCGTTTGGCGCTGGACATCCCGCGCTACGGAGTGACACTTGAAGGCTGGGGCAAGAACCTGACTAACCGTAAATATCTGACCGGTGCTACTAATGTGGTCGCGGCGCTTGGAGTGGGCGTAGGCTACTTGTCGGATCCGCGCACGTTTGGCTTCACTCTAACCAAGAAGTTCTGAGCAGAGGCGCTGGGTTCAGGAACGCACCTTGAACCGGGTGGCCAGAACGCTCGAAACGCCAAACGCGATCTTATAATTGCGCGACCCTAGCCTGATCCGCGCGGAAGTTGCGGGCGGCCAGTAAAAAATGCAAGCTGCCCCAAGCGTAAAATACGGTCATGACCAGCAATGCATAGCGCAGGGATTGCGTGCCGAACATCCTGAAGAGCCTATCGCTAACAAATCCTACGATGAGTGAACCCAGGCTGACACCGACAAGAAACGACATGAGATAAGATAGGGCTGTCACGGTGCCACGCATCCCACTGGCTACCTGCGACTGGAGCATGCTCATCAGTGGTCCGTATGTGGCCACGCTGAGGTAAGACCAAAGGCCTACCATGAAAGCCGCCAGCCCCACATTCGGCGCGAGCGCCATTGCAATTGTGACAGGCACGGTCAACCCTGCCAGCAATGCGCAATACCAAGGCCGCCATCGTTCATCCCGTAATGCCAAGCGGTCCGCGATCACGCCGCTGGTCACTGATGCGAGGATTCCCCCGCCGCCATAGGCCAGTGCCATGATCATCCCGGCGTGCGCCAGAGAAACGTGGTGACTACGAATCAGATACGAAGCAGCGAACACAAACAGGCCGGATGACGCGATGCTCGTCAAAGCGGGTGTTACCAACAAGTGGCGCAACGACCGCTGCGACCAGATAAACCGTATCGCCTCGCCAAATGGCGCACCGGCTTCAGCCACGGTGCTCGGACGACTTCCGTCGCGCACAGGTTCCCGCACCCAGACCCACAGCACCACACACAACATCACGCCTGGCAAGCCAGCCGCAACCATAACGGCGCGCCATCCATGGTGCGCCGCCAACCATCCCCCGCCAATGAATACCAGCAGACTACCTAGTGGCACACCGGCATAATACGTGGCCATCGCAGATGCGCGCCTTGAAGCCGGATAAAGATCGGAAATCATCGAAGCCATTGCTGGACCCCCACCAGCCTCGCCCGCACCCACTAGCAATCGCGTCACGAACAGTTGCCAGAACCTCGTCGTTGCCCCGCCCAAGACAGTCATAATGCTGAAAGCACCTACGCAGGCCGCCAGCAACCGCCGTCGATTGCCGGTATCGACAAGCCGTCCGAGCGGTAGCCCGCCAACGCCAAAGAACAGGGCAAACCCCAGCCCAGTTAACAGGCCGATCCGACCGTCGCTAAGGTGAAATTCGGCTTTAATGGGTTCTACCAAGATTGCCATGATCGAGCGGTCGGCCGACAAAAGCGTATGCGTGACAGTAAACAGGGCCAGCGTGGCAGCAGCTTGCCGGCCTCTCGATGCGAATTTTCCCTGTTTCAAAATCTCACCCCTCCCTCGCGTTCTCCGACGTTTGTGCCCAACCGTCCGATTGTATATTGTCAAGCACTGTCGAGGAGTGGCACTTAGTTAGCGACCTGTAAAATTGACGATGAGATGGCGAGCAGGTCGGGCAACACGCTCAGCTAGTGGGAAGTAGGGGTGCGGTCGATGGATAGATACGACTATGTAGTCATCGGCGCCGGATCCGCCGGTTGTGTCCTTGCTAATCGGCTTTCGGCCGACCCATCCGTTTCGGTACTGGTGGTTGAAGCAGGGCCGATGGATAGGAGTGCCTTGGTCGCCATGCCGCGTGGCATTGGGGCGATGCACAAGCCCGGTAACCCTCATGTGCAGTTCTACTCCGCATCGAAGGGGGGCAACCGCCCGGACGAGGTTTGGTATAAGGGCAGCACGGTTGGCGGTTCCAGCTCGATCAATGGCCTGGTGTATGTCCGTGGCGCCCCGGCGGATTACGACGATTGGGAAGCTGCCGGCTGCACCGGCTGGGGCTGGTCGGACATCGGGAAGTGCTTCGTCGAATTGGAGGATCACGAGCTAGGGGCCGATACGTGGCGCGGCGTAGGTGGTCCGCTGAAAGTTAGCGTGGAGAAGCCCGGCGGTCCGTTCACCGAGGCGATTTTGAAGGCTGGTGAGCAGCAGGGTGTCCCGCGCGTGGCGGATGTAAACCATGTCGACGTCGTTGGCGATCAGGGCATGGGCTACATGACGCAAACAATTAGCGGCGGCCAGCGCTTCAGCGCTGCCAAAGCATTTCTGCATCCGGTTCTATCGCGCCCGAACTTGAAACTCGTCACCGGCACCAAGGTGAGGCGCATCGTTTTCGACGGGCTTCGCGCGACCGCATTGGACATCGAGGACAAAGCTGGCAAGCATCGGGTCGGCATAGGACGGGAGGTCATCCTTTGTGCTGGCGCAATTGAGTCGCCCAAGCTGTTGCAGCTTTCCGGCATCGGCCCGCAGGCTCTCCTGGACAGCTATAAGATTCCTGTCGTTCATGAATCCCCAAACGTCGGCAAAAAGCTTCGGGAGCACCGCTATTTGCCTGTGATGTTCCGGCTAAAGAGTGGCAGCCTGAACGCAGCCTTTCAGAAGCTCGGGCTTGCGAAATCCCTCATGCAGTACTGGTTTCTGAAATCCGGTCCATTGACGCATTCGGCGCACGAACTGGCAGGCTTTATAAAGAGCCGTCCGGGGCTAAAAAGACCGGATATTCAGCTCGGCATCGGCCTCTACTCGATCAAATACGATGGCAAGTCCTATGTTATCGACGACCAGCCCGGTTTTACCATCGGTGGCTACTACACAAGGCCGAAGAGTTTGGGGGAGACGCATATTACTTCGGCCGACCCCGATGCGCTGCCATACATCAACGCCAACTATATGGATGCCGAAGAGGATCGGCTCGCCGCGATCGGGATGGTGCGCTGGATACGCCGGTTAGCAGCTCAACCGGCACTTGCCCCCTACGTCCTATCCGAGATTTCGCCAGGACTGGAGTACGAGGACGACGACGACCTCGTTCGGGCTTTTCTAGAGCGTGGATCAACGGCTTTTCACGTTTCGTGTACCTGCGCGATGGGTGCAGACGAGGACAGCGTCGTCGATATCGAATTGAAAGTGCGCGGCGTCGAAGGCGTGCGCGTATGCGACACCTCGGTATTCCCGACGCTCGTTTCCGGCAATACCAACGCTCCCGCCATGGCGATCGCGATGCGCCTTGCCAAGCTGATGGAAAAGACGGATACAATTCGATTGGCGGCATGATGCCGTGGCTTCGACTCGGCTGCCTCTCGCGATGCTCAGGCGCTCCCGAACCTGACCAATCCTAGATGACGATCTCCGACAGCTTCCCGTGCGGCCCCGGTATCTTCCGGCGACTAATCGACATATCGGCGAAGTGCGACACGGCGGTGACTGCGTGGGTAGAGGACGATTTCCATCACTTCGGCCTCACGATTACCCATAACGACTACATCGTGACCGACGTCTCCGCTCATACAGAGCGCGCTCCGTGGTCCACCTGTGCTGCAGCTGGGTTGCCGCTGCGTGTGCTGACCGGCAAGCCACTTATCCAGCGGGCATCCGACGTTGGCCGATACATCGACATGCGCCTGCAATGCACGCACTTGTTCGACCTCGCCGGCTTGGCACTCGCCCACGCCTCGCACCGCCGCACACACCGGCGCTACGAGGCGGTGGTGCGCGACGTCCCTCGGCATGGCGCCGCACAGGCGCTGCTCTCCCGCGATGGTGAAGTGGCGTTGGCCTGGCATGTTAGTGATGCCACGATTAGCGATCCGCCTTCTCACGCCGGTCGCTCTCTGAGCCGTGGTTTCCGCGCGTGGACCGAAACCATGCCGGAGGAGGAAGCTGAACAGGCCTTTGTGTTGCGACGCGCCATCATGGTGGCCGGTGGCCGCAAGGTCGACCTGGACAGGTTCGACAACGCGGCCGACACAGGCATGCCGCCAGTGTGCCACACCTATCAGCCCGAAAATCTGCCTTCTGCAATGCGAAATAAGGGAAGCACGCGCAATTTCGAGGGCGGAGCCGCGGATATGTTGACTGCGTTGAAAGTCAAGCCTTGAATGCTTCATGATGCCGGGCTCGTTTCAGAGCCCATCCAGGTCGCAAACATCGTGACTTGTTCATGAATGCATCTGCAAAGCCACAACCTCCGACCCGACTGCCGGAACCTCCTGAATGGAGCAAACCACCTTTGCCTCCTAACAGCTTGGCCGGCCACGTCGCCATTGTTACAGGCGGCGGTTCAGGCATGGGTCTGGCAATGGCGCGCGCGATAGCCCAAGCCGGAGCCGCAGTGGCCGTGTTGGGCCGCACGCGAAGCCGTGTTGACGAGGCAGCCGCAGAACTCAGGGAAATGGGCGCCCATGCCTTTGGTTTATCGGCCGAGGTTCGTGACCCCTCGAGCATCGCCGCCGCTTTCGAACAAACCGAGGCGGAGCTTGGCCCCGTATCCATGCTCGCTAACAATGCTGGCGCAAACTTCCCAGCTCTAGCCGAGAGAATGAGTGCCAATGCCTGGCGTGCGATCACGCAGATCGCCATTGATGGCACATTTCTTTGCTCGGCAGAGTTCGCCCGTCGTAGGATTGCGGCCGGACAGGGCGGTGCCATTGTCAACAACTCCGCGCAATACGTCTGGTCCGGTTTCGCTGGCGATGCCCACTCCGCCGCTGCCAAGTCCGCCATCGTGCGTATGACCCGCGTGATGGCGCGAGACTGGGCCCCATATGGCATTCGCGTAAACTGCGTGGCGGCGGGCTTTTTTCCGCACGCTCGCGCTATCGGCACCGATCGTGAGCCAGGATATGAGGATCGGCTGGGAACAATGATCCCGGTTGGCCGAGTAGGCCGCATGCGGGAGTTCGGTTGGGCCGGAGCGCTGATGGTTTCGCCTCTGATGCAGGGCATAACTGGGGAGACACTGATCATAGATGGCGCGGACCGCTTGCGTCGGCAGCTCATGCACCCCGCCTTCGAGGAGCCGCGGTTGCGGGCGGAACTTTGGGGAACGGCGCCGTGAATAGTTGGTTGTCGGGGCAAGCGGCACTCATTCTCGGAGCAGGCAGCGCGGCAGACTCCGTCGCTGACTCCTTTGAGGCAGCGGGCGCGAAAGCTGTCCGCAACAGCGTTGCCGGTGACTTCGCAAGCACCTGCAACGCAAAACAGATTGCCGTCTTCATGGACGATATGCAGGCGCTGAGCGCGAGCTCGTTGTCGATTCTGGTATTGGCGCACACCGCACAGACTTGGCAATCTACCGAGAAGATGTCGCTTGCATCGTGGCGCGACACAACGGCGCTGCACCTTGACATGCGCTTCTACGCGGCCGCCGAGTGCGCGCGCCGGTGGATTGCGGCGAGTCGGCCCGGCGCCATTCTGCACCTCATAGGCCGCGACGTGCTCGCAGGGAACGCGGGAAGCGCCGCGCAAGCCGGCTCGGCAGCGGCCGTCGAGAATATGGTTAAGACCCTTGCGGTCGAATGGGCGCGGGACGGCATAAGGAGCAACGCCATCGTTTCACATTATGTCGAGATGAACGGCGAGGCCCCCGCGCAAGGATTGCGCGCCCTCGGCACGCTCGCATGTTACCTCTGCAGCGACTACGCCGCCTATGTCACCGGTTGCCTAATGGGCGTGAACGAACTCTGACGTTTAAGTGACTGTCGCGCTGCCAGTGGCGCGCACCTCGATTAGATCGACATTCACGTCGCTGGGCAACGCCAAGATTGCGACCAGCGCTTTGGCCATCGATGCAGGCGTCGCCATTGCTCCTGTGAAAGCTGCATGACCCGTGCGCGTGATCGTCTCGAAAAACCTCGTCGTTACGGCCGGATCCCAGTCGCGGCCGCCGGCGCTGCCGGAGACCGATCCCGATCGCAGCAACGTCACGCGTATGCCGTCCTCCCGCAATTCGTCGCGCATGGCCGCCGATAAAACCTCAAGACCGCCTTTGGTGGCCGCATACACGCCAAGATAGGGAAACGGCATGCGTGTCGACTCGCTCGAGACGGACAGGATATGTCCCTTGGTTGCACGCAGATGCGGAATGGCCGAACGCATGCACCACATCGGACCTAGCAGATTGATGTCCACGTGATCCCTGACTTGGGTCGGTGTTGCATCCTCCAATCGAAATGGATGAAAAATGGCCGCGTTATTGACCAGGAAATCCAAGCGGCCAAAATGCTTCACCGTCCTAGCGACGGCTGAATCGACACGCTCATGCGATCCAACATCGCATTCTAGCGCAAGAACGCTATCACCATGCTTCTGCCCGACAGCGTCGAGCTCGGGCGACGGGCGGGCAAAGCACGCCACCGCTGCGCCAGACGCAACCAGGGCATCTATAAAGTAGCGGCCCATTCCGCGCGACCCGCCGGTGACGATGCCGACTTTTCCGGTTAGTATGGAAGGTGTGTCATGCTCTTCCACGTGCTACGCCGCGTTCAGCCTTCGAAGTTGCGGTATCCAAACGTCATCCGCTGCCTGATCGAAAACAACCTTCACTCGCTGACCGATGGCAACGCTTGCCGGGTCGTCTCCCACGTACTGTGCGGTCAATCTTACGCCCGGCTCGTCATCGAGATCGACCGTTAGCAGCGCGTAAGGCACTTTCAAATCCGGCAACCAAGGATGGTAATTGATCGTGTAGGTGTAAATCGTGCCCGAGCCTCTTGCAGCACGCGGAGCAACGGAACGTGACAAGCACTTCGGACAGATCACCTGCGGCGGATGGATCGCATGATTGCAATCGTTGCAATGCATAATCAGCAACTCTCCCCGCTTACCACCGCTCCAGAAGGGGGTGTTCTCGGGCGTCAACTCGGGCAGCAGGCGCATGTGTCAGCCCCGTTTGGTGGCGATCAGTGCGGACGAGTCTTAGCGCCGTACCATCTGGAAGCCGGCCTTTTCCCGGTCCCAGGTAGCGGATGTACATCCCTCGTCGCGTAACTGGTATTTCAAGACCTTGCCAGTCGGGTTCCGCGGCAAGTCTCTGCGAAACTCTATGTAGCGCGGTACTGCGAAATAGGGAACCTTGTCGAGCGACCAGCTGCACAACGCCTCTTCGGTCAAGTGCGTGTTCTCTTTAAGAACACAGGTGACCTTGACATCGTCTTCTCCCAGCTTGGAAAGCACCGCATGAACCGCTACGTCCATGATGTCCGGATGATCCTGGTACGTCTTCTCCATTTCAAAACTCGAAATGTTCTCACCGCGGCGACGCAAGTAATCCTTCTTTCGATCAAGGAAATAGAATTCGCCGTTCGCTCCAAACTTGCCGACATCGCCGGTGTGAAGCCATAGATTTTTCATGATCTTCAGCGTGTCAACTGGGCGGTTCCAGTATCCCTCGAACATCACAAAGGGACGTTTCGGTCGGCATACAACCTCGCCGGCCTGCCCGACCGAGAGCGGATTTTCCTGATCATCGACGATTGCCACGTCGAACTCTTCAGCCACAGGACCCGAGGAGTCCGGGTCAAGACGTGACGTCAAAGGCCCATATGTCACCATCGCCGCCTCGGTAAACCCGTAGCCGCCGGCACCCATCACCTCCGCACCAAACCGGCTCCGCCATTTTTCCTGCAGCGCCTTTGGAAATGGCGCCGCAGCTACCACCCGTAGCTGACCGAAGCAGCGCTTTGAGGCCTCGCTGTCGGATGCCTCAGCAATCAGCGGATGCATGCTGCCCAGCAGGCTGACGACCGTAGCACCCGAACGCTCGATCTCCGTCCAGAACGCTGAAAGCGAGAAACGGGGATAGATTGACGCGCGAATGCCGATCATCGCAGTGGCGAGTACGCCAGTGGCGGTCGCATTCATGTGGAACAACGGCAGGGCGGTCCAGTAAATGTCGGTGGACCGCAGGCCCGTAACTTTAAGCGACTGCCGTGCCAGGTTGCAGGCGTAGCCGTGACTGATCATGCAGCCCTTCGACGGGCCTGTGGTGCCGGAAGTGTAGATCAGCATCGACAAATCGCCCGGATCGACCTGTGGAAAGCTCGAATCCTCACCCGCCAACATCGCCGCGGAAAGGGGCGACGCTTTGATGATGTTGCTTACCGGGGTTTGTTCACCACGATGCAGCAACCTGCACACATTCGGCAGACCCTCTGCGACAGCGACGATTCGCTCCGCATAGTCGGCCTCCGAAAGCACCACTTGCGCCCCGGAATCCGCTATCTGATGCCTAAGGAACTCTCCCTTATAGGCGGTGTTTACCGGAACTGAAATCGCGCCGAGCTTGTTGATTGCAAACCAAGCGACGACCGCGTCGACGTTGTTGTCGAGGATTGATGCAACGGCGTGTCCTTTGACTACGCCAAGCGCCGCCAAACCTTTCGCCAAGCGAGACGATGCACGATCGATTTGCCTATAGGTGTAAGTCTCGCCCGAGAAGTCTAGGTAAATTCGGTCGGGATGGTCAGAAACCGCCTTGGCGAGAACGCTGACGACCGTTTCACCATTGCCTGCTTGCCAACTTGTCATCAATCACCTCGGAACGCGGTCTCAGGTCGGTGTCGTCTCCTCGACAGCCTCATCCGCCCCGAAAACTAATCGTCTTTATGTTTGTAAACTCGTTAAGGCCTTCGAGCCCGTACTCGCGCCCATAACCGGAACGCTTCACGCCGCCAAAGGGTGCGTGACTAGACATACGGCCACCGCCACCGTTAATCATCACACCGCCGGTGCGGAGTTGCAAAGCTATCTCGTAGGCACGACCCACATCTTGTGAGAATACCGCTCCCGACAGGCCAAAATCACTGTCATTGGCCAACTCGACCGCCTGGTCATCGGTGTCGTAGCCGATGACAACGCCGATCGGCCCGAATACCTCTTCGCGGGCGATGCGATCAGTATTCTGCACGTCGTCGAAGAAGGTCGGCTCGTAGTAGAAACCCCGCGTAAGTCCTTCCGGCCTTCTGCCGCCAGACACCAGAGTTGCCCCTTGGGACTTCGCGATGTCCACGTACTCCTCTGTGCGTTTCCGTGCAACCTCGCGAATGAGCGGACCCATGGTCACGGTCGCATCCACAGGATTGCCGACCTTCACGCCAGCGACCATGGTACGCAGCATGTCGACGTACTGCTTGCGTATGGAGTTGTGAACGATGTGACGCGTTAGCAACGCGCAGCCTTGCCCGCTGTGAATGGTAAAGCCGCCCAGCCCGTTGATCGCAGCCAAGCCGATATCGGCGTCGGGCCGCACGATCATTGCTGACTTGCCTCCCAGTTCGAGAAGCACGCGCTTCAACGTCGGCGCCGACTGCGCTTGTATGGCCGCACCAACCGTGTCGGAGCCGGTAAAACTGATTAGGTCAACACGTTTGTCCGTCGTCAGCATTTCGCCGACGTCCTTGCCACCGGTAACGATATTCAGCACGCCCCCGGGCAACCCGACTTCACGCGCGATTTCGCCGAGCAAAAGTGCCTCAAACGGCGTGTAAGGTGACGGCTTAAGCACCACTGTGCAGCCAGTTACCATAGCCGGAATGATCTTGCCGAGATTGAGGAAGAATGGAAAATTATAGGGTGTTATCGCCACCACCACGCCCACAGGGTCGCGCGCCATCACGCCGCCGCCCAAAGTCGTTCCGCCCTGCATATTCGGTGTGGTCTCGACAGGCAGCGGAGTGATGGCGGGCCGTGACGCAATCTCCACCATGTGCCGCGCATGTTGCATGGGAATGCCGTACTGTAGGTAGCGAGCAATCATCTGCGTAGCGCCGGTTTCAGCGACGATGAGGTCGATGAACTCCTGCGACCGCCGCTCTACCGCGTCGAGGAACGCCGTTAGCTTCGCCTGTCGTTCAATCGATGGCAACCGTGGCCAGGATCCGTGATCAAATGCCCTCCTTGCTGCGGTCAAGGCAGCGTCGACATGCGCAGGCTCGCCGACCGGTGCTTCGCCCAGCACATCCTCGGTCGCTGGATTAAGAACGGCCTCAAGGCGGGAGGTCGGAACCCATTCGCCGCCGATGTAGAGGGCAGCCTTGTCCTTCAGAATAGCCATCGAGCTTCCCTTCGCATGCAGCCGCGCTTCGTACTAGGCGCGGTTTAAGCCGTAGTCGTCTCAGACGACGTCCCATTCGAGTTCCAGGTGCTCCACGCCGAACACCCCCCCGCCATGGACCGCAATTGGTGCATTGTCTTTCAACCGCCATGCGGGCATGCGTGCCAACCATTCCTGCAGCGCCACGGCAAGTTCGCGGCGGGCTAGGTGAGACCCCATGCAAAAATGTGGACCGAAAGAGAAGCCGAGGTGGCGGACATTCTTGCGCTCGAAATCTACGTCCAACGGCCTGGAGAACTCCGTTGGATCGAGGCTCGCCAGCGAATCATTGATGGTGATCCAGTCGCCTTGCTTCATGCGAGCGCCGCCGACCTCAACATCGACCTTACATTGCCGGCTAGAGGTCACGACTGAGTAGCGCCGTAGCAACTCCTCGACCGCCTTTTCGATCAGCTCTGGATGTTGCCGAAGTTGGTCTTGCTGCTCGGGATGCTCGGCAAGATGACGGAAAAAGAAGCCCAGCGAGGAAGCGACCGTATCAAGCCCGCCGACAAACAGCAGGTACAATATGCCCATCACCTGGTCGTCGGTAAGCAAGTGGCCGTCGATGACCGATGTTACGACAAAGCTCGCGATGTCATCTTTCGGGTTGGCTCTCCGGTCAGCAGCAAGGTCCCGCAGGTAATCCCTGATCGTGACTGCGGCACCCACCTTCACGCGCATGTCGGGTTCGTGGAGCAAATCGTACTCCCATTTCAGGAAAGTATCCGTTTGCTCGGCCGGTAGACCCATAAGCTGCATGAAAATACCCACCGGGAACGGGCGACCAAAGGCCGCCATGAATTCGCAACCACCCTGACCACGAAGCGTGTCAACCAATGCCGCCGCTCGTGCCTTGATGCCTGGCGTCATCTTGGCTACGACAGGAGGAGCAAGAAGTGGGTTCAGGAGCTTGCGAAACTTTGTGTGATCCGGGGGGTCTAACTCGAGTGGAATAAGATCCCAGCTTTCCCCAACGAAGCCGGAGAAGCCGGCTTCGCCCTTGTTTGTAAACAAATCGGGGCTACTCAAGACGAAACGGATATCCTCCGCAGTCGTCAGCACCCAAGCTCCCCCGAACTGCCAGTTAGTAGGGTTCCAAAACACTCGATCCTTGCCATGCAGGCTCGCCGTGGCCGCGAAAGGGCATTGACTCATTCGCGGGTCAGCGAAGAAGTCGAAAGCTTTCACCTGCTCTAGGGGAATGTGGCTGGGTATCGGGTTCGTTGGCGCTGCGACGGTGACGTGGTCGCTCATGTCTTTCGCCTTTCCTCTTGGACTAACCTTCGGGCGCGATAGTGACCGTCAGCCCATCGAGAGACGCATCGAACAGGATTTGGCAGGACAGGCGTGAAGTCGCTGCATTGAAATCGGACGATTCCAGCAGGTCGCACTCATCCTGGGACCTTGGCGGCAGCCTGTTGAACCATTCCGGCGCCACGTGCACGTGGCAAGTAGCGCAAGAACAACAGCCGCCGCACAACGCCAGCAATTCCGCTACACCGCCATCACGAATGATTTGCATGATGGACAAGCCGGGTTTTGCGTCGATTTTGCGCGTGGATCCGTCGCGTTCGGTAACCACGATCGACACCATACCTACCTCGCTAACTAGGTGGCCCAGGTTATACTACCGAGGACTTGTTTACGCAATAGAGGAGCCAACGACTGAGATTTCGGCCAAGAAGCGCCCGGTTGGCGATCATAGGGCTGGGCGTATCCAGTATCGCTCACGTATGAGACGCTTGTAGAGCTTGCCGGTGTCATGCCGGGGAAGAGCGGGATCAAAGTCGATGGCACGCGGGCACTTGATATGCGAAAGCCTGCTGCGGCAGTAAGCAATGAGTTCTTCGGCGAAAACGGGGTTTGCGTCCCCCCAGTCGATCGGCTGGACGACGGCTCGTACCTCCTCGCCCATCTCCGCGCTCGGCACGCCGACCACCGCCACGTCGGCTATTTTCGGGTGTTCGGCCAGGATGTTTTCGGTCTCTTGCGGGTAGATGTTGACCCCACCCGAGATGATCATAAAACTCAATCTGTCTGTCAGAAACAGGTAGCCGTCGGCATCCAGGTAGCCGACATCGCCGAGGGTCGACCAGTGCCTATATGACGGATGACGCGAGTCCAAAGTCTTTTGCGGATCGTTGAGGTAGGTGAAGTCCCAACCGCCTTCGAAATAGACGACGCCTTGCGAGCCGGCTGGCAACTCCTGGCCTTCCGCATCGCAGATATGGATCTTCCCCCAACTAGCCCGGCCAACCGAGCCGGGCTTGCGCAGCCACTCCTGTGTGGTGATGAAGGTGGCTCCAGCGCCTTCGGATCCTGCATAATATTCAAAGACGATCGGCCCCAACCAGTCGATCATCTGACGCTTGACCGCCACCGGGCAAGGCGCCGCAGCATGCAAAACGACGCGCAGTGACGATAGATCATAAGCCTCCCTTACCTTATCGGGCAGGCGGAGCAGGCGTATGAACATGGTCGGAACCATCTGAACGAAATCCACGCGGTATACGGCAATTGCAGCCAACGTCGCTTCGGGATCGAACTTGCGCATCAGGACCACCGTGCTGCCGATGCGCTGTGCCGTCGTGGTAAAAGCCAGCGGTGCCGTATGATAGAGTGGTGCTGGAGAGAGATAGATGGTGTTCTCATCAACGCCGTAGGTGGTCTGCTGCCTTACGGCCAGGTCATGCTCATCCGTTGCAGCGCCGCCGGTCAACGGTAGGCGCACGCCTTTCGGACGACCAGTTGTCCCCGATGAGTAAACCATGTGGAAGCCAGCCTGCTCATCAGCGATCGGTATCGTTGCCTGCTTGGCGAGAGCACTCTGCCACGATCCGATCCCGTCTCCCGCATCGTCGGTGAACAGGATACTGGCAAGCGCCGCGCACCGGTCACGATAGATGTTTAGGAACTTGGGCAAGCCCGCAATCTGGTGACAGGTAAGCAGAAACTTCGCGCTGCAGTCGGATAGGATGTAAGCTGCCTCGTCAGCTGTAAGGGCGGTTGAGATCGGAGCGATGTACACGCCTGAGCGCTGCCCAGCCCAATAGAATTCGTAGTAGTGCAAGCTGTTCGGAAGCCAAATCGCAACCGAGTCGCCGTTCTGAATACCTAGCGAGCGAAAAAGATGCGCGCCCTGATTTCCTACCAACTCTAACGCACCATACGTCAGCACCTCGCCCGTGTCGCTCATCACGGCGGCCGGTTTGTCCGGGCGCACCGCGGCGTGAAACCTCGGATGTGTCATGGCCGTTCTCCTTGTGTCGTTCGAAGTTAAAACGAACTTGATCGCTGGTCAGAGTTACATTGAATAAGGGGGTCGAATTCGACTTCGCCTTTCGGCAGGTTCCAAGAAGATCTAATGCAGAGAAGGTGTTGAGACATGGAAGGTAAGGTAATCGTGGTAACCGGAGGATTCGGAGAGCTCGGGCAGGCAGTGGGTATGCGCGCCGCTGCGTTAGGGGCGCAGGTTGTGCTCGTCGACATCGCGCCAGCGGCACCGTCGTTGCCCGTTGGTGACTTAGCGCCATATGTCTGTATGCCTGGTGTGGACCTGCAAGTCGCTGACGTAGCGGCATCGACTCTCGCCTCCGTCAACGCGAAGCTTGGACGGATCGATGCGTTAGCTAATGTAGCTGGAGCATTTCGCTGGCAAACCGTCGCTGATGGCGACACCCAAACGTGGGATCTGCTGTATGGCATCAATGTCCGCACGGCGCTGAACGCGTCCCGCGCTGTCCTCCCCTACATGAAGCATGGCGAAGGAGCGATCGTAAACGTCGGCGCAAACGGCGCATTGAAGGCCACCGGCGGCATGGGTGCATACGCGGCATCCAAATCTGGGGTCCACCGCTTGACGGAAGCAATGGCCGAAGAATTGAAGCCCGCCGATATACGTGTCAACGCTGTGCTCCCGTCGATCATAGACACGGCAGCCAACCGCGGCGACATGCCAAATGAGGATTTCTCCAAGTGGGTGACGCCGCAAGCACTCGCTCGCGTAATCGTATTTCTCATGTCCTCCGACGCGGACGCGATCACCGGTGCCTTGCTGCCGGTCGTGGGCCGGGTTTGACGGACACGCTAATGCCGTGCGAGCAACATGGCGCCAGCTAGCGGTCCGCCACCCATGCCACAAACAGCGACACGCGCCTGCGCCACCTGGCGGCCTTCGCCCTCGCCCCAGAGTTGTACGCACGCCTCGTGCAGAAGGCCGAAACCATGGAGCCGGCCCGCTGAAAGCTGGCCGCCGCCCGTATTGACCGGGTAGCGGCCGCCGATCCGGATGTTACCATCCGCGATAAAGTCTTTCGCCTCGCCCCGTCCGCAAAAGCCGAACGCTTCCAGCCACAACGGCACTTGAATGCTGAAGCCATCGTACAATGACGACACGTCAACGTCGGAAGGTTTGATATCCGTACGGTTCCACATGTCGGCCGCTGCATCGTGAGCCGCCATTCGCGTCATGTCCGGTTGCTGGTCCCAGGTTTCTGCATAGTTCATGGCAGCGCCGAAAGCCTCGATATGTATAGGCGGTTTGCGACGATCGGCGGCCGCGTCCAAAGCCGAGACGATGACGACGCAAGCTCCGTCGATCGGGGTGTCGCAGTCGAACAAGCCAAGCGGGGTCGTGATCATCCGCGCGCTCATGTAATCTTCGTGCGTAAGCGGCACCCGATACAGCGCACGCGGGTTGTGCAGGGCATTTTGCCGCTGGCTGACGGCCACCATGCCCAGGTGTTCTCGAGTCATGCCGAATTCATGAAAATATCGGGTCGCCGCAAGAGCCATCCAATTCGATGCCGAAATCGCGTTGACCGGCAACAGCCATGATGGCCATCCGCTGATCCTGTCGGATGTCCCGGACGGCACGCTCGCCCGCTTTTCGGCTGTTTGGGAGGAAGATTCCGTGAGTGCTCGAAAGCACAGAACGTGGCGTGCCTGCCCTGTCGTCACCGCCATCGCAGCAACCATCAACGGAGCCATCTGGGCCGGGCCCTCCGGAATTGCAGAATGCCAGCGTGTGTTCAGGCCGAGGGCGTTTCGCACTTCGCCGACACCCAATGGCGACACCCCCGGCGAGCCGGCCGATTTCCCAGGATAAGTGGCAATCCCGTCGATGTCGTCGCGGTGCAGCCCAGCGTCGGCTAGTGCCTCTACAGCTGCATCGGCAAGATGTTCCATCGCCGGCCGCATCGTCTTCCGGCCGATTTGCGACATCCCTATGCCGGTAATCGCGGCGCCAGTTCTAGCCATACGAAACTGCTCCCTCAAGCCTGCGGCGGCGCACAGGCGATCAACTGCCGCGCTTGCATGGCATCCACCTCGTTTTCGTCGAATCCGAGTTCACGCAGTATTTCGACACTGTGCTGGCCAATGAGCGGTGGTGCACGGTCCAGTTTCGCGGTCATTCCATTAAAGCTCATGAAGCTTCCAATCTGCTCGAACGCGCCGTACACGGGGTGCGGGTAGCAGGCGACAAGCTCGGCAGCCCGGTTGGCGGGATCGTTCAGAAACGCCTCGCGTTGATTTTCCAGCGCACGCACCGCCACGCCACCGCACCGGGATGCCAATGCCAGAACCTGCTGCACGGTCAGATCTGCGACCGTCGCCTCAGCCTGTTTCGTCTCCCGGACGCCAAGGCTGTCGAGGAACTTAGCATGGACGTCCGTCCCCTCCGTCAAGACCATCGTCCAGCCGTCTGCGCAGCGATAAAGACGTCGCTGGTCGGAGGTGCCGAGCTGCCGATGATCGAGCTTCGGATAAGGCGTCAGCGATCCGTCCGCCAGCATAGCGGTTTCCCGTAACGTCATCAGACCGGCTCCAAGCAACGAGGCGGCCACCGCTGTACCGTTGCCAGTCTGGTTTCGCCAATGCAGCGCCAAAACTGTGGCAAGCAGGGATGCGAGCGCGCATTGGTGGTCCATCATGCCGAAACGATACCATACCGGCGGATTTCCTTCGCCCGCACTTTCGTACTCCCAACCGCAGCTAGCTTGGAACAGCTGGTCAAAACCCGGCCAGTCCTTGCGCGGCCCGACCGAGCCGTAGGAGCTAACGTGACAGTAGACGATGGCTGGGTTGATGGCTTTGAGCGAAGCGTAATCGAGTCCCAGTTTGCGGGCCGCGGGCATTCGCAGGTTGTGATGGACGACATCGGCCCATTTTACGAGGCGCTTCAATACCGGCCGGCTATCCGGATTTTTCAGATCCAGTGCCAAGGAACGCTTGCCGCGCTGGCACGCTGCGAACGCCCATTCGGCATGCCGCATCATGTCTCCACTGGTCGCCTCAAGCTTGATCACCTCTGCGCCGAGAACGGACATGATCATCGGGGCAAACGGCCCCGCTAAGAAATTACCTAGATCAAGAACCTTGATGCCGGCGAGCGGATATTCCGGCGCGGGCCGCGAGCCCTGTGGCACCGGGCGGGGTTGCCAACCATCCACCAACGCGCGTGCGTCGTCGCGAAGCGGTGCCGGCCCGCGCACACGCGCTGGCGGATCGAGTTGCATCGGCGATCCCGGCTGCAAGGTGCGCCCTAGCACCGGATCATCCACGGTTACAACGTAGCCATTCTCGTGCGCTTGGGCATCGCGATACAATGCACCCATCGACAGCACCGGCTGCACGCTGACATCGTTCGCCCAGAGTTCGTCCAGCCATTCCTGACGCGGTTTCGTCCTGAACACGATGGCGTTAGCGCCGTAGCTGGGCATCACTGGCGCCCCGTTGCGCTCGGCAACTGCGTTTGCCCGTACGTCCGGATCCAAGGCGGCCAGACCCGCCTTCATTGACGGCGCGTGATCCGGTGAACTCATCACGTGGATCCAATCACCGTCGCTGCATTGGAACAGGAAGGCGTCGATCTGCTTGTCGTAGCCCTGCAGCAAGCTCTTCGTCGGCTTCTCCGCGCGCGACCACAGCATGATGACCGAGGTCAGTGCGCCCTGCAGTAGGCTTGTCCCGGTTGAACCACCCGCGCTCGTCCGGTCCTTTATCAACAGGCGAACGACGATGCCGATCGCGGCAAGGTAGCCAGCGGCCTCGCCGAGTGGAAACCGTAAGAAGTTCGGGCCGTCGCGACCGCTCACCTTCTGCTCGTCGCAAATCCCAGCTTGCGCCATCACCAGCGCGTTGTCGGCAGGCGTGACGGCGTTCGGATGTCCTTCTGGCCAACTGCCGATATGGCTGTCGATCAGATGGGGAAACCGGTGGCGCAGGTTGGTCGCACGCAAAAAACCGCCAAGCAAATCGGGTGTCTGGTCGTGGACGAGAACATCCACCTTGGCGAGCAATCCATCCAGGGTGGTAAGCCCCTCTCGGGTGGACAGGTCGACGGCGAGCGACCGCTTGCTGCGGTTATGGATCGCGAAAGCGGGGTCGCTGCGTCCGCCGTCACCGTCCACCGGTTCCACCCGGACAACATCCGCCCCTGCCTCGGCCAGCAGCATGCAGGCTAACGCGCAGGCACGTCCGCAGCCGAGATCGGCGACGCGAAGCCCTTCGAGTATCGACTCACCCATTGTTCGCTGTCCGGATCACGGCTTCGTGTCGCTCATTCAGGCTAAGTCCCATTCGAGTTCGAGATGCTCCACACCGAACACCCCGCCGCCATGCACTTCGAGCGGCGCGCCCGGCTTCAACCGCCAAGTCGGCACGCGGGCCAGCCACTCACCGAGTGCCACAATGGGTTCTCGCCTCGCCAGGTGCGACCCTAGGCAGAAATGCGGACCATACGAAAAGCCGAAATGCCGGTTGTCCTTGCGGTCCAGCACGATGTCCAGTGGCTTGTCGAATGCAGCGGGATCAAGGCTTCCGAGTGCACAGACGAGAGCAATCCAGTCACCGGCTTTCATCTGCGCGCCACCGACATCGACATCCTGGTTGCACCCCCGATGTACGGTGACGACCGAAAATCGCCTAAGCGGTTCCTCCACTGCGCGCGGTATCATCGCCGGATTTGCACGGAGTTGCCTTTGCTGTTCCGGATGATCGGCCAAATGATGAAAAAAGAAGCCGAGCGACGATGCGACCGTGTCCAGCCCGCCAACAAACAGTAGGTAGAGGATACCCATCACTTCGTCATCGGTCAGGCGTCGCCCGTCCAGGTCGGCGTTGACGACAAAGCTGGTTAGGTCGTCTACCGGAGTTGCCCGCCGCTCTGCCGCAAGTTGCAACAGGTAGTCGCGTATCGCTGTCGCCGCGGCAACCTTCGTTTGGATTGCCGGCGCGTGTAGCAGGTCGAACTCCCATCTCAGAAAAGTCTCGGTCTTTTCTGAGGGTAGTCCCATCAGCTGCATGAAGATGCTGACCGGAAATGGCCGCCCGAACGCCGCCATGAACTCGCATTCGCCTTTGCCGCGCACGGCCTCGATCAGCTCGACTGCACGTGAGGTGACGCCGGGCGCCATTCTGCCGACCGCACCCGGCGATAGCAGAGGATTGAGCAGCTTGTGAAATTGGGTGTGGGCAGGCGGATCCAGTTCGAGTGGGATCAGGTCCCAACTCTCACCGATCAGGGCGGAAAAGCCGGCTCCGCCTTTGCTCGAAAACAGGTTCGGACGATTGAGCACGAACCTGGTGTCTTCGGCGTTGGTCAAAACCCACATGCCACCGCCGCCGAGCCGTTGCAGCGTCGGATTCCAAAACGCGCCCGGGTCTTCGGACAGTCGCGAGGTGGCTATGAATGGGCACTTGGCCATAGCGGGGTCGCCTGCGAAGTCGAACGCCCTAACCCGGTCTGGCGAGACGTGGGCGGGAAAGCCGGTGTGATTCTGAAAGGCTGCCTGCCGGCTCATGCTCAAATTCCCTTTGCCCCCATTTCGATGTCAGCCGCGTGGCGGGAGCCATTCGCGCACCGGCACGAAAGGCGGCATCCGCAAGCCGCGCCGCAGCCAATTGGCGCCGTCCAGAACGAAAGTATGACCAGAGCAGAACGCCGCGTAATCCGAGCACAAATATGTCGCAGCCCAGCCCAGTTCATGCACCTGCCCGATGCGCCCGGCCGGTTGACGATTATTCGAATGCTCCAGGTCGATTTTCATGTGATCCGGCACGTCATCATGCAGAAACAACCCGGGCGCCAGGCCATTGACGCGTATGTCGTAAGGTCCCCATTCCACCGCCAGCGACTGTGTCAGGTTGACAACGCCGGCCTTCGCTGCTGCCGAATGCGCAGTACCCGGTCCGCCGGTCCAGGCGTAGGTGGCGGCGATGTTCAGTATCGCTCCGCCGCCATCGCAAGCCAGTCGTCGGCGTGCAAACTCCGTCGACATGAAGAACGTGCCATCCAGCACGATGTCGGTCACCGCCCGCCACGCGTTCGGACTCATGTCTTCGGCAGCGGCCGCGAAGTTGCCGGCCGCGTTGTTGATCAGGATCGTCACCTCGCCGAGTGCTGCCTCGATCGCATCGAAGGCGCGGCTGACAGAAGCTGCGTCGCGAACATCGCAGGTTACGGCAAAGCCGCGCCCACCCGCGGCTTCAACCGCGGCAACACCGCGCGCCTGCTTGACCGGATCGCGGCTCAAGATAGCCACCGCGGCGCCCGCCCGCGCGAATTCGACGGCTATTCCCTTGCCGATTCCACCGCCACCGCCGGTCACCAGCACCACGTCGTGCGCGAAAGTGCCGGGCGGCAGCATGGTGGCGCCCAGTTTGGGGGCAGCCCGCGTCGGCATCTACCGGCCGCCATACTGCGCGGGCCGCTGTTCGCGGACAGCAGCACGGGCTTCTGCATAGTCTTCGGTGGCAAAGAGCGCTGTTTGCGCCATCAATTCCAAACTGATTCCCGAACGTACACGTTCACCCCAAGCATGATCGACAAGCTGCTTGCCCATCGCGAGGGCAATCGGCGGGCCGGCTGCAATGTCGCGCGCAAGTGCGAACGCGGCATCCTGCAAATCATCGCGGGACGTCACCATATCGACGGCGCCCCACTGCTCTGCCTGACGCGCGGTCATCGGTCGACCGCTCAGGATGAGCAGCTTCGTGCGCGCAGGGCCGATCAATACCGACAGCACCTGGCTGGCGCCGGTGTCCGGCAACAGGCCGTAGCGTATCTCGGGCATCCGGAACAGCGCATCGTCGGATGCCACGCGCATGTCAGCTGCCAAAGCAACCTCGAAACCGCCGCCGACCGCATGGCCCTGAACTGCTGCAACCACCGGCTTGTGGGCGGCCATCAGCGACAGGTTACGTTGCTGCGCGCGACGGACATGTTCGAAATTGCTTTCACCGCCGCGCCGATGCCCCAGTTCGCCCGTATCGCGTCCCGCACTGAAGGCGCGGCCCTCGGCACGGATCAGGATGGCCCGCACTGCATCGTTGCGCAGTACGCCGTCGATCGCCGCATCCAATTCATCGGTCATCGTGTCGTTGAACGCGTTCAGCTTCTCCGGCCGGTTGAGCGTGACGATGCCCACGTGCTCTCGTATTTCGGTGAGTACAAATCCACTCATGCGCATTTTTCCGCTCTGCAGGCTCGTCGTCATAGGGCTACGCCGCAACCTGGTCGGCGATCATGGCTCGGGTACCGGCTACCGGCCAAAGCTCATCGGCCAGGGCCAGGGCGGCAGCGTGCGCACCGCCCAGTTCGCCTTGCAGCGCACGCAACCGGTGCGTCCATAGGTGCAGGCTGTGCTCGTTGGTCACCCCCAGGCCGCCATTGAACTGGTGCAGATCAAAGGCGAGTTTTCCCGCGTGCCTCTGTGCTACGTTCGCCGCGACATTTGCGGCCATGTCGCTGCCTTTCCATGCCGCATACAGCGCCGTGTAACGCATGCCTCGTGCGAGCTGGTGGTTTTGCGCGAGACGATGCTGCACCGCCTGGAACGATCCGATCGGCCGGCCGAAGGCGTGGCGCTGTTTGACGTAATCGATGGTGAAGGCAACCGCGCGCTCCGCAGCACCGGCAAATTCCACCGCCAACGCGATGCGCGCCCATCGCCGTGCCAGTACACGCGCAGCCTGCCCCAGTGAACGTCCACCCCGAACCACGTCCCTGGCGATCAGCCGGCCATATGGATAAGCCAAGATCGTTTCCACCTCCTGCACGTCGCCAGCCGCGAGGTCGACGAGAACCAGGTCGTTGCCTGTATCAATCAGCGCGTGGTGCGCCACCGCAAGAAAGCGGACAGCTTTGTTCCGATCACCGGAGATGTATGCCACAGGCCCGTTCGGTGTGCCGTCCAGAACCGCCGGCCAAACTAGCGCTGAAGTCGCCACTTCCACGGCGCACGGGCTATGGGCGGCCGTCATGGCAACGAGCCCTGCTTCCAACGTGGACAGACCGTGTGAAGCCACGTCCAGAAAACCAGCATCACGCAAAGCGAGTTGCAATGCCGGGCGATAGCAGCAGAACGACCGGCGTTCGGCCGCCGTCAGGTCCTCGTAGGGTCGCATCGCCGCCTGCAGGCCAGACACAAGCGCCTGCTGATCTGCCGAAAGGTCAAAATCCATCTCAGGCGGCCCTGGGCAGGCCGAGACCCTGTTGCGCGATCAGGTTCAGCTGAAGCTCGTAAGTCCCCGCAGCAATCGTCGCTGATATGTTTCCCCGGTAGAACGCGTTGAGCTTTTGATCGCCGCCGGTCAGGCAATCCGGCGTGTAGGCCATCAGGAAGTCGCTCAGCTCGGTGCAGGCTTCGGCGGCCGCTATGCGGGCAATGTTGCCGTCCGTCGTCGGCGGCGTATTCTTCGCGCGCTGGTCCACGACGAGATAGGTGAGCAGGCGGGCTGCCTCGAAACCGGCGACGATGCCCGCGGCTCGCGCACGCGCAATGTCGTCGAACCTGGCTTCGCGTCGCAACTGTTGCACCGCGCGTTCGAGCACCTCTCGGCCGACATGGTAACGAGGAATGCCGACCCGTTCGAGACTTAGCGCATAGAGCACGATGTCCCAGGCCCGGCTCTCTTCGCCCAGCATCGCGCTCGCTGGCACTTCGACGTCGGTGAAGAACACCTCGTTCAGATGGCCGTCTTCCACTAGGCCCGGGAACGGCCGCACATCGATCCCTGGAGTCGACATTGGCAGCAGCAGGATGGAAACGTCCTTGCGGCCCAAACCAGTGCGCACGAGCAGAAAGCACCAATCCGCGCACGCGGCGTAGCTGGTCCAAATCTTTTGGCCGTTGACGATGTAGGTGTCGCCGCGGCGCTCGGCCTTCGTCTTCAATGCAGCCAGATCGGTGCCTGCTCCCGGCTCAGAATAGCATTGGCACCAGATGACGCTGCCCGCGGCGATGCGCCCCAGGTGTTCGTGCTGCTGCTGCTGGGTGCCGTAGCGCATCAGCGTGGGCCCGATCCAGTTGACGTTCATGTACTGCGGCCCGCGCGGCTCGCCCACGCTCTTCATCTCTTCGGCGAGAATGAACTGCTCCCAAGGGCTCGCATCGCGTCCGCCGCGCACGGCTGGCCAATGTGGAACGAGTAGGCCACGGTCTGCCAGGGCGCGGGCAAACAACCGTGAGTAGTCGATCTGACGTGCCGATCCCATGCCGTCCCGTGAGATATCGGCCCAGTCGTCCGGCAGCAGATCTTCCAGCGCATCCCGCACCTGAAGACGGTAAACGTCCTGCGCCGGCGTCCAGCCAAACTCCACGACAGTTTCCTCGCCCGGATCGCCACCAAACTATGACGCCGCAGTCAGGCAGGCAACCCAGTTGTTTAACCTAGGGCGATATGTCAGTGCTGCGCCTCGTGCGGCTGATCTGGAGTGTGTAATGTTCTCGTTGCACGGGAAGACGGTGGTGGTAACGGGGGGTGGCCGTGGTATTGGGCGCGGGATCAGCCTGGCCATGGCGGGGGCCGGTGCTAACGTCGTATTATGCGGTCGAACCGCAGAGCCGCTTGAGGCAACCGCAGCAGCGGCGCGGGCCTCCGGAGTTGCGGCTACTTCGATTTGCAGCGACATCACAAGCCAAGCAGGCATCGACGCTGTCATAGCTGCGGCACAGGACCGCTTCGGCTACATTCATGCTTGGGTCAACAACGCCGGCAGTGCTAGCAACGCGGACGTCGGACCACTGCTTGATCTGGATGAGGGCCAATGGGATCGGGTTGTCGACCTCAACCTGAAATGGACGTTCTTCGCCTGTCAGGCTGCGGCACGTGCGATGACGAAGGGCGGCTCCATCATAAACATATCGTCGCGCAGCGGCTCCCAACCTTGCCCGATGACCGGCCAGTACGGCGCGGCCAAGGCCGGCGTCGAAAGCCTCACCGCGACCATGGCCGTCGAGTGGGGGCACCTGCAGGTACGTGTCAACGCGATCGCGCCCGGCCTGGTCATCACCGAACGCGGCAACGCCATGATGAAGGACAGCACGCGGCGACGCCAGGCCGAAACGGTGCCCCTGCGCCGGCTCGGCCGTGTAGAGGACGTGGCACCATTGGCGGTCTATTTCGCCGCCGACGAATCCGCTTTCGTGTCCGGCACCGTCGTGCAGGTTACCGGCGGCAGCCGCATCCCCGTCGGCACGCTCAGCTACCTTCACCACGTCAATAGACGCATGGAGGCCCAGGAAGCGGTGCCGCAGGCAGTGCAGGAAGGAAACGACCCTTGAACGATTCCACGTCACCGCCGCTCGTCTTGCGCCAAGATGTGAACGCTGTCTGCACGCTTACGCTCAACCGCCCGGACAAGCGCAACGCCATCAACCAGGACCTGTTCCGGGAATTCCGGCGCCACGTCCGAGCGTTGGAGGAAGAGGGTTCGGCGGTCGGCTGTGTGGTGATTCGAGGTGCAGGGAGCGCGTTCTGTGCCGGCCACGACCTGAGCGGGCCGCCGCATCCCGACGCACTGGGCTGGCTGCGTCAGGAGATGCTCACGCTCGAAAAGCTGACGAAGTTGCGTCAGCCCGTGATAGCAGCAGTGCATGGCGGCTGTTTCACCGGCGGATTGGAGCTGGCGCTCAGCGCCGACTTCATCGTCGCCTCGGAGTCCGCGCAATTCGCCGACACACATGGTAAATGGGGCCTGGTACCGGGATGGGGCCTAAGTCAGCGGCTGCCGCGACGGATCGGTCAGGCGAGAGCGCTGGAAATGATGCTCACCTGCCGGACCTACGGCGGAAGACAGGCAGAGGCGATGGGCCTCGCCAACGTCTGCGTCGCCGATGACTGCTTGGACGCCGAGGTGGCATCGCTATGCACAACCATCCTGGGCAATTCATGGCACAGCAACGGGGCCAATAAGCGGCTGGTTTACGACACTGATGCCATGCCGATGGCACACGGTCTGGCGCACGAACTTATTCGGAACGAGGGGTTTTCCAAGGATATGAAGGACCGCGCGGGGAAGTTTGCGAAAGCCTGAGGAACGCCAGCGCTTCCGTCGAGAGCAAGACTTCTCAGCGCGTACGGTCAAGAAACGCGAGCAGCGGTGCATTGAACGCGTCGTTGGCATCTCCGGCCACCATGTGGTCCGCTTCCGCGATGTTGACGAATTCGCACTGCGGGATAAGCGCGTGTAATGCTCTTACCCCATCCAGACTGACGACCCTGCTGCGGCCGCCACGAATGAGCAGAGTGGCGACGTCCACATTGCGGGCCGCAGCTTCCAGCACCGCACGCCGCTCGAGGGCGTTGATGGCGAGCCCGCCTTGCATCATCGCCGGATCCCAATGCCAGTAATAGCGGCCGTCCTGCCGCAAACGCAGGTTTTTCATCAACCCTCCGCCGTCCCGCGGTCGGGGGCGATGCGGCAGGTACGCTGCCACGGCGTCAGCTGCCTGATCGGGAGTGGCGAAGCCTTCCGGATACGCTGTCATGAAGGCGCGTATCTCGGTCGCACCCTCACTTTCAACTTGGGGCACTACGTCGACCAGAACGAGGGCGCGTGCCACCGGCGTACGCGCGGTGCCGACAGTCAGCAGCGCAGTCAAGCCGCCGAGCGACGCACCCACCAGAGCAGGGCGCCCACCGACCTGCGCCACCACGTCAATCAGATCATCGCGCAGCTGCTCCAACCCATAGGCCCCATCGGGGGACCAATCGCTGTCGCCATGGCCGCGCAAATCCAGTGTGATCGCCCGAAAACCGTGGCTGCCCAGGGTGGAGACGGCTGTACCCCAGCTATGCCGCGTTTGCCCGCCGCCATGCAAAAGCAGCACGGGCGGGCCGTCGGGGTCGCCCGACACGTCGGCGGCAAGCGACATGCCCAGGCGGTTGCGGAACGTCATCATCGCGACGGGGTCGTGGGGGCCGTTGTCACTGATAGCGCTGCTCCTGCCACCATGGATAAAAGTCCGGCATGCCATCCGAGACTCTGTCAGGAAACACCGGCAGGCGTTTTTCCAGGAAGCTATGCACACCTTCTGCGACGTCGGCCGTGCTACCGCGAGCATAGATTGCGCGGCTGTCGATCCTGTGCGCCTCCATCGGATGCGACATCCCGAGTCCGCGCCACATCATTTGGCGCGTGAGCGCGACCGACACCGGGGCCGTATTCACGGCGATGTCGCCCGCTATCTTGCGCGCGTCGTCCAGCAACGTCTCTAGCCTATGCACGGAACGAATCAGGTTGCCCGCCAGCGCTTCATCCGCATCGAAGATGCGTCCGCTCATTGTCCACTCCAGCGCCTTGGAAATACCCACGATGCGCGGCAAAAACCACGCCGCCGCACCTTCCGGGACCAGCCCCCGCCGCGGGAACACGAAACCGAAGCGCGAGCCCTGTGCGGCTACGCGCATGTCCATCGCCAGCTGCATCGTCAAGCCCACACCCACCGCTGGCCCATTCACGGCAGCGATCACGGGTTTGACGCAGCGAAAGATGCGCAACGTGAGCAGACCCGCCGAATCGCGCACCGCCTCGTGCGCGTAGTCGATGGTTCCGTCGTCGCGGACCGGCGACTCGCCGCCGCTCTTGGCGTAGTCGAAGGTCGCCGTTCCCTGCGACAGATCGGCCCCCGCGCAGAACGCGCGGCCCGCACCGGTCACGATGATGGCGCGCACGTCGTCATCATCGTCGGCAGCATCGAAGGCTGCGATCAAATCGTGACGCATCTGCGGCGTGTAAGCATTCAATTTGTCTGGTCGGTTCAGCGTTATGGTGGCGATGCGATCGGCGACGTCATATAAAATCGTCTCGTACACGGGTCCTCTCCATCATGCAGCCAAGCGGCTGGGGATATCGTCCGCGAGCCGCGAATATGCTACCATCCCGCCGGCGCCGAACTGAGGAGCATTGGTCAATCGAACGGCGTTTACCATCCGGTTAGCCGAAAACGTCCACCACCATCGGCTGCTGGCCTGGTGGAACCCAGGCCGCATTGGCATTGGACAAGTGCAGGCGCCAGTGAACTTCGGCACCATTGGCGTCTCCGGTGTCCACAAGCCTGATAAGTTTCCTGAACGAGTTAATGCCCACTCGAGATGTCTGCCTCAGGGCATCATTGGGTATTTTCGCGCGCTCCAGATACTGAACTTGGTAACGAGCAACGACTTCCTGCAAAAGCTGAGTTAGAAACAACAATGTTCGCATGCCGCTGACCTCCACCAGCAATCGATGGAAGTCCACGACTTCGATCATGAACTCGCGATGGCGATGCTCCTCGACCATGACATGAAGCCTGTCCACCTCCTTAAGCAGCCGCTCGACGGCGCCGGCCGGTCTGGTCTCCGCCAGGCGACGTGCGACGAAGGGCTCGATCGCCAGACGGGCCTCGTAGATGTCCGCGATGGTAGTGCTTTGCGCTTGCAGCACGAAGCCGGCGTAGCGCGAGGCGCTCTCCACCTGCGGCTGGTGCACGCGCGCGCCGCTTCGCGAGCCGCGCATGACGCTGATCAGATTTTCTGCTTCCAGGATACGAAACGCCTCACGCAGCGTAGGCCGCGAGATGCCGAGCGACACCATGACTTGTCCTTCGAGAGGCAGAAAGTCCCCCTCGCGAAGCTCTCCACGAATGATGCGCCTACGAATCTGATCGGCGACAACCTCCGCAGTTTTGGGGACGCGGATACGCGCCTGATCAGATTGCCGGCGCGCATCGGCCGATCCGCTCGGCTCCGCTGGGGGGTAGTCTGCCAGGCTCACGTTCCTCTGCTGTGGCGACAGCTAGCCGAGAAGGCCTGTTTTCACAAGACTTCTTGGACTAATCTCTGGGTTCACGCCGGCAACACGGCCTTCGCCTGTCGCGTTCGATACCTATCCACCTAGAGGGTCTCGGTGTCGGTTTCGATCAGACACGTTCGATGATGATGGCAGGCGCCATCCCTCCCGCTGCGCACATGGTAACCAAGCCACGCTTGAGGTCGCGGCGCTCCAACTCATCGAGCAGGGTGCCGATTAGGACCGCGCCGGTGGCGCCAATCGGGTGGCCCAGCGCGATGGAACCGCCGTTTACGTTCACCTTGTCTCGATCAAGCTTCAGATCACGGATGAATTTCTCGGCAACCACGGCAAAGGCCTCATTGATCTCCCATAAATCGATGTCGTCCACGGTCAAGCCTGCCTTTTCCAGCACCTTGCGTGCAGCCGGCACCGGAGCGTTCAGCATGAGCGTGGGGGAATCGCCGACATTAGCATAGGCGACAATCTTCGCCCGTGCCTTAAGCCCATGTTTTTCGGCGTACGCAGGCGAAGCAAGCAGAATGGCCGCTGCCCCGTCCACAACGCCAGAGGAATTGCCGGCATGATGGATGGCTTCAAATTCTAGCCCGGGATGGCGTTCGTGGATCAGCTTGCGATACGTTGTACCCTTGTCGTCGAGCGGGTAATCGGCCACTGCCGCGAAGGCTGGCTTTAAGCCGGACAGCCCCTCCGCCGTGGTCTGCGGGCGGACGAATTCCTCGTGATCGAGGGCCAGGCTGCCATCTTCGCGGTAGACCGGGATGATGCTTTTCTCGAAATGGCCGTTCTCGATCGCCACTTTCGCTTTTTGTTGGCTGGCCAACCCTAAGGCATCCACGTCAGCGCGGGTGATACCCTCCAGCGCAGCAATGGCGTCTGCGCACACCCCCTGGTTGGATTGCGGATGGCTGGCACGCAGCCGCGTGTTGCCCATGTCCATGAACGCCGGACCCGTCACCGGCAGAGAGTTGGTGAACGACATCATCTCAGTCCCACCGGCAACCACGAGGTCTTCCATCCCCGACATGATGGATGCGGCTGCGAGGTTGACCGCGGTTATCCCACCACCGCAGAACCGGTCCAGGGTGACGCCGCTCGATCGTATGTCGTAACCGGCATCCAGTGCAGACATGCGCCCTATATCGGCGCCCTGCTTGCCGACCTGCGTGCTCGTGCTCCAGATCACGTCGTCCACATCGGCGGTGTCGAGGTGGTTGCGCTCGGCAATCGCTTTCAGAACGACCGCGCCGAGATGCTGCGGATGCATGTCCGACAGGGCTCCTTTGCCCACCTTGCCTATTCCACGCGGCGTGCGACAGGCATCGATGATCAGGGCTTCTGGCATGGGATGTCTCCTTGGGAACGAAGGGATCAACGAATGCGCAGTTGCCGACCTACAAACACGGCAATTCCATCGCATAGACGTATGTTACTCAGTAAGCCTGGTTTTGTATCCCCGTCAAACGCCTGTCTTGATGGAGAAAGGCGCGGACGCGCGTCCACTGCCTCAGCCGCGTCGGCGAGCCAATTGTAACGACCGTCACCGCACCCGAGAATAGAAGCCGCTCAGCCCAGCACGCCCGCTGCCCGAAGCGCTTCGATGCGATCCGGCGTGTATCCCAAACCAGCCAGCACTTCGCCCGTCTCTGCGCCGGCCTCACCAGTCCCCCGCGGCGGCGCGGCTGCCGTCCCGGAAAACCGTGGAACCGGGCCAGGTTGAACAGCACCGTTTACGGTCACGAACGTGCCCCGGGCCACGTTGTGCGGATGAAGCGGCGCCTCGGCCAACGACAGCACGGGTGCCACGCAGGCGTCGCATCTCTCCAGCACAGCGCACCATTCGTCTCGGCTGCGGGTCGCGAATAGATCCGCCAGACGCTGCTTCAGCCTTGGCCAAGCGGAGGGGTCCAACTGAGCATCGAACGCGGCATCCTCGGTAAGGCCGAGCCTACTGCGCAGCAATGCGTAGAACGGCGCCTCGATCGCGCCGACGGAGATGTAACGTCCATCCGAACAGACGTAGGTTTCGTAGAAATGCGCTCCGCCATCCAGCGTGTTCACCCCGGCGCGGTCCTCCCACCGGCCAGCGGCATACTCCGCCCACACCATGCCCGCGACCAGCGCCGAACCGTCTGTCATTGCCGCGTCGATCACCTGGCCAGCGCCACCCATGCGCACGGCCAGTAGCGCGCTGACCATGCCGAAAGCGAGCATCATGCCGCCCCCGCCGAAATCGCCGACGTAGTTGACGGGCGGCACCGGCTTGCCGCCCGCGCCACCCACGGTATGCAACACGCCGGAAATCGAGATATAGTTGATGTCGTGCCCGGCATGCGGCGCCAGCGGCCCGGTCTGCCCCCATCCGGTCATGCGACCATAGACGAGCTTAGGGTTGTCCTCCAGCAGCACGTCCGGCCCCAACCCCAGCCGCTCCATCACGCCCGGACGGTAGCCTTCGATCAGGCCGTCCGCCCCGCTGCACAGCGCGCGGGCCACCTCCAGCCCCGCCGCCTGCTTCATATCCAGGACGACGGACCGGCGCGATCGCGACAGCGCATCCTTTGCCGCAAGCTTGGCGCCCGGCCGATCGATGCGGATAACCTCGGCGCCGTGATCGGCCAGCATCATGCCGCAGAACGGGCCGGGCCCGATCCCCGCGAACTCGATGATGCGTATGCCGTCGAGCGTTCCTGCCATCAGCCTCGTCCCGTCATGCCGGCAACAGCAGCCGCCGTTCGAACGCCTCACGCAGGTTCTGTGCAATCGCGGCGGGCCGGCGATCCTCCGTGCAGACCAGCGCTGCCCGGCAGAGCGCGCAGGCCTTGTCGCGTTGAACCGCGAGTGCGGCAACCATCCAACTCGACCGGCCAATCTCCAAGACGCCGATGTTCATGCGGATCGGCTCCGGATGAAACGCCTCGGCCAGATAGTCGATCTGCACCGACGCCACCATTGGGCGCTGCCCGCCCGGCGGCCAGCGCAAGCCGATCGCCGCGAAGAACCCAGCCCTCGCTTCCTGGAAAATCGCGGCCATTGCGACGTTGTTCACGTGCCCGTTGAGGTCGAGGTCGCCGTAGCGGGTGGAGATCTCGATCGCCATCGGGTAGCGCTCGGCGCAAAGGAGCTCGGGCGGTGGGCGCTGCATGAAACCCGCTATGCCGCTTGCTGCACCCTGGGCGCCACCAGCCGTCCCAGGCGCCGGTCGATGATCTGCTCGGCTTCGGCTACGATACGCTCGATGAGCTGGCGGCAGGTCGGCACGTCGTGAATGAGACCCTGCACTTGGCCAGCCCAGATCAGGCCTTCGTCGACAGCGCCCGTTTCGAGTGCCACCCGGCCCCGGGCGCCTGAAACCAGCGGCTGAATGTCTTCGAACACTGCATCGGCTCGCGCCGATATTTCCATGACCCGATCCGAAACCGATGTCTTCGCAACACGCCCGGTGTTGTGGAATTTCCTGAAGATCAGCTGCGTCGCGCGCTCGTCGTTGCCGACGATGAGCTGCTTGATGTTGTCGTGGATCGGCGCCTCCACAGTCGCACAGAAGCGGGTGCCCATGTTGATGCCGTCGGCGCCCAACGCCAGCGCCGCCACCAGACCACGCCCGTCACCGAAGCCGCCGCTCGCGAGCATCGGGATCCGCACCTGGTCGGCCGCGGCCGGAATCAGGATCAGGCCCGGAATGTCATCCTCGCCGGGATGCCCCGCGCACTCGAAACCGTCAATTGAGATGGCATCGACACCCATGCGCTCGGCCGACAGCGCATGGCGTACCGCCGTGCATTTATGGATCACCCTGACGCCATGCGCCTTGAAGTGATCGACGTGCTCCTTTGGCTTGAACCCTGCGGTCTCGACGATCTTGATGCCGGACTCGATGATCGCTCGGCGATACTCGGCGTAGGGCGGCGGGTTGATCGACGGCAGGATGGTCAAATTAACGCCGAACGGCTTGTTTGTCATTGCCCGGCAGCGCGCGATTTCGTCCCGCAACGCTTCTGGCGTCGGCTGCGTGAGCGCGGTGAGCAGCCCCAGGCCGCCCGCTTCCGAGACTGCGGCCGCCAGCTCCGCCCGTCCCACCCACATCATGCCGCCTTGCACGATCGGATGCTCGATATCGAACATCTTGGTAAATCGCGTTCTGATCACGTCTATGCCTCCAGAGTGCCGGCTGTTCTACAACGGTGTCCGGCTGCTCATCCGGTATCGGCCGAGCAGCAAGACCCTTGGATCCCCGTTCGCGTTCAACGATGCCAGGAGTAGGTAGGCCAAGGTGAAGAGCCCGCCAAAATTAACGGCGAGAAGCGCGCAGAGCAGGCCTGCCCACCAAGTTCGCGCGCGATAAACCATCCAGGCCGCAACCAGCAGCAGGTATATCGAAAAGTCGGTGTTGAACTGGGCTCGCCAGGGATGCGCGAAGTCGCCGAGAAACACCTGACCTGCCGCGCCGACGCCCATTCGCTGCACAGCACGCACCGAAACCAACAGCAAGCATACCCAGGCCAAGCACAAGCCCACGCGCAGCAACGTCATCCCGCCCGGCGCAGCCTGAATCATGCTCGCTGACCCAAGCGCCGCCGCGCGGCACGCCATTGGTCCAGCCGCCAGACATCCTGGTCCTCGCCGTAAGCCGTCTTGCCGTTCACCGTCCATCGAATGGAACTGTTGATGCATATGCCGCGCGGGTTCAGCAAGAAGAACCGGCTCTCCACTTCGCCGACCGCCGTCAGCTTGCGCCCTTCCATGTCGGCCGCTTCAATCATCATGTTGACCGGCCAGTTTTGGATAGGATCGCGTTGCACATGGCGAACTCCACCGGACGCCAGCTGCACCTTACGTCCGTCTTGCCACAGGAAGCCGTGATTGATCCGCTCGTTACGATCGTTAAAATCCTTGTTGGGCACGGCAAACAGGCAGAAGGCGATGTCCTCGGCGCAACCGAACGGGTATCCGATGCGGTTGCCGCGGTGATCCATGCGCGTGCCCCAGCTGCGATCGCGAATCGAAAAGCTGTCTATGGAAATCGTCTCGCCGTTTAGCACCATCTCGCCGACGACATGGCCCATCTGGTCCAGATGCGGGCTGGCCACGAAAGGCGGCTCGCCATGGGTGAAGCCGTGCGGCGGAAACAGCGCGGTGAACTCCGCGTCGATGAGGATGAAGTCACGATCCCGGTAGCTGAGACGGTACCGCGTCAGTGGCTCGATCACTTTAACCGAGTAGCCTTCCGGAAAGCTGAAATCCCGAAGATCATGCTGGGCCGGCAAAGGTTGCGAGTATTGATATTTATAGTAGGGCAGGTCCCAGGGCGTGGTCGCCGACGGGTCCCATACGAAAACGCCGCCGCCGGTGGTGTTCATGTTCTTTCGCGCCCAGCCGTAAAGCCAGCAGCCCATCTTGCGCTCTGGCACGTTGAACGAGAACCAGCTCGTCTCCGTGAACCACGCATCGCCGGGGGTGGCGGCGTGAAAATCGTCGTCGATCGGCTGAAACGTCTGGTCGGTCATGTGCTCCCCCCGAAGCGGCCGGCTTGCATCAATCAATCCAATGCCGGGAAATATGTGTCGCGGAACGAGCCCATTCCGTCTCCCATCAGGGCCGTCTCGCGCATGGTTCGCGCGTGGCTCAGGCCAAGCGCCGCGGCGCGGCCGATCCGGCCTTCCGCCACGCCATGGGCCAAGGCAAGGCGAGCGCGCGCAACGGTTGGTTGCGCTGCTTCGCCCAACGCGGCGGCGATCTCGGCAATTTCGGCAGCGTCGTACGCGGCACCGTAGCGGTCGCGCGCACGCCAGAACTTTATCAAGCGCGCCAGCGATTTCGCCTTCACCGCAGATTGCTGGTCGGTCGCACGCGGTGCCACTACGTCATGGATGTCGTCGATCGAGATGGCGAACGTGCGGTCGCGCCAGGTAGCGTCGCTATCGGGCAGATCGATGGCAGGCAACGCCTGCCGGCACAATTCGGCCAACGACCGTACGATCACCCGCATATGTGCCGTATAAAACAACATCGACACGCCTATGGAGGCAGGACGCATGCCCGGTACGCCGTGCAGCGCGGCGTGTGCCGAGACCATGAACCCGACCTGAAAGTACAGACGATGATACCGCACGCGGTCCACCTCGACAGTTATGCCGCCGGCTGCCTCATAGGCCGCAAACACGGCACTCGGCCGCAAGAAAGGCTGAAACAGGCTGCGCACCCAGATCTGCGCCAGATCCTCCATGGGATCGCCGAAATGGCAGAGTTCCCAGTCGAGCAGCGCCGTTACACGTCCATCGTGTTGCAGGAAGTTGCCCGGTCCCGCGTCCCCATGCACGATCACGGCCGGTCCACGGTCCGGTGGAACGTTGGCTTCCAGCCAATCGAGCGCCAGAAGCAGGATTGCGTCCGGCGCCGAAGCCAGATTATCGCGACGCGCGTCGGCAATGCCTTGCCGTATGCGCGCCGATACGGGCATCCCGGGATCGCCGAAGCCATCCAACACCAAACCGGCAGGATCTATCCGGTGCAGGGCGGCGAGTTGCGCCACGAAGTCCCGGCCAACAGCGTCGTCCGAACCGGCCTCGTAATATTTGTCGCTGCCTTCCGTCAACGTCGTCAGCAGCGCTAGATGGGCCCGGTCGGCCGCCAGAAAGCGCGGCGCTTTCACCCCGACCCCGGCCAGCGGGCCGGAGAGCGCCTTTAGGATAGCAACCTCCCGCTCGAAGCAGGGCGCGCGTTTTGGGTCGGCCATCCTTGTGTCGTAGCTGAGATAGCCGGCCTCGGTTCGCCCGTCCCCATGCCTGAGCACAACTTCCGCGCCGTGACGGGAGGCGCCCCCGCCTGCCCGGGGCACGATAGAGGTGATGCTGGTTCCGGTATTCGCTTCCATCGTTGCGATCAGGTCAAGCGGGATAAGCGTCGGGCTGGTCCCGTCCACCATGGCTGAATCATCTCCTTGGCCATACCTGGCACAAGAAATATTACTTGGTCAAATAGGTGAAGGATTGTAGGAACTGGCGTGATGCAGTGTCGCGTTGCATCTTGCAGACGAAAGGGAGATCGAGGATGGAGCTTTCGGGTTTGGGGGCGGTCGTTACCGGCGGTGCTTCTGGTCTGGGAGAAGCGACAGCGCGCGCCCTGACGGCGCAAGGCGTCAAGGTCGCTATCTTCGACATGAATGCCGAGCGTGGCGAGGCCGTGGCCCGCGAGTTGGCCGGCGTGTTCTGCAAGGTCGATGTACGTTCCGATGCGGAGGTCGATGCGGGCTTCTCCAAGGCGCGCGCGGCGCATGGCCAAGAGCGTATCCTGATCAATTGCGCCGGAACCGGAAACGCCATCAAGACTGCCAGCCGCCACAAGCAGACGGGCGAGATTTCCCACTTTCCGCTCGAAGCGTTCGATCTGATCATCCAGATCAACCTCGTCGGCAGCTTCCGCTGTATCGCCAAAGCGGCCGCAGGCATGATGACGCTCGACAAGCTGGCGTCCGGCGAGCGGGGGGCGATCGTGAACACCGCCTCGGTTGCCGCGGAGGACGGACAGGTCGGGCAGGCGGCATACTCGGCATCCAAGGGCGGGCTGGTCGGGATGACGTTGCCGATCGCCCGTGACCTTGCCGGCGAGGGTATCCGGATTAATACGATCCTTCCGGGAATCTTCAATACCCCGCTGATGAACGCCGCGCCGCAGCCCGTAAAGGACGCACTAGCCGCATCGGTGCCGTTTCCGAAGCGGTTGGGAGAGCCTGAAGAGTACGCCAGCCTGGCCTTGGAGATGTGCCGGAATCCGTATTTCAATGGCGAGGACGTCCGGTTGGACGGGGCTATTCGGATGGGGTTTCGGTAGCAAGAAACAACTAGGCTTTACCCAAGCCCCACCAAAGGCTGGTGGGCCTTCGGAAACCGTTATGGTTGGCTGTGCTACCGGGTGGCGTAGGTCTTGGCCTTGCTCATGATCGACCAACGGTCCACCTGTGCCGTGCCTACGGGGTTGCCAAGCTGGCAATATTTCAAGCCGGTCTGCAACGCCGCACTTCTCGGTAAGTCGAGCGATTCCCAGATTGCCCGAACCGTACCCTGCGTCGCGGCGGGAGGCTTGGCGGCGATCAACGCCGCGAGTGCCTGCGCACGGTCCCACAAGGCGTCGTTCGCCGTCACCTCGGTCACGAGGCCGATCCGCAAGGCGGTCGCCGCACAAATACGTTCGTCGTTGCCCAGCAGAGCCATCCGCATCACGTCGCCCACCGGCATGCGATAGGTCGCGCCGATGGGTTCCAGTGCCGCAACCATGCCATACGTCACGTGCGGGTCGAAGAACGTCGCGTCCTCGGAACAGATGATGATGTCTGCCTCGTTGATCCAGTAGAACCCGCCGCCGGCGCACATGCCGTGCACGGCGGCAATCACCGGCTTCCAGCATTTGTTCGATTTAGGGCCGAGCTTCTCGCCAGGGTCGGCGGCGCTCCAGATGTTGTCGTGCATGATGGCGCCGCCCGGTTCCTGCGCCGCCTTCACGTCCACGCCGGTGGAAAAGGCGCGGCCGGGTGCGGCGCGCAGCACCACCGCATGCACGTCGTCATCTTCCGCCACGGCACGCCAGAAATGCGCAAACTCGGCGAGCATCGTCTTGGTGAACGAGTTCATTGCTTGTGGACGGTTGATCGTAACCGTTGCCACATGATCGTGCGTTCCGGCGATGATGGTTTCATACTCCATCGCGCTCTTCCCTAAGTTCTTACGCTTAGTTATACAGCTTGTATTTGGGCGTGCAATCGTAGTTCGGCTGAATGGAATTGCCGTTGTCAACGGGGAGACAGGATGGCCGACGCGCACGTCCAAACAAACACGTCCGAGGTTCTGGTGAAACGCGCCGATGGGATAGCGGTCATCACCCTGAACCGCCCGGACCGGCTCAACGCCCTGGTATCGTCGCTGATGGCCGATCTCGTGGATGCGGTTGCCGATACCGCGCGCGATCCCGCCATCGGTTGCGTGGTCCTGACCGGAGCAGGGCGGGGCTTCTGCGCCGGCGGCGATCTCAAGGGCGAGCGCGACCCCGTCGAAGTCGACGCCCAGCGTGGCGGGCGGGTGGAGCAGGGTTTTGCCAGGCTGCGTGGCTTTATGCAGAGCGCGCAGCTTCTGCACGAAATGCCGAAACCGACGATCGCCATGGTCAACGGGCCGGTCGCGGGCGCGGGGATCGGCCTTGCCGGCGCCTGCGACTTTCGATTTGCCGCCGGTTCGGCCACGTTCCTGTCGGCGTTCGACCGGATCGGCGCGTCCGGCGATTTCGGCTCGACCTGGTTCTGGACCAAGATCCTCGGCACCGGCGCCGCGCGTGAACTGTTCATGCTGGGCGAAAAACTGACCGCCGCCGAGGCGCTGGCGAAGGGCATCTACACGCGAGTCTACCCAGATGAAACATTGCGCGAGGCGACCATGGCGCAGGCCAGGCGCCTGGCCGACGGTCCGCGCATGGGCTGGCGCTACATGAAAGCCAACCTCAACCTCGCCGAAGACGGCACCTTCGAGGCGGCTCTGGACCACGAAGCGCTCAACATGGGTCTGTCCACCGCCGCCGCGGCCATCATCCATAAGGCAACGCGCCCCAAACCGGACTGACGGCCGTGCGTCCGAAGCCACGCCAGCGCAGGAACGATACACGATGGATTTGAATTACGGTGCCGAGGCGGAAGCATTCCGCAGCGAACTCGCCAATTTCCTGGCCGAGCACTGGCACCCTGGCGACCGCCGCGGCAGTGCGCTCAAGGCCTACATCGCATCGTTCCGGCGGGAGGCGACCAGCCGGGGCTATCTCTATCGCAACATCCCCAAGCGTTATGGCGGCTCCCAACAGCCGGTGGACGTCGTTCGCGCCCAGGTCATACGGGAAGCTTTCGGCCGCGCCCGCGCGCCCATGGAGGTCTCCGGCAACGGCATGAGCATGCTGGTGCCCACCTTGCTGGACCGCGGCTCCGACGCGTTGAAGAACCTGTTCATCCCGCCGACCATGGCAGGCGACTACATTTGGGGCCAGGGCTACTCGGAGCCGGGCAGCGGATCGGATCTCGCCTCCATCCGCTGCCGCGGTGAGCTGGTCGGCGGCCAATGGGTCATCAACGGCCAAAAAATATGGACCAGCCAGGGCGATCGTGTGACCCACATGTTCGCCCTGGTACGAACCGAACCGCAGGCCAGCAAGCACGCCGGCATCTCCTACCTAATCATCGATCTCGACCAGCCGGGCGTCACCCGCCGGCCGATCCGCCAGATGACCGGCGATGCCGGCTTCTACGAGTTCTTCTTCGACGACGTGACCACGCCGGCCGACTGGATCGTGGGCGGGCGGGGGCAGGGATGGCAGGTCTCGCGCACCACGCTGAAACACGAGCGCGCCAACATCGGCTCGGCCGACGCACTGGGCAGCCAGTTCGCCAAGCTGGTGGAGCTGGCAGGCCAGGTAACCCGCTTCGGCCAGCCTGCGATCAAGGACCCCGAGATACGCCAGGCGCTGGCCAGGATTGAGGGCTGGGTTCTGGCGCATCGCTGCTCCAGCTACCGCCTGTTCTCGCTGGCCGCCGCCGATGAGCCGTCCGGCCTGGTCGGCCTGATGATGAAGCTGCTCGTCACCGAGACCGGCCACGACATCGCACTGCTGGCCCAGGAACTGATAGGCGACGAGGCGATGGTTGAGCCGGCACCGCCCGGCACGCGCGGGCGCGGCGTGGAGAAGTGGCTGGACCAGATCATGGGTTCGCTCGGCAACTCGATCGCCGGCGGCACGACCAACATCCAACGCAACGTGATCGCCGAGCGCGGGTTAGGACTGCCGCGCGAATTCGCTGTCGGTAACGAGGCATGAGGTTTCACCCGTCAGAGGAACAGCTGGCCATCCAGGACGCGCTTCGCGGCACGCTGGCCGACACGCTGCCGGCCGAGCGGCTCCGTGCGTTGGTGGACAACCCCACCGACCTAGACCGTCCGAGTTGGGACGCGCTGATGGCACTCGGGCTAGGCGGCCTCGCCTTGCCCGAAGATGCAGGCGGCAGCGGCCTGGGTCTGGTGGACCTGGCGATGGCGGTAGAGGTGCTGGGCGATGGTGCGGCAGCCGGCCCGATCGTGCAGCATCTGCTGACCGGCCTAGCCGTGGGGCAGTCCGGCAGTGAGGCCGCCGCCAGGTACCTGCCCGGCCTCTCCGCCGGCTCGACGGTGGCGACGATGGCCTGGGGCGGCAACTGGCTGCCTGAAAGCTGGACCCTGACCGTCGAGAACGGCACCGTGTCGGGAAGTGTCCGTTTCGTGCCGGGCGCGTTGGAGGCCACGCTGTTCCTGGTCGGCACCGTTGGCGGCGGACTGGCGCTCGTAGAAGCCGGCAGCGAGGTCACCGCCGTGCCGATGTCCTCGGCCGACCGAAGCCGCCGGGTGAGCACGGTCACGTTCGACCAGGCTCCGGCGACCGAGCTGTTCGCGCCGGGCGATGCCGGTATCGGCAGGCTGTTTGACGCCGCGCTGGTGCTGACGGCCGCCGATGCGCTGGGCGGGGCGCAACGCTGCCTCGACATGTCGGTCGCCTACGCGAAAGAGCGGGAGCAGTTCGGGCAGCCCATCGGCCGCTTCCAGGCACTCAAGCACCAGCTTGCCACCATGGCGCTCGAGGTCGAACCTGCCCGCGCCTTGCTGTGGTATGCCGCCTATGCGCTGGATTCCGGCCTGCCGGACGCGCGCCGCGCCGCAGCCCTGGCCAAGTCCCACATCGCCGACCGTTTCGTCTCGGTCACCCGCGCCGCCATCGCCGCGCATGGCGGCATGGGCTATAGTTGGGAGTACGGGCTGAATACCTGGTTCAGACGAGCCCTGTTCGACCGTGCCTATCTCGGAAGTCCGTCGTTGCACCGCGAGCGGGCGGCGGATCTGGCCGGATGGTGATGGTTTTGTCCTGCGTAACATCCTAGTCGTGACGGCACGGTTCGGTCTCGAAGGACGGACGGCGCTGATCTCCGGTGCCTCCTCTGGCTTGGGTGCACATTTCGCCGAGCTTTTCGCGCGCGCAGGCGCCAGGGTCGTGCTTGGCGCACGCAGAAACGATCAGATGCGGCGCCTTGCCGAACAACTGCGGCAGGAAGGCCTGCAGGCGCTCTCCGTGCCTCTCGACGTGACGTCCGAAGCCTCCGTCAAGGCCGCCTATGATCAAGCCGAGGCGGCCTTCGGGGTCGTCGACACCATCGTTGCCAACGCAGGAACCAGTGCTGGCGGCCGGTCTACCGACGTCGCGATGGAGGGCTTGCGCTCCGTCTTCGACACGAACCTGATGGGCGTCTATCTGACAGCGCGCGAAGGCGCGCGGCGACTGATTGCCGATGACAGCCGCGAGCATCAGAGGGGCCGCATCGTGCTGATCGGCTCCATCACCGCACACATGACCGGGCAGGGCGACGCGGCCTACGCAGCATCCAAGGCGGCGGTCGCCCATCTCGGCCGCAACTTCGCGCGCGAGTGGGTACGCCAGGGCATCAACGTCAACGTCGTGCAGCCCGGCTACATCCGGACGGAGTTGAGCGGCGACTGGTTCGACACCGAAGGCGGTGCCAAGCAGATACAGGGTTTCCATCGGCGTCGCCTGCTGGATTCCGATGCGCTCGACGACATTATGCTCTATTTGGCGGCCGACGTGTCGGGGCCGGTGACCGGGGCCGTGATCGATGTCGATGACGGACAATCTCTTTGAGTTGGCCGGCTCACGCACATCGTTGCGGCCACCTACGGCGCCACCCCGCGAACGTGTAGCCTCGGATACAGTGAGTACGGCGACTGCCAGTCGATTCGCACGTCCCGGTAGGTGAACAACCACGCGCCGCCGATCTTCGCCATGCTGTCCATGTAGACGCCATGGTGGTCCAGCCCGATGTCGCTCAGCACTTGAAAATAGCTCCTTCCGGATCCCGCCGTGCCGACCACCTCGATCATCGAACTGGTGAGGTGATGCCTGGTCAGCGTCAACGCGGGATTGCGAGGCGAAGGATCGGAGAGACGGGCCAGGATCGCCGCGCGCCCGGTGCTCTCCATGGCAGCAAACCGCAGAGTGCCGTTCTCCGCAAAGGTTGCGGCCAAGGCGTCTATCCGCCCGCGGTCGCCGTTGATGGTGTAGCGGGACATAAGATCGCGGATCGCAACCTGGTCCTGCCAGGGTTCCGTCATGGCCTTTCCGCCAGCCTGCTTTGCCAGTCGCCGGCCAGCCTTGCGGACGCCAGCTCGCGGCCGAGCCTTGCCACCAGGTCTGCCACGCTCGGCACGTCGTCGATCAGGGCGGTCGAATGGCCGCCGCTCCAGACATGCTTCCAGGCACGGACGCCGGGCGGCAGTTGCGGGCGATGCAGGCCTAACGGACGCGGCAGGTTGGCGGGATCCAAGCCGGCTGCAACAATGGAGGGCTTGAGGAAACTCGCAGGCAGCCCTGCGATCGCGTCGGTGAACAGCACGTCCTCGGCGTTGGCGGAAACCAGCATGCGCTTGTGCGCTTCGTCAGCGCCAGACTCCCTAGTGGCGATAAAACGCGTGCCCATAACGACCAGATCCGCGCCCAGTGCCAAGGCGGCGGCAATTCCGTTGCCGTCCGCGATGCCGCCTGCAAGCATGATCGTGCCGTCGAAGATACGCCGCAACTGAGGCAGGAAGGCGAAAGGGTTCAGCGTGCCGGCGTGGCCGCCCGCGCCGCCGCAAACCAGCATCAACCCATCGACCCCGGCCGCGATGGCTTTTTCGGCGAACCGCAGAGTTGTCACATCGTGGAACACGATGCCACCCCAGTCATGCGCCGCGGCCACCTCGTCGCGAGGGTCACCGAGATTCGTGAGGATCAGGGGAACACGATGCGCCCGGCACGTCGCGAGCCTGGCGGCCCGCGTGCCCTGGTCCACCGCGGTCGAGGCCAGCAGGTTGACGCAGAACGGCGCAAACCGCTCGCCCCGATCTAAGCTTTCCGCCTCGACTTGCCGAATGGCAGCCAGCCACGTGCCGAGACCATCCGGCGCGCGAGGATTCCCCGATGGGAACGCTCCGATCACGCCCGCCCGGCAAGCGGCGACGACGAGCTCGAGGCTGGAGACGATGAACATCGGCGCCGCCACGACCGGCAGCGCAAGTTGCGACCAAGTAGCCGCCATGTCCGCTCCTCCTTGCAAGCCCGAGCTGTCTTCGCTACTCACGTCATAGGTAACTAGGTATGATATCGACGTCCAGCCGAGCTGAGCGTTGCTACGGAGAGGTCATGCAGACGCGGTTTACCGAGGCATTCGGAATCCAGCATCCGATCGTTCAAGGCGGCATGCAGGGAGTTGGTCGCGCGGTGCTCGCCTCCGCGGTGTCCAACGCGGGCGGTCTCGGCATCCTGACCGGGTTGACGCAACCAACCCCGGCAGCCTTGTGCCAGGAGATCGAGACGTGCCGGGGCATGACCGCGCATCCGTTCGGCGTCAACCTGACCGTATTCCCCACGATGAAGCCGCCGCCCTACGAGGCGTATGCTCAGGCGATCATCGACAGCGGCGTGCGTATCGTGGAAACGGCTGGGCCGAAGGCGATGATGTTGTGGCCGATGCTGAAAGCGGCTGGCGTCAAGATCATCCATAAATGCACCTCCGTGCGCCACGCCGTCTCGGCCGAGGCGAAGGGTGTGGACGCGATCTCGATCGACGGCTTCGAGTGCGCCGGGCATCCCGGGGAGGAAGACATTCCCGGCCTGATCCTGATTCCCGCCGCTGCCGATCAGGTGCGCATTCCGATGCTTGCCAGCGGCGGCTTCGGCGACGGGCGGGGCCTGGTCGCGGCCCTCTCTCTGGGGGCCGACGGCATCAACATGGGCACCCGCTTTTGCGCCACCGTCGAGGCGCCGGTTCATGACGACGTCAAGCGGGCCTACCTCGCCAACGACGAGCGCGGCACCAATCTGATCTTCCGCAAGCTGCACAACACCGCGCGCGTGGCGAAGAACACGGTGTCCGACGAGGTCGTGAGGCGCCTGGCCTTGCCGGATGCCACGTTCAAGGATGTGGCCGAGCTTGTGCGCGGCGACCAGGGCCGCGTCGTTCTGGAGACCGGCGATGTGGACGCCGGCATATTCTGGGCAGGCCAGGTGCAGGGACTGATCCACGATATTCCCTCTGTCGGGGGCTTGATCGATCGCATCATGATGGAGGCGGAGACGATCATCGGCAGCCGGCTTGCACAGCTTGTCGTTCGAACCCCTGCAGCAGCCTGAAAAGAGAGAGAAGCATCCCGTTGGCGGAAGCATACATCGTCGAAGCCGTCCGAACGGCCGGGGGCCGGCGCAACGGCCGGCTGGCCGGCTGGCATCCTGCCGACCTGGGCGCTCAGGTACTGAATGCGATCGTCGACCGAACGGGCATCGACCCGGCCGCGATCGACGACGTGATCATGGGCTGCGTCACCCAGGCCGGCGAGCAGGCAAGCCATGTCGGCCGCAACGCCGTGCTGGCCTCCAGGCTGCCGACGAGCGTGCCGGCCGTCACCATCGACCGCCAATGCGGCTCGTCGCAGCAGGCGCTGCAATTTGCCGCGCAGGCAGTGATGTCGGGAACGCAGGACGTCGTCATCGCCGCGGGTGTGGAGAGCATGTCTCGCGCGCCGATGGGCCTCGCTTTGGTCCCGGGCAGCGCGCTGAACCCCAACAGCGCCCACACGCTGGAGCGTTTTGACGTCAACGGCTTCAGCCAGTTCGGCGGTGCCGAGATGATCGCCAAAAAACACGATCTGTCGCGCGACGCGCTTGATGCGTTCGGCCTGCGCAGCCACCGGAACGCGGCCGAGGCCACGCGCTCCGGTGCGTTCCAGGCCGAGATCATACCGCTGGACGTGACCTTGGTGGACGGCAGCAAGGCCGTGCACGACCAGGATGAAGGCATCCGCTACGACGCCACCGCCCAATCGATGGCAGGCGTCAAGCTGCTGCAGGACGGTGGCGTGATCACGGCAGCCACGTCCAGCCAGATCTGCGACGGAGCGAGCGCAGCGCTGGTGGTTTCCGAAGCGGCACTCAAGCACCACAAGCTGACCCCGATTGCCCGCATCGTGAACATGACTGTCACCGGCGGCGATCCTGTGATCATGCTGGAGGAACCGCTCTTCGCCACGCAGAAGGCCTTGCAGCGCGCTGGCCTGACCATCGACGACATCGACCTCTACGAGGTGAACGAGGCTTTCGCGCCGGTGCCGATGGCCTGGCTGAAGGTGGTTGGTGCCGACCCGGACAGGCTGAACGTGAACGGGGGCGCCATCGCGCTGGGCCATCCGCTCGGCGCCTCGGGCACCAAGCTGATGGCGACGTTGCTCCATGCGCTGAAGGCACGTGGCAAGAAGTACGGGCTGCAGACGATGTGCGAAGGCGGCGGCGTCGCCAACGTGACGATCGTCGAGGCGCTCTGACGCGGTGGACGTCGCCAGGAACATTGCTGCGATCGTTATGGGCGGCGCCCTCGGCCGAAGGCCTTGCCGGATCAACACCATCGTGCCGGGCCTTTTCGCGACACCGCCGATGCCGGCCGTGCCGAAAGACGTAACCGATGGGCTTGCCGCTTGCGTGCCGTTCCCCAGGCGGGTTGGCCGGCCGTAAGAGTTTGCGTTGTGCGGCCCGGAACTCGGCGGCGATGGCTGCTTTGGGGGGCAGGCGATGCGGCTGGTCGAGGGCATGCGCATGCCGCCGCGCTGATCAGCATCGATGTTATCTTCAACCAGCATGGGTGATACGCCCCCGGGTTTCAGCGTGCTGCGCGCCGGAGGCCCGTTCATCAAGGCGAACGGACCGATTTACATCCGGCACAACAACGCAGGGGCCGTACTCGGCTTTCGCATACGCGAATCGCATTGCAACCCGGTTGGCATCTGCCATGGCGGCTGGCTGGCAAGCATGGCCGACATGGTGCTGCCGGTCAGCGGGGGTGCTGCGGGCAGTTTGGACGGCATCTTTCTCATGACCATCAGCATGTCGCTCGATTTCTTCGGTCAGGCAGCGCTCGGCGCCTGGGTCGAGGGGCATGGCGAGATGCTGCGTCGGACGCGTCGCATGGCGTTCATGCGGGCGATCCTGAGTGTCGATGACGCGCCTATCCTGCGTGCCAGCGGCATTTACCGCCTCGTGCCAAAACCGGTTGCCGGCGGAGCTGCGCCGTCGTGATGTCAATGATCGCTGAACGCCAATAGGCAATACGAGGCGGCTGACCCGTATGAATTTCGATCTCTCTGACGAACAGAAGATGCTGGCCGAACAGATGCGCGGCCTTCTCGGCAAGCGTGCGACGCCGCAGCGGCTGCGTTCCTTGATAGATTCTGGCCAGGAATGGGACGAGCCGCTCTGGCGGGAACTGGGCGAGCTGGGTTTTCTCGGCGCTGCAGTTCCGGAGGCCCATGGCGGCCTCGGCCTGAGCGAACTCGACCTCGGCGTCATCAGCGAGGAGCTGGGGCGCGTGAACGCCGCCGTACCTTTTTTCTCGTCCGTGGTACTCGCCGCAGACGCGATAGGGCTCGCCGGCACGCAAGCCCAGAAGGCGCAATACCTGCCGGGCATGGCGTCCGGCGAGACGGTTGCGACGTTCGCCTATGCGGAAGGTCCTGCCGGCTGGGCGGAGCCTGTGCTGCATACCGTAGTGAACGACGGAAGACTGACCGGCACCAAGTGGCCCGTTGCCGATGCGGGCGTATCCAGTCTGGCAATCGTGCTCGCCAAGGCCGGAGGGCGGTTGGCGCTCGCCGTGGTCGAGCTGGACCAACCGGGTGTGACCCGGTCGAAGCTGGAGAGCTTCGACCAGTTGCGCGCGCATTACAGCCTGCGTTTCGAGAATGCGGCCGCGACGCTGCTGGATGGGACGGCCGCCGCGCGGGTCGTGCCTATGCTGATGGACAGGGCGGCCGTGCAGGCTGCGTTCGAGGGGGTGGGCGGCGCCGAAGCCTGCCTGCACATGGCGCGCGACTACGCGGCAGGCCGCAAAATATTCGGCCGAACGCTCGACAGCTACCAGGCCATCAAACACAAGCTGGCCGACATCCTCGTCGGCATCGAACTCGCCCGGTCGAGTGCCTATTACGCCGGCTGGGCAGCGGTGAAAGGCGCCGAGGACCTGCCCGCCTCCGCTTCCGCCGCCCGGCTGATGGCGATCGACGCGTTCGAACGTGCGGCGCGAGAAAACATCCAGGTGCATGGCGGCATCGGTTATACGTTCGATGCCAACTGCCATTTTTACTATCGCCGGGAGCGGACGCTGGCGCTGAGCCTAGGCGGGCGTGAGCGCTGGGCCGACAGGCTGATCGCCCACATGCCGGGCCGGCAGGGCCAAGACAGCGCGCGTGGACTGGAGGCTGCCTGACATGGACTTCAACGACTCACCCGAAGAAGCCGCCTATCGCGTCGCGGCGCGAGACTGGTTGCGGCAGCATGCGCCTGCTCACGCGTTGCCGCCTGGCACGAGGCTCAGCGATAGCGAGGAGGTGCGGCGCGGCCGTGCCTGGCAGAAGCAGCTAGCCGATGGCGGCTACGCGGGCATTCTTCTGCCGCAATCGTTGGGCGGCAACGGCGGCACGATCGCGCAGGCGACCGTGTTCGGCGAGGAGGAAACACGATTCAGGGTGCCGAAAGGCGCCTATATCGGCATCGGGCTCGGCATGGCGCTGCCGGTGATCGGCAAGCATGGCACGCCGGCGCAGATCGCCCGGTTTGCGGCACCCACGCTGCGCGGCGAGATGACATGGTGCCAGCTGTTCTCCGAGCCGGGCGCCGGTTCGGACCTGGCAGCCGTGCGTACCCGCGCGGTGCGAGACGGCACGGACTGGGTGGTGAATGGCCAGAAAGTCTGGTCCAGTTGGGCTCATCTTGCCGATTGGGGGATCCTGATTGTACGGACGGATCCTTCGTTGCCTAAGCACAAGGGTCTGTCTTTTTTCGTGGTGGATATGAGAAGTCCGGGTATCGACGTCCGGCCGATCCGCCAGATTTCCGGCGCCTCCGACTTTAACGAAACGTTCTTCACCGACGTCCGCATTCCCGATGCCGACCGTATCGGCGGCGTCGGCGATGGCTGGGCCTGCGCGATGACGGTGCTGACCGGCGAACGGCTGAACCAGGGCGGCCACGGCAACGACGGCAGCATCGCTAACCTGATCCAGTACGCGGCCGACACGCCGCGCGACGGCGGCACTGCGCTCGACAGCGCGGCGGTCCGCCTGCAGCTTGCCTCCGCCTATGCCGAGGAGCAGGCGGAGCGGCACTTTCAGGCAAGGCTGCGCACGATGGTGTCGCGCGGCGAGAACCCGGGCGCTTCGGCATCCATCATCAAGCTCGCCTACACGAATCGGTATCAAAAACTGTCTGGCCTGGCGTTGGAGATGCGCGAGCTGGCGGGCGTCGCCCACACACCCGAGGACACGGCCACGGCCCGAATCATGCACGACTACGTCTGGTCCACGGCGCTTCGTGTGGCGGGGGGAGCGGACGAGGTTTTGCGCAACCAGATTTCCGAACGCGTGCTGGGCATGCCAAGCGAGCTGCGCACCGACAAGACTGTTCCGTTCAACAAGCTTTGACGGCCTTCACCAGTCGACCGCTTGCAGCTATCGCACATCACCGGTAACCTAGTTATACTAGTCACGTCGACATGTTGCCGGCGACGGGCTTGGAGTGTGTCATGACCATGTTTGCCGACCTGCTGAATGGCGTCATCGCCATCGATCCGTCCGCGGACGCGATCGAGTTTCAGGAGGTTTGGTACAGCTGGGGCCAGCTCGGGCAGACCGTCGATGCGATTAGAAGGGCGCTGTACTCCCTCGAACTTGGACCCGGCGCCCGGATCGGTGTCATGATGCGCAACCGGCCCTCGGCCTTCGCCGCAGTTCTGACGGCCGTTGCCGAGGATGCCTGCACGGTGTCCATCAACTCTCTATTGCCAGATGAGCGGCTGCTACAGGATCTCTGCGGATTGCGGCTTCCTGTGGTGGCCGCCGAGCAGGCCGATTTGGAACGGCCCGGTGTGCTCGACGCCCTGCGCGAAAGTGGTTCCGCCGTCGTGCGATTGCCCGGTATCCTGGCCGGCGCGGGCCTGTTGCCCGATTTTGAGAAGCCCACGGGTGCCGGCATCCGCTACCACGAGCCAGGAGTCATCATCGAGATGCTGACCAGCGGCACCACCGGCACGCCAAAACGAATTCCGTTGCAGACCGCGGCTTTCGAAAAAAGCTTCGTCAGTGCCATGTCGTACGAAAAAGATCGCCGCGCCAACGACCCGCCGAAGCTGCGGTCTGGCGTGCAAATCCTGAACAACCCGCTCAGCCATATCGGCGGCCTTTGGGGCGCGCTGACATGCATCCTGGGCGGGCGGAAAGCGTGCCTGATCGAGAAGTTTAGCGTTGAAAGCTGGACCGCCGCGATCGTCCGCCATCGGCCGAAGGTGGCAGGCGCGGTTCCGGCTGGGTTGCGCATGATCCTCGATGCCCAGATACCGCGTGAGCATTTGTCGAGCCTGACAGCAATACGGACGGGTGCTGCACCGCTTGATCCTGCGATCGTCGCCGAGTTTTGGAAACGCTACGGCATTCCGGTGCTGCAAAATTACGGGGCGACTGAATTCTCGGGTGCCGTCGCAGGCTGGACCATGCCCGATTTCCGGGCGTTTCACGACAAGAAGGTCGGCAGCGTCGGCCGTTTCCAGCCGGGCGTCGAAGGCCGGGTGATCGATCCGGAAGACTCGACGGACAAGCCAGCCGGCGAGGAAGGCGTGCTGGAAATGCGGTCGAAGCAGTTCGGTCTCGGCGATGACTGGCTTCGCACCACGGATCGCGCGGTTATCGATGCCGACGGTTTCCTGTTTATTCGAGGTCGCGCCGACAACGCGATCATCAGAGGCGGTTTCAAAGTGCATCCCGACGACGTTGTCGGTGTGTTGGAACGCCATCCGGCCGTGCGGGAAGCCGTCGTGGTCGGCTTGTCGGATCGCCGTCTTGGCGCAGTTCCGGTGGCCGCGATAATCCTGAAATCCGGCGCCTCGTCCCCGAGCAGCGGCGAGCTCTCTGCCTTCGCGCGCGAGCAGCTACTGCCTTACCAAGTACCCGTGCGATTTCTGATCGTGGACGACGTGCCGCGCACCCCATCCTTGAAGCCGTCCCAGCCAGCCGTGCGGGCGATGTTTGCCGATGACGCCCTGCAGGAAGCCGGTTGACCACCAAAAACGCGGCATGCATTGATCGGAGAGCGACAGTGTCCAGCATTCTCGAGAGTGACGACTGGCAGAAGGCAACGCAGTACCAGATCACCGACGAGGATATCGAGCGGCAGCAGAAGCTTCTCGGCTTCGACCAGGCCAATCGTGAACGTGAGTACCTCCAGACCGCCACCACCGACAACATCCGCAACTTCGCGCATGGCGTAGGCAACGACAACCCACTGCATTGTGAACCCGATTACGGCAGGACCACGCGCTGGGGTAGCGTGATAGCCCCGGGCATGATGGCCGGGATCATCAACGCGCCGATGAAGGGCGATCCGGTGCCCGACGAGATCAAGGCGCTGCGCAAATCGCTGTTTCGCGGCATACACGTCTTCGTCTCCGGATCGACATGGGATTGGTATCGTCCGATCTATCCTGGTGACACGCTGTTCAGCTTCAACGGCGAGGAGACTTGCGAGGTCAAGCAGTCGGAGTTCGCCGGACGGTCCGTGATCAATGTGCGGCGCGACGTTAAGGTGAACCAACGCGGCGAGGTGGTCGCGGTCTATCGCATCCTGCGCGTGCTGACCGAACGCAAGACCGCCGCCAAGAAAGGCAAATACGCCGACATCAAACCCGCCACCTATACCGATGATGAGATGGCCAAGATCGACGCCATCTACGCCGCCGAGCACGTGCAGGGAGCCGCACCTCGCTCGTTCGATTACGTACAGGTCGGCGACAGCCTGGGGACGATGGCGAAGGGACCGCTGACCGTCACCGACGTGATCTGCTTTCACGCCGGCGGCTACGGCTTCGTGCCATACGCCCCTACGGTCGGACGACTGGCGCACCACAACCGCAAGCGCATAGCCCCATTCTATGTCAAAAATGAATACGGCATTCCCGACGTCGCGCAACGACTTCATTGGGATCCGGTCTGGGCACAGGCGATCGGTAATCCGATGGCCTATGATTACGGCGTGATGCGGGAAAATTATCTTTATCACTACCTGACCGACTGGTGCGGCGACGACGGTCTGGTGCTGCAGGTGCACGACGAGATACGCAAATTCAATTATACCGGCGACACCCAGGTGGTCACCGGACAGGTAACCGGCAAGCGCTCCGAGGGCACCCGGAACCTAGTGGACGTCGCAGTCACTTTCACCAACCAGCGGGGCGAGGAGACCGTCAAGGCAACAGCTGTCATAGCCCTTCCTGGCCAGAGCGGAGCGGTGCTGTATCCCGAGGTGCCGGCCGCGCTGGCGGAAAAGGCGGTGCAGATGATGACTCGGCACTGGCAACTGAGCGCGAGACGATAAGATGAGTGCGGCGACCATTCGAAAGCGATGCCCATGCTAGACACCTCCTCACGCGTGGCGTTCGGCGACGACCACGCCATGTTTCGCGAGACGGTTCGAAAGGTGTTCGATCGCGCCCTGCTGCCAAATCTCGAGCGCTACGAGGTTGAGGGATCGATCGACCGCGCATTGTGGCTGGCGTGTGGCGAGGCAGGCCTGTTGTGCCCGACTGTTAAGGAGGAAAATGGCGGCCTCGGCCTGGATTTCGGTTACAACGCCGTGGTGGACGAAGAACTCGCCTATGCCGGCTCATCGGCCGGCATCACCCTCCAATCCGACATCGTTGCCGAGTATATCGAGCGCTATGGTTCGATGGAACAGCGGCAGAAATATCTGCCGCGGATGGTGACGGGGGAAGTCATCACCGCGATCGCGATGACCGAACCCGGGGCCGGTTCCGACCTGCAGGGCATCCGTACCACGGCCAAGCGCGACGGCAATCACTACGTCATCAATGGTTCCAAGACCTACATCACCAACGGCCAATTGGCCGACCTGGTGATCGTCGTTGCCAAGACGGAACCCGATCTCGGTGCCAAGGGAACCTCGCTGATCCTGGTCGAGCGCGGGACCGACGGCTTCGAACGCGGGCGCAACCTCGACAAGATCGGCCAGCATTCCGCCGACACGTCCGAGTTGTTCTTCCAGGACGTGCGCGTGCCGATGACCAACTGTCTCGGCGAGGAAAACAAGGGCTTCATCTACCTTATGAGCCAGCTACCGCAGGAGCGTCTGTCCATCGCGATCCAGGCGCATGCCGCAGCACAGCGCGCGTTCGACGAGGCTGTAGGCTTCGTCAAGGACCGGCGTGCCTTCGGCAAGACGGTGTTCGATTTCCAGAACACGAAGTTCACGCTGGCCGATCTGAAAACACAGTTGCAGGTCGGCTGGGCGCATCTTGACTGGGCGCTGCAACGGCACGTCCAAGGCAAGCTCACGACCGCAGAAGCCTCCGCCGCGAAGTTGTGGCACACGGAGATGCAAGGCCGCGTCATCGATGCCGCGCTGCAACTACATGGCGGCGCCGGCTACATGAACGAGTACATGGTCGCGCGGCTGTGGCGGGACGCACGGGTCACGCGGATCTTTGGCGGCACGAGTGAAATCATGAAAGAGGTTGTCAGCCGTTCGATTTGAAAGTGAGGCACGCGGCTTGCTGCATGCAGCAACTGCACATGCAC
>CAXUHU010000010.1:53862-59090 GCA_964250925.1 uncultured Acetobacteraceae bacterium
TTTGCGCCTGCCCGACATCGACGACGCCAAATCTCTGCTTCCTCAAGGAAGACACCCATCGAAGGGAAAGTCTATGGCTGACGTAGCAACAACCACGATTGATGGGGAAGTCGGTGTTCTGACGATCGACTCACCGCCGGTCAATGCGCTGGGCGTAGAAACGCGCCGCGGTCTCGATCGCGGTTTCCGCGACTTCGCCGACAACCCGGCAGTGCGGGCGATCGTCCTGATTTGCGGTGGGCGTACCTTCTTCGCCGGCGCCGACATAACCGAGTTTGGCAAGCCGATGCAGGAGCCTGGCCTGCAGAACGTGTTCGACATCATCGAACATGGTTCCAAACCGGTTGTCGCCGCAATCCATGGCACCGCGCTAGGCGGCGGCATGGAGCTGGCGTTGATCTGCCACTATCGGGTGGCTGTTCCATCCGCCAGACTCGGCTTACCCGAGGTGCATCTCGGCCTCTTACCTGGTGCCGGGGGTACGCAACGCCTGCCGCGCATCGTTGGGGTGGATGCCGCGCTGGATCTCATCACCTCGGGCCGCCAAATCGGCGCAAGACAAGCTAAGGATCTGGGCGTGGTGGATGCACTGGCGGACGAAGGACGGCTGCGTGAGGACGCGGTCGCTTTTGCCCGCAATCTGCTGGCCGAGAGCCGCCCGCTGCTACGCGTACGCGACCGACAGGACATGATTGAGCCAGCGCATGGTAAGCCCGAAATCTTCGCCGAGTTTCGCCGCAAGAACGCTCGCAGTTTCCGCGGTTTCAAGGCGCCGGAGAACATCATCCGGACGATAGAGGCCGCCGTGGCCCTGCCGTTCGAGGAAGGCATGAAGCGCGAGGCCGAGCTGTTCCTCGATCTCTACGAGAGCACCGAGTCCTTAGCACAGCGTCATGTGTTCTTTGCCGAACGCCAAACGTCCAAAATTGCGGACGTGCCGGCCGACACTCCTACCTTGCCGGTCAGATCCGTGGGCGTGATCGGCGCCGGCACCATGGGCGGCGGCATCACGATGAACTTCGCCTCTGTCGGCATACCGGTCACGCTGGTGGAGACCGACCAGGTAGCGCTAGATCGTGGATTGGCCATCATACGCAGGAACTACGAGAACACCGCAAAGAAGGGACGCATGACCCAGGAGCAGGTCGAAGCCTGCATGGGACTGATCACTCCGGCGCTGACGCTCGAATCACTTGCCGAGACGGACCTGATCGTCGAGGCCGTTTTCGAGAGCATGTCGCTCAAGCTCGAGGTGTTCGGCAAGCTCGGCCGCATTGCGCGGCCGGACGCGATCTTGGCTTCGAACACGTCGTTTCTGGACCTGGACGCAATCGCTGAGGCCACCATTTCGCCCGAGCGCGTGATAGGACTGCACTTTTTTTCTCCCGCCAACGTCATGCGGCTGCTGGAAGTGGTGCGCGGTGCCAGGACGTCGAAGCAGATCGTCGCGACGGCGATGAAGCTGGCGCGCCAGATCGGCAAGGTTGCCGTGCTGAGCCGCGTCTGCGACGGCTTCATCGCCAACCGGTTGATGGCGCCTCGCATGGCCCAGTCCGAAGCGCTGGTGCTGGAAGGGCCGACGCCCGCCGAGATCGATCGCGTCATCTACGACTATGGGTTTGCTATGGGGCCTTTTCAGATGATCGATCTCGTTGGGCTGGACGTGATCGGCCGGGACGCCAATGTAAGCTCACTGCGTGGCGACCTGGTCGCACGCGACCGGCTCGGACAAAAGAAAAACGGCGGCTTCTACGATTACGACGAGAAACGCACTCCGACACCGTCTCCGGTCGCGGCGAAGATCATCGCCGACTTCGCCGAAAGCAAGGGTGTTCTTACCAACGGGCTGCAGAGCGATTCGGACATCCTGGCGCGCCTGCTGTACCCCGTCGTCAACGAAGGCGCAAAGATACTGGAGGAGGGCATCGCCTTGCGCGCTGGCGACATCGATATGGCCGCGATCCTCGGCTATGGCTGGCCGGTATATACCGGTGGACCGATGTTCTGGGCCGACACGGTCGGGCTACCGACGATAGTGTCGGGGTTGAAGGAGATGCAGGCGGCCCACGGCGATGCGTTCGCACCGGCCCACCTGCTTGAGACGATGGCTGCCGAAGGCAAGCGGTTCAGCGCGTAGGGCGGCTTACACCGCGCAAAACAAGGAGGGTCGCCCATGGCCGTGTTGAACGTAGCAGAGCCGGACTTCATGCAGGATTCGGATATCCAGATGTTTTCGGATTCCGCAGACAAATTCTTCAAGCGTGAAGCTCCGCCAGAACGGATTGCCCGCTGGCGTGAAGCGGGGCAGGTCGATCGTGACATTTGGACACGCGCCGGCGAAATGGGATTCCTGGGCGTCAGCATACCGGAGCAATTCGGCGGCGCCGGCGGCGATTTCCGACATGATGTCGTGCTCGTCCAGCAACTGGCTCGCAATTCTTGCGAGGGCTTCGCCTTATCGTTGCATAACGTTATTGTGCTGCCCTACGTCAATTTGCACGGAACCGAGGGCCAGAAGGAGCGCTGGCTGCCACGGCTTTGCAGCGGCGAGCTGATCTCGGCTATCGCAATGAGCGAGCCGGGCGCCGGCTCGGACCTGAAATCGATACGCACTACGGCGTTGCGTGACGGAAACGGCTACCGCATCAACGGATCGAAGACGTTCATTTCGAACGGGCAGCTTGCAAATTTTATCATCGTTGTCGCCAAGACGGATCCGTCGCTCGGCTCGCGGGGTGTTTCGCTCCTGGTGGTCGAAACCGACCAGGTAGAGGGTTTCCGCCGTGGCAGAAACCTCGACAAGATCGGCAACGATGCGCAGGACACGTCGGAGCTGTTCTTCGACGACGTCTGGGTTTCTGCCGACAACCTGCTGGGCACCGAGGAGGGAAAAGGCTTCTACCAGCTGATGGCCGAACTGCCGCGGGAACGCCTGCTGATGGCGATTGGTGGCGTCGTGACCATGGAACGCGCACTCGAGACGACCATCGATTACGTGAAAAATCGGCCGGCATTCGGCCAGACCATCTTCGATTTCCAGAATACGCAGTTCAAGCTGGCGGAGGCCAAGGCAAAGGCGACGGTGGCCAAGGTTTTCGTCAACGACTGCCTGCGGAAAGCGCTAGATGGCACGCTCGATAACGAGATGTCGGCCATCGCCAAATTGTGGGTGACGGAAACCGAGTGGCAGATCGTGGATGATTGCCTGCAACTGCATGGCGGCTACGGCTACATAAACGATTATCCGATCGCCCACATGTTCCGCAATTCGCGCATACAACGTATCTATGGCGGCTCGAGTGAGATCATGAAGGTGCTGATCGCTCGCGGCTTGTAGCCAGGTTTGGAGGAATACGACACCGAGCTAAGAGGCCTCGATCCTGCCAGTCGCGGTATCAACGTTCCGCGCGTTTCGTCCGCGTTTAGCAAGCGGCCGTTCGGTAATATCACCGCAGAACAGCGCTCACCAGACGATATGGGCTGAAAGGCCAGACATGGTCCAAGTTACCATCACGTGAGGTGAACGCTGCTGACGGGCGCGTTGTCAACAGCGTGCTTGTTGCTGGGCCGGAAACACGCAATCCGCATGCGGCGCGATCACCCTGCCAGCTAAACGGCGGAACCATCGTATTAGCAACGCGATGGCGCCTGATACCTCGCATTATCCCGTTACTTCGATGGTCAGTCCCGGCAGTGGCACCCAGTCTGGAACGAGCGGCAAAAAAGTTTCCGGCCATGCGAGGCGGATGATGCCGACAAGCACGAAGTCCATTGCGAGAGATGCAAGCGGTAGATCGCTCAAAAATGTAAGCCCTTCGCGTTGCGATGGTGCCCGCATCTTGTATCAAGGGCAAGAAGTGCTCAACACCGTGCAGGCTCGTATGGCAGGTAGCGTCGATCATGCCGATGGGATTGAACAGCACCCCGAAGGGAGTTTGACGGGATCATGCTCGAGGACAGCGGTGTCGTCATCGTCGGTGCTGGCCAAGCTGGTAGCGAGGCGGCAATCAGGTTGCGGCAAATTGGCTACACACATCCGATTACGTTGATCGGTGCCGAGCCGCACGCGCCTTATCACCGGCCGCCACTGTCCAAAGCCTATCTCTCCGGAGACGCTGGCGCCGAACGGCTGCCGATCCGTTCTGTTGCGGCTTATGAACGCAATATGATCGACTTTCGGGCGGGCGTTCACGCCGAGACCATCGATCGGCCGAATAAACGGCTTCAATTGCGCGAAAGCACCACCCTGCCGTACCACCACTTGGTGTTGGCGACAGGCGGTCGTGCAAGACGTCTATCCTGCCCCGGCGCCGACCTTTCCGGTGTGCTCTACCTACGCACGCTCGACGATGTGGAGGCCATACGTAGTCGCATGCGGCCAAGCGCGCGTTTAGTGCTCGTCGGCGGTGGTTACGTTGGGCTCGAAGTCGCAGCCACCGCGACCAAGCTTGGCTTGCATGTCGAGCTTGTCGAGGCGGCGCCTCGATTGCTGGCGCGCGTGGCAGGGCCCGAACTGTCCGGGTTCTACGAGGCGGCTCATCGCCAAGCAGGCGTTCGGCTGCATCTGGGTGCAACCCTGGAGAGGATCATCGCGACACGCGATGCGCCGGACCGTGCAGCAGGCGTCGTGCTGGAGAATGGTACGACGATCGAGTGCGACTTCGTCCTGGCAGGCATCGGCCAAATCCCCAATACCGAACTCGCGGTGAGCGCGGGTTTGCCCGTGCAGAACGGCATCGTGGTCGATGAATACTGTCGAACCGAAGATGCGGCAATCCTCGCGATTGGCGATTGCGCAAATCACCCAAGCAGCTTTCTCGGCACGCGCGTCCGACTAGAATCCGTGCCTAACGCGCTCGAACAGGGCCGCGTCGCCGCAGACACGATCGCAGACAATCCGAAGCCTTACGACGCGGTACCCTGGTTCTGGTCAGACCAGTACGATCTCAAGTTGCAATCGGTCGGGCTGAGCCCGAGTTACGACCAGGTCGTGCTGCGCGGCGTCATGCAGGATCGAGCCTTCGTCTTGTTCTACCTTAAGGACGGCCGTTTGCTGGCTGCCGACGCCATTAACCGGCCGGGAGAATTCATGGCCGCCAAACGCCTTGTCGCGGCCAAAGCAATCGTGGCCCCCACATTGCTCGCCGACACGTCGGTAGTCCTGAAGAGCTTGCTAGGGTGTGTCCCCATTGCGTAGCTCACGGCGGTTCTGATTCGCTTCACCTGTT
>CAXUHU010000011.1:0-17255 GCA_964250925.1 uncultured Acetobacteraceae bacterium
GAGGCGGTTCAACAGCCGCCCCGATCATCGCACACGCCGCTCGCCGGACAGAGGCTCAGCCTACCAACGAAACGTCGGTTAGAGCGCGTTCAGGCTGAGCGTAAACGGTCAGCGCGCTCGAAATGTATGTTCGAACGAGCAAATTTACTCAGTTCGACTGTTCCAGTCTGCGTGAGATTGCTCTAATTGTCGCTTCCCTTGCCGGAGGGCGCTGGTGCCCGCAGATCGATTTCGGCATGCGTCCTGATCGTCGGGTAAGGCAAGTCGCCCTTCAAACCCTGCCAGAGGATGTGGTTGAACCGGGCAGTCGGTATCTTGTCCTCCGACGACCAGTCGAAGCCGCGGGTCTGCGCCGCCCACCACGCCGCATCATGCGTCGGTGCCGCGTTGCTGGGCCCCTCGGCGAATTGCACGCGGCCATCGGGCGTCAGCGCAGACAGGTTGATGTTGGTCTGCTTCACATAGGTGGAGATCGTTGCCGCGTAGTCCCAATAGCCTGTGGCGCCGATGTCGAACACTTCCGTCATCGGACGCTGATACGCCGTGTTGAGGTTGAGGTGCTCCAGGCCAAGCACGTCCTCGATGGTCCGCACCGCGTTGATCGTGGAGTAGCGCGTCTTAACGACCGCATGCGTGCGCACATAGGGGCCGACCACATAGGCCGTGCTGCGATGGGCATCCTGATGGTCCGGTCCGTCCTGCGCGTCATCCTCGACGACGATGAACAGCGTGTTGCGCGCATAATGCTGGCTGTGCGCGACCATCTCCAATGTCAGCCCCACGGCTGCGTCGTTGTCGGCCTGTTCGAACTCGGGGTTCCCGCTATGGGGCAGCAACGCCTCAGCCTGGCTGAAATTGCCCATGTGATCGTGCATGTAGCGTAGGAACACGAGGCTGGGCATGCTGTTGTCGGCGTCGAACTGCTGGAACTCGCGCCGAAACTCGGCATAGCGATAGAGGTCCGGATAGGTATTGTCGAAGCCGCGAAAATACGGATCGAAATTGCCGGGCATGGCCAGCGTCTGGTTGGCTGGGAACTGCACCTGCGTGCCTGTCTTGTAAGCGCCGAGCGGATCGGTGAACTCCGGCACCGTATTGGGTCCGCCGTAGCGGCTGTTGTCCGAGAAGAAGCCGTAGTCGCGGAACGTGAGGCCCGCCTTGATGGCTGCATCCCACAGGTGGCCGCCCTGCTCCTGGTCGTCAGGACCATCGGCCGCACCGTCGTCGTGCAGGCCCGGCAGCACGTTGGCCGACCCGCCCGGTTCACCGGACGTCTCGCTGCCGTATTGCGGATTTTCCTTCTCGCGCGCGCCGAGCGTCGCGTAGAGGGTCACGTTGCGGTTTTGTCCTTCGGCGTCGTAGGGCGCGTTGTAGCGCGTCACGTCGAAGGCATAGTCCATCGGAATGTTCTTCTCGTTCCAGTCAGTCTCGCGCGCCTCGGTCGAGTATGGCCAGCCGTTGCCGCTTACCTCCGCGGTGCAGAAGAAGTTGTCGAGCGTCACGAATCGTTTCGAGATGTTGTGGAAGTTCGGCGTCACCGTACGGCCGAACACCGTCAGCGACGAATCCGCGTCGGCACCGTTCTTCAGATCGCCGAGGACCTGGTCGAAGGTCCGGTTCTCCTTGACGATGTAGATGACGTGCTTGATGTGGTCGCGCAGGAACCTCATCGTCTCCTCGTCCTGCGTGTTGACCCGGGCTGTGTAGCCGTTGTTCTGCGCCACCTGCTGCGTCAGCACCGGGTAGTCCCTCGCCGCCGGTGCTGGCAGGGTGAGCAGGCCCGATTGCTCCAGAAGCTCGTCATACTGGTTGGAGGCATAGGCCTGGGTCTGCGCCTCGTCGTCGCCGGCCTGCGAATTGCCGTCGCCAGGATATGGATAGGGCGGGATAGGCGGATTGCCCTTGTAGAGGTCGTAGGTAGAGCTCGTCGCGTATTTCGGGTTGGCGCCCGGATCGCTCTTGTTGTTGAACACCCACAGCACCGTGTCGTCGCGGCTGACGGAAACCGTGGTGGGATACCAGCCGGTCGGCACAAGTGCCGCCGGATGCAGGCTGCCGTTCAGCGGGATGATGGCCAGCGCGTTTTGCCCGCCATTGGTCACATACAGCGTCTTCTCGTCGTGCGAGAGGGCCAGGTTGTTCGTCGCCGCACCCGTGTAGCGCGTCGTCGTCTGCGGCAGCACGTTGGAAGGTGCGATGGCGTCGAGCTCGGTCACCAGCGCGGCCCGGGCCGTGTCGATCACGGCCACGCGGTCCTCATTGTCCTCGCTGACGTAAGCGGTCGTTCCCGCCCGGTTCAGGATGATGTTGTTGGGGCTGCCCGCAAGCCTGATGTAGCCCATGAACTTGGCCGTTGCCTGGCCGCCGCTCACCGTCACGTCGGTGACCGCAACCTCGCGGTCGCGCAATGCGGTCGCGAACACGCGGTAGCTACCGCCTGTGCCGGTGACGGCAAGGCTGTACACCGTCTCGCCGCCGGCCCGGCCGTTCACGCCTCGTGTGGCCCAGGGCCGAACGTCGTACTCCGTCGCGAGCGTGCCAGGCGCCGGGTTGGTGAAAGCGATGAGCGTGTTCGTGCTCGGGTCGATCAGCGAGAAACTGTCGTTCAGCGTGTTGGCGACGGCGGCCACAGACCCATCCGGCGCAATCGATATGCCACCCGCCTGCGGATACTGATTGATGCCGATCCCATTCATGCCGTGGCCGAGCGGAATCGTGGCCGAGGGCGACCAGCCGGAGGCGATGTTGGCCGCCGCGTACTCATAGACGACGTCGTCGTTGCCGCCGGAGATGTAGAAGCTCTTGCTGTCCGGCGTCCAGGTAAGGCCCACGAAGGTGTTGGGCGGACGCAAGATCGCCTTCATGCTCGGCTTCGACGCCGTCGTCACGTCGTAGACGAAGATGTACTCGCTGGCCCCGTCGACGGAGTCGCCGTTGCTCGGCGACAGCAGGTTGCCATTCGGATCGTTGAGCGTGTTGTAGCCGCTGGTCATCACCAGCAACGTGCTTCCGTCGGGGCTCAGCGCCGAGGCGATCGCACCATCCGGCCGGAAGGCACGATACGGCGCAGGCAATCCGGGATTCAGCCTCTGGAACGTCGATCCGGCGGCGAAGGTCGGCGTGACGTACTGGCCGCTCGGCACCGGCTGGGTGCCGTTGTTGTCGGACGGACCATCGTTGGCGCGGGCGACGCTGATGCCCGCCACGACGGTTCCGCACAGAAGAGCGGCCTTGAGGCTGATTGCCAGTTTCACTTGCTTCCTCCTGAAGTACGAGGTAATCGCGGCCTGTCAGCTTGTTGTCAGCCAGACTTCGCGCCTCTCTCGAAGCAAGCTAATGTCGCATTTCACAAATCTGGTGTGTTACGTTTCAGCGTCATACTCGAACACGTGATTCCCGAGCGCCGCAAGACTTGAAGGATGCGTTGGTTTACCGTCGCGTCGAAAACGACATCTTTACAGCTTAAGCATTCTTGGTATGTGCGTTGCTGTAACCGCCCAGCACACGTGCCGCTTCCACAGCGAAATACGTCAGCACTCCGTTGGCTCCCGCCCGCTTGAACCCGAGCAAGCTCTCCATCATCGCGCGCTCCCGGTCCATCCAGCCGCGTTCCACCGCGGCCACGATCATCGAATATTCGCCGCTCACCTGGTAGGCGAAGATCGGCGCCGCGAACCGCTCGCGCACACGCCGCACGATGTCCAGATATGGCATCCCTGGCTTGACCATCACCATGTCGGCGCCCTCGGCCAGGTCGGCTTCGACCTCGCGCAGGGCCTCGTCGGAATTGGCCGGGTCCATTTGATACGTCTTCTTATCGCCATGCAGCGCCTTGGCCGAGCCCAACGCATCGCGGAACGGCCCGTAGAACGCGCTCGCATACTTGGCCGCGTAGCTCATGATCTGCGTGTCGATCAGGCCGGCCGCGTCCAGCGCGGTGCGGATCGCGCCCACACGGCCGTCCATCATGTCGGACGGCGCGATCACGTCGATGCCGGCCTGGGCCTGGTTCACCGATTGCCGCGTCAGCACGGCCAGCGTGTCGTCGTTGGCAACGTAGCCATGGCGGATCACGCCGTCATGGCCGTGATCGGTATAGGGGTCCAGCGCCACGTCGCCGATCAGGCCCAGCTCGGGATAGGCGCGCTTCAGCAGACGCGCCGCGCTGCAGATCAGGTTGTCGGGGTTCAGCGCCTCGCTGCCCTCGGCGTCTTTCCTGTCCGCGGGCGTCGCGGGAAACAGCGCCACCGCCGGTATGCCCAGCCGCGCCGCCTCGGCCAGGTGGGCCTCCAGCCGATCCAGGCTCACCCGGTCCACGCCAGGCATGGCGGCCACCGGCACCGTCAGGCTGGTGCCCTCGATGACGAAGACCGGCCAGATCAGGTCATCGACGGACAGCGTGTGCTCCGCCACCAGCCGCCGCGTCCAGGCATGCCGGCGCAGCCGGCGCGGCCGGCCGGCCGGGAACGCGGCCGCGCTCACTGCGTGCCGCGAAGGTGGCTGTGCCGTTGGCTGTAGAGGAAGAACACGCACAGCCCGATCAGCAGCCAGAGGAACGAGAACACCCAGGTCATCAGCGGCAGCGACGCCATCAGCGCCCCGCAAACGACGATGCCCGCCACGGGCACGTACGGCACGAACGGCGTGCGGAAGGCCCGGCGGCGCGCGGGGTCGCTGCGACGCAGGACCAGCACGCCGAGGCAGACGATGACGAACGCCAGCAAAGTGCCGAACGAGGTCAGGTGGCCCAACTCGCTGATCGGCGTGAAGCCGCCGGCCAGCCCGGCGAACACCATGAACAGCAGGTTCGACAGGTATGGGGTGCGAAACTTCGGGTGGATGGACGAGAACACGCCGGGCAGCAGTCCGTCCTGCGACATCGAATAGAACACCCGGCTCTGTCCCAGCAGCATCACCAGGATGACCGAAGTCAAGCCCGCGATCGCACCCAAATCGACCGCAACCTTCAGGATCGGCAACGGCGTCTGGCCGATCGCGATCGACACCGGCGCCGCTACGTGCAGCTTGGTGTAGCTGAGCAGACCGGTCAGCACCAGGCAGACGAACACGTAGAGCACCGTGCAGATCGCCAGCGATCCCAGGATGCCGATCGGCATGTCGCGCTCGGGGTTCTTCGTCTCCTGCGCCGCGGTGCTCACTGCATCGAAGCCGATATAGGCGAAGAACACCGTGGCCGCTCCGCGGAAAATCCCCGATACGCCGAAATGTCCGAACTCGCCGGTGTTGGGGGGTATGAACGGATGCCAGTTGGCCGGGTGCACGTAAAACGCGCCGAAACCGATAAAGGCGGCCACCACGGCTAGTTTGACCGCCACGATCGCCGAATTAACCTTCGCCGACTCGCTGATGCCGCGGATCAGCAGCAACGACACGCAGACGACGATGAACATGGCGGGCAGGTTGACCAGCCCGGGCGCCGCATGCCCCATGCCATCCCTGTCGAACGGCGAGGCCGTCAGCGCGTGCGGCAGCGCCAGCCCGAACTTGCCCAGGAAGCTGACCACGTAGCCGGACCACGACACCGAGACGGTCGCGGCGCCTACGGCATACTCCAGCGTCAGCGCCCACCCGATCACCCAGGCCACCATCTCCCCGAGCGAGGCGTAGGCGTAGGAGTAGGCGGACCCGGCCGCCGGGATCATGCCGGAGAGTTCGCTGTAGCACAGGCCAGCCAGGCCGCAGCCCAATGCCGCCAGCAAGAAGCTCAGCACCACCGCCGGGCCGGCATTGTCGGCCGCCGCGATACCGGTCAGCGAGAAGATGCCGGCGCCGATGATGGCGCCGATCCCCAGGCATACCAGGCTGACCGGCCCGAGCGTCCGCTTGAACCCGTGCTCCCCGTCTTCGAGCGCGCCGATCGGTTTTCTGGCCAGAAGCGGATTGCGGTTCAGGGTCAGGCTCATGGAAGTCCCCTTCGGCGATGGGCGGGTTGCAGCCGGATGCCATTCCGGCGTGCACGCGTAAATGCTAAGGCTGCCCGCTCGGCGTCCGCAGTGCAACGCCTGTGCCGCCCGGACAGGGAGTTGCCGTGAACGATCAAATCCTGGCCCAAATCCACATACGTTTTTGGCGCCCCTGACGAACTGTGCGGATCGTGGCAGCCCGAACAGCGGCGTCGAGGCCTCATCGTCCCCCCGTGGCGCTCGCGCTTGCCAACCTGTGTCTTGCGACCTGGCTGCCAGCGGCCCAGGCCGCAAGCGTCCCGATCGTTGCCAGGATTGCCCAGCACGGCTCCTTTGCAGGCATACGCGACACGCTGTTCACCACCTGGCTGCCGCCCGGCTCGGCCTTCGCGGGCCTTTCCGGACGTATTGCCCTCGCCGGCAACCACCCAGGTTTCAGCGAGGCGCTGATACTGGTGGGCGTCCTGCCGGGCGGCCAGGCCGCCTGCGCAGCGCGCAATGGCGCCGTTGTTGTCGATCAGAAAATCCCGCGCCTGTGGGCGGGCATCCTGAAATCCAACGATACCGCATTGGTCGGCATTCCGGTCTCCGTCTCGTTGCGTTGGCCCATGGCGCTGTCCAAACCCGGCACGGGCGCTTGCCTGACCACGCTGGTCAGCGCCGGCTATCCGTTCCTGCGTCGCGACATGGCCCTCTACACCACGACGGAGGTGCAACTTACGGCCGACATCATCGGCGCGCAGCCAGGCGACCGGCCAAGGGTGGCGTTCGGCATCGGCGGCGAGTTCAAGTTTGTCACCGGTGCCGCTGTGCCGCAGGCCGGCTATGTCGGCCTGCAGGCCAATCGCAGGCTGCGTCTGGACTCGATCGCCGCCTCGGTCAGTGCGGCCCCGGTCGGTGGCGCCCCGCCCAAGGCAGGATGGGGGCCCAACATCACCGGCGACTGGCGGGTCGCCACGGATTTCCTGTACCTGCCGGCTGCCGGCTGCCGCGCCGCCCGCCTCGAGGGGCATCCAGCCGGCGCCGACTTCTCCGTGCTGCGCCTGCCTTCCCCCGCGTTCGTGGCACCGCCACCCGGCAGTATGGTGCTGATGCGGACACCGGTGCGAGGCCGGGGTTTGCAGGCGGCGCAGTATGCCGGCTTCCAAGCGGCGGCCACTGCAGGTTGGCCTGCGGCGCTGGAGGTCGGCGATTGCCTGCTTGCCTGGCAGGCGGTTATCGCTGGCGCGCAGACGGGGAGCCTGGACGTCGAGAACCAGTCCACCGTGTATTTCAAAGCCGACCCATCCCCGGGCTGACTGCAGCCGGCATCGAACCAGAGGCCCTCTCCCGCGACGCGCGTAACTCGTGTCGTATGCACAACTTGATTAGTTGTGATGCTGAAGCGTCGAGTATTACAACCGGCAGTAGGATCAGTAAAACAACACTCGCGTATATATGTTAGACGCTTCTCGAATCACGGAAATGTGTGATCAACGGTTCTGTTCACATTCCGATTTTGTTGTATTGAACCCGCACTGATAAGCCAATTACCAAGTCGAGTACAGCTATACTGCAGGTGGGCGGTTTCTTGAAGCTTTCCGTATGCAGCAGAGGCCGTTGGAAGACGAAGGTCCGAACAGATCGTCATGGCGGGCCTGTCTAATCTGTGTGCTCTCATAGAAGAAGGCCATGCTGATCTGTTTGGTAAACCGCGTTGCTGTGGGCGCAGTCATTCTCGGCGCAGCGTGCTGGTCTGATGATGTACTCGCCAGCCCAATAGCGAGCCTGCCGCCCCTGGCCCGCGACAGCGCGGTCGGCCTCCGACTGGATTTCGACGCAAGAACGAGTCCGCCGGACGTCATACCCGGCTGGAGCCTCCGCACCGATCTGGACGGCTTCAACACCGCGCCGGCTACCCTGGTCGCGCCGCCTGCCAAGGCGCCCGATCCTGCGGAGGGTAGGCCCGACAAACTGGCCAACTCCGGCGATACGCAAGCGCCACAGAATCCCGACTCGCTGCCCGAGCCGGCGAGCATCCTGGTTTTCGCCATCGGCTTGGCGGGTCTCTATTCCCTGCGACGGTCCAAGCGTCCCGAAGCGGCAAGCCGCTTCGCAAGCAAGCCAGGTGTAAGCAACCAGCAAAGCGCACCGTCGCCGAATTGATCGCCGACCACGCATCCTGTGACGGCTGGGCATTGTCGAGGGTGTACCGCAAAGCCAATCCGGCCCGAATTTGCGGACAGCGCTCGGCCCCGCCGCCAACCCCGATACAGTTATACGGCTCGGTTCGAGCGTGATGCGGGGGCTCCGCCCCGCTGTCCAAGTCAGACCGGCGTCTGCTATCCACGCCCGATGCGCTGCCCTTTCTGTGGCCACGACGATACCCAGGTGAAGGACAGCCGCCCCGCCGAAGAGGGGGTGGCAATCCGGCGCCGGCGTTTTTGCGCCAGTTGCGGCCAGCGTTTCACCACGGTGGAGCGCGTTCAGCTGCGCGAGCTGTGGGTGATCAAGACGGACGGCCGCCGCGTGCCGTTCGACCGCGAGAAATTGGCGCGCTCCATCAGCGTCGCCCTGCGCAAGCGCCCGGTGGACGACGACCGGATTGAGCGTGTCGTCAGCTCCATGGTGCGCCAGCTGGAAGCATCGGGCGAGACCGATATTCCCAGCGCCCAAATCGGCGAGCTGGTGATGGACACGCTGAAGGCGGTCGATGAGGTTGCCTACGTGCGCTTTGCCAGCGTGTATCGCGATTTCCGCGAGGCGCGCGACTTCGAGGCCTTTCTCGGCTCGCTCGACACCCCAACCTAGCCGCCATGGACGAACACTTTATGGGCGTCGCCCGGGCGCTGGGCGAACGCGGCCTGGGGGCAACCTGGCCCAATCCTTCGGTTGGCTGCGTCATCGTCTCGCCCGACGGCAGCGTGGTCGGCCGCGGGCGCACCGGGCTGCAAGGGCGTCCGCACGCGGAAACCCAGGCGCTCGGCATGGCCGGGGCGGCGGCGCGTGGGGCCACCGCCTACGTCACGCTGGAGCCGTGCAGCCATCAGGGCCAAACCCCGCCCTGCGCGGACGCGCTGGCAGCCGCGGGGATCGCGCGCGTCGTGGTGGCCTGCGGCGATCCGGATCCGCGGGTCAACGGCGCTGGGCTGGCGCGGCTGCGCGCGGCCGGCATCAAGGTTCGCCAGGCCTTTATGGCCGCCGAGGCCACGGAGACACTGGCCGGCTTCTTCGCCCGCGTACAGCTCGGCCGGCCGCTCGTCACCCTCAAGCTCGCCAGCACGCTGGACGGCAGGATTGCCACCCGCACCGGCCAGAGCCAATGGATCACCGGCCCAGAGTCACGCCGTGCCGCGCAGGCCCTGCGTGGACGAAACGACGCAGTCATGGTGGGTGCCGGAACTGCGGCCGCCGACGACCCGGAACTGACCTGCCGCCTGCCGGGCTATGCAAACCGCCCGAGCGTCCGCATCGTGGCCGATGGCGGCCTGCGCACGCCGGCCGGGGCCAAGCTGGTCCAGACGGCGCATCAGGCGCCCACCTGGCTTTTGTATCACACCGACAGCCTGCCCGATGACGTCACCCTCTACGGCGCACCGCCGGGCGACCTCGTGCCCTCCCGGGCGCAGCGCCTGGCCGAGGCCGGGGCGCGCTGCATCCTGGTGCCGCGCGGGCCGGGCGGCATCGACCTGCCCCAGGCCATGCGCGCGCTGGGCACGCGCGGCTTGACCCGCGTTTTGGTGGAAGGCGGCGCACAACTTGCGTCATCGCTGCTGCGCGCCGATCTGGTGGACAGGCTTGTGTGGTTCCACGCGGCCGGTGTGATGGGCAGCGACGGGCTGCCGGCAGTGCAGGGGCTGGATGTGGACGGACTGGCGCAGATGAAACGCTTTTCTCCAACCGGCCTTCCCGTGCAGCTCGGCGCCGACACGATGACCCAGTACGCGAGGGCGGCCTGATGTTCACAGGCATCGTCACCGGCCAGGGCGTAGTGCGCGAGGTGACCCGCTCGGGTGCGGCGCATGACATGCGCGCCATCATCAAGACCCCGCCGGCGTTCTTGGCGGCCCAGGGCGGCACCGCCATCGGAGCCTCCATCGCCTGCTCCGGCTGCTGCCTGACGGTGACGGCACTGGGCAACGACTGGTTCGCCGTCGATGTGTCGGGCGAGAGCGTGGCGCGCACCACGCTGGGCGGCTGGCACACCGGCACCCACATCAACCTGGAGCGTGCGCTGCGCCTGGGTGACGAGATGGGCGGCCACGTGGTCAGCGGCCACGTGGACGGGCTGGGGCACGTGGTGGCGACGGTACGGGAGGCCGGCTCGCTGCGCATCACGGTCGACGTGCCGGCGCCGCTGCACCGCTACATCGCGCCCAAGGGATCGGTGACCATAGACGGCGTGTCGCTGACGGTGAACGCCGTTGAGGGCACGACCTTCGGCGTCAACGTCATCCCGCACACGGCTGAGCACACCACGCTCGGCTTGCGGACGCCGGGCGATGCGGTCCACATCGAGATTGACATGCTGGCCCGCTACGTTGCCAGGCTGCAGGAAACGGCGGATCAGTCGTCAGAAAAGGAGCGGGCGCGGTGAGTGTCGATATGCTGTCGCGACACGCGCTGCACGACGCAGTCTCCGGCACGGACGAGCTGATCGCAGAGGCGCGTGCCGGGCGCATGTTCATCTTGGTCGATGACGAGGACCGGGAGAACGAGGGCGACCTGATCATCCCCGCGCAGTTCGCCACCCCGCAGGCGCTGGCCTTTATGATGCGCCACGCGCGCGGCCTGATCTGCCTGGCGCTCACCCCGGCGCAGGTCGGCCGCCTCGCTTTGCCGATGATGGCCACCGCCAACCAGCAGCGTCACCAGACCGCCTTCACCGTCAGCATCGAGGCACGCGACGGCATCACCAATGGCGTTTCCGCCCGCGACCGCGCGCGCACCATCGCTGTCGCCATCAATCCCGAAAGCACGCCGCAAGACCTGGTCTCGCCTGGCCACGTCTTCCCGCTAGCCGCCCGCGCCGGCGGCACGCTGGTGCGCGCCGGCCATACCGAGGCGGCCGTCGACATCGCGCGGATGGCCGGGCTGATCCCAGCCGGCGTGATCTGCGAAATCATGAACGCCGACGGCACCATGGCGCGGCTGCCCGACCTGGTGGGCTTCGCGCAGCTGCACGGGCTGAAGCTGGGCACCATCGCCGCCATGATCGGCCACCGGCGCGGCACTGAGAAATTGGTGCGCCGCTTGCACGAGACCACGACGCAGGAGCTCGACACCGGGCCGTGGCAGGTGATGGTTTACAGCAGCACGCTGAACCAGGCCGAGCACGTGGTGATGGTGAAGGGCGACATCGCACAGCCCGGCCCCGTGCTGGTGCGCATGCAGGCGCTGCACCCGATCCAGATGCTGCCGGGCGGTGCCACTCAGCGGCAGATGCACCAGGCGATGCGGCAGATCGAGGCCGAAGGGCGCGGCGTGATGGTGGTGCTGCACGATTGGCGCACGCCCGGCCTGCTCGACATGGTGACCGGCCGCCACAGCCACGCTGCCGCACGCGAGCGCATGCTGCGCGACTACGGCATCGGCGCGCAGATCCTGGCCGATTTGGGCGTGCGCGACATGGTCTTGCTGTCCAACACCGAGCGCACGATCGTGGGCCTGGAAGGCTACGGGTTGAACGTGGTGGGCCGCCGCGCCATCGAGCCGGCTGCGTGAGCACCGCCGACGCGCCGCTGCCCGCACCCCCCGTGGTGCCTGGCCCGCCCGCGCAGCTTCTGGTCGTTCGCGCGCCCTATTACCGCGCCGTGCTGGACGGCATGACCGAGGGTGCGGTGCGCATCCTGTCTGGCGCCGGCGCCACCCACGAGATCCTGGACGTGGCCGGCAGCTTCGAGCTGCCGCAGGCCATACGCATCGCGCTGCGTGGCAGGCGGGCCTTCGACGGCTATGTCGCATTGGGCTGCATCGTGCGTGGTGGTACCGATCATTACGATTACATCTGCCAGCAGACGATGGCGGGGCTGATGGCGGTGGCGCTGCAGTACGGCATCGCCCTCGGCTCGGGCGTGCTGACGGTTCACTCCATCGAACAGGCTACCGCCCGCAGCGGCCCGGACGGGCATAACAAAGGCGCCGAAGCGGCTGCAGCCGCGCTGCTGCAGGTCGCCGCCGCGCGCCGCTTAGGAGCAGTTTGATGGGCAAGCTACCGGCCACGACACGGCCGCGCACCGCCGCGCGCGTGGGTGCCGTGCAGGCATTGTTTCAGGCCGAGCAGGGCGGCGAGAACCCCGAGGCGGTGATCGACCAATTCGTGCGCCACCGATTAGGCGAGCTGCCGGGCACAGGGGGATACGAGGAAGGCCGCGTGCCCGACGCGCACGTGAAACTGTTCGGCCGAATCGTGCGGGAAGCCGTGCTGAAACAAGACGAGCTGGACCGTCTGCTGACGCAATCGCTGCCCGCCGACTGGCCGCTGGGACGCTTGGACCCGGTGCTGCGTGCGCTGCTGCGGGCCGCCGGCGCCGAATTCACCATGCGCGACGGCCCGCCGGTGGCCGTGGTGATCAACGAGTACATGGACGTGGCGCACGGCTTCTTCCACGGCGACGAGCCGAAGATGGCCAACGGCTTGATGGACCGGATGGCGCATACGCTGCGGCCGAGCGAGTTCGAGGTACGGCAATAACGCCCCGCCCCCCACCGTCATCGCCGGATGTGTTCCGGCCATCCAGGCGGTGCGGGGTGAACTGCGCCGCGTAGACGCGCATGGCTGGGTTAGCCACCGCCCTTCCCGCCGAATTTCAACGCATCGCCAGTTTGCGCCTGCTAGCCGCGCCTGGCGCCCTGGAGCTTCTGGACGACGCCGCAATCTTCACTCCCCCACCCGGCCGCGAACTCGTCATCTCCGCCGACACTATCGTCGAAGGGATACATTTTCTGCCCGACGACCCCGTCGAAACGCTCGGCCGCAAGCTGTTGCGGGTGAACCTGTCCGACATGGCGGCGATGGGTGCCGTACCCCTTCACTACCTGATGACCGTCTCCGTCCCGCCAACGACCGGCGCGGCGTGGTTCGAGGCTTTCGCCGCCGGCCTCGCCCTGGACCAGGCAGCGTTCGGAGCCACCCTGCTCGGCGGCGACACCACCAGCACGCCAGGCCCCATCACCCTGTCCGCCACCATCATCGGCCACGTGGCCCCCGGCTGCGCCCTGCGCCGTACCGGTGCGCAGGCCGGGGACGAACTGTGGGTGACCGGCACGATCGGCGACGGCGCGCTGGGTCTGCTAGCTCTGCGGGGCGAGGTGGCCGACCCGGACGGTGTTTTGGCCGACCGTTATCGCCTGCCCCGGCCGAGGCTCGGGCTGTCGCTGCACGGGGTCGTGTCCGCGGCGATGGACGTATCCGACGGCCTGCTTCAGGACGCAGGCCACTTGGCGCGTGCGGCGGGGTTGGGGGTCACAATCGCGATCGAGCGCGTGCCTTTGTCCCCCGCAGCCCGTGCGGCGGGTCGGCGGAATATGTGCGTGCGGGGCGGGGACGACTACGAGTTGCTGCTGGCCGTGCCCCCGCCGCACGTTCCGGCTTTGCAACGTGAATGCGCCCGCGGCGGCGTTGCGGTCGCGCGGGTCGGCCGATTCGAGGCGGGCGACAATGTGCGCGTTCTGGAGGCAGGGCAGGTCGTTACGCTCAACGAGCTTGGCTGGAGCCATTTCTGAACTAACCTTCTCGCACCAAATCGTAGCGCACTTTTCGCGCTGTAGTCGCATCCCAAGTTGTTGATTCGTTCGGGCAAAGCCGGAACTCCGGAGGTAGTGGCCTATGGCGCAATGCACGTTTCGGCGATGCGTGCTATTGCCAGGGCCAAGCTGGGATCGTGCCCGTCTTCCATCGACCAGCAGGCCGATAAGCAAGCGTGAGCGAAGACATAGGAGAGCAATCGCGGTTGGCTGACACGCAGGATTGTTGCCATGATGTCGGCCTGACGCATCAGTCGATTTCGATCCAGAACAATTTTGGGAAGAGAATGTGGATTGCATAATGTGTTAGCCGCATCATAGATCCGGTCACCAACAAGCCCTTTCGGGTCGATAGCCAGCCAACCGCGCCGTGTGTGCTGCCGTATGTTTTCGTGATGTATGTCACCGTGGAGCACATGCGGACGGCCCTGCCTTCCTAGAAGTCCGTGAGCCACTGCTGCACCCCGGACCAGAAGACGTCTTACCGCCTGCTCGTGATCGCGAGCCGCGCTGTCGAATAACGACCCAAAGCGCCTTGAAAGAGGCGTGAGATTGGTCGGGCTTGCGAACCGGCATACGGAGTGTAGCTTGTTTAGAACGCCGGCAATGATCTCCGTCGCCGCGTCATCTTTCCCCGCCTTTACTAATTCCGTCACGTCGCCGCCGTCCAGGTACTCTAGAAGCACGGCACCTGCGTCATGCTGCAGCAGGCGAACTGCACCATGACCGTCGTACCATTTGAGAACATCGGCCGCTGCGCCTTCGTCCTCTCTCCCCGCTTCAGATAGAATCTTCAGAACACAATATTGTCCTGACGTCTGAACTCGGAAAATTGTGCTTGTGAACGTTTCGGCAATCAGCTGCGGATTGCTCAGGTTCCACAATCGGATGTAGTTATCAAACGTTTCACCCATCACTGGCTGCGAAAGCAGGGCGGTCCCTGATGGTATGCTCGTCGGATCGTAGTCCGACCTGCTCAACCAGGCCGGCGCATGTCGAACCGGCTGTCCGGCCGTATCTCCGCATACGCCGAAGGGCCGCCGGCGCGCATGATGATGCCGGCGCCGAACGTATCGAACACGCCGTCGTGCAGCAGGTGGCGGGCGATGTGCACGCCGACCACCTCGCCTATCACCAGCCACGCATCGGCCGCCACGCCGTTGCAGCCGCGCAGCCGAACGATGTCGGAGACCTTGCACTCGAAATGCACCGGGCTTTCGGCCACTCGCGGTGCGCCCACCAGGCGGCAGGGCGCCTGAGTCAGGCCGGCAACCTTGAATTCGTCGGTGCCATAGGCCAACGGGGCGCAACTAGCGTTCATCGGATCGGCCAGCGCGCGGGTCGCCAAATTCCAGACGAATTCGCCCGTCTCCTGCGCGTTGCGCAGCGTGTCCTTGGCCGTGACGCTGGAAAACCCGATCAGCGGCGGGTGGTAGTTGAACGCGTTGAAGAAGCTGTATGGCGCCAAGTTCACCGAACCGTCGGCGCCGCGCGACGAGATCCAGCCGATCGGCCGGGGTGCCACGATGGCGTTGAACGGATCGTGGCTTAGCCCGTGCCCCTGAGCCGGCTCGTAGAAATGCGCATCTGTCACGTGGACTATTCTAGTAGCGCCGCAACAAAGCCACCAGACGCCCCTGCACCTTCACGCGGTCGGGCGGCAGCAGGCGCGTCTCGTAGCGTGTATTGGCCGGCTCCAGCGCGATCGAGGCGCCGCGCTTGCGTATGCGCTTCAGCGTCACTTCCGTCCCGTCGATCAGCGCCACGATGATCTGGCCCGTCTCGGCCGTCTCGCCGCGGCGGATGATCACCGTGTCGCCGTCCAGAATGCCAGCATCGATCATCGAGTCGCCCGACACCTCGAGCGCGAAATGGTCGCCCTGGCCCAGCATCGCCATCGGCACCTCGATATGCGCACCGTCGTCGCGCAACGCCTCGATTGGCAGGCCTGCCGCAATCCGGCCATAGAGCGGCAGCTGCACGGCTGCCGCATCGTTGGCCGCCCGCACCCCGGGCAAGCGGGACGAAAAGTCCCCCCGGATGACGGTTGGAGAAAACACCTGGGCCGGCGGCCGCGCTGCCTCGCGTGCTTTGGCAGGCATCTGATCCGCCATGTTTTCCGGCAGCTTGACCACTTCCAGCGCCCGCGCCCGATGATGGTGACGGCGCAGGAAACCGCGCTCCTCCAGGGCAGAAATCAGGCGGTGAATGCCGGATTTGGAGCGCAGGGTCAGCGCCTCCTTCATCTCCTCGAAGCTGGGAGAGACGCCGGTGTCCTTCAGATGGCGATCGATAAAGCTCAGCAACTCGTGCTGTTTACGTGTCAACATGGGTGCGTCCCAAACTTTCCGCCCAGACACCCTTGCAGGCGGGAGGAGTGAACAAATCGGCAACTGAGACGATGTTCTAATTTAGTTCTTGAGATTCCGTCAATAAGCCAATGGCAAACAAGGCAAGTGTTTTTTCCGCTACAAACCCGGTTGGTCGAGCCGTATGATCGGAACCGTTTGACCCGCCAGCAGCGCCGGCGCATGCGGCGGGCGCAAAATCAACGCGCCGGCGTTCGCCAGCGCATGCAGCAGTGCCGAATCCTGTCGGTCGAACGGCGTTGCAACCAGACCTCCGGCTTCGTCCAACGCCAGGGTGGCCCGCAGGTGATCCGCACGTTGGTCGTTGGCCCGCACCGGCTCACCCAGCCGGGCCAGTTCCGTCGGCGGCCCTACTGTCGGCAGTCCAGACAGGCGCGCAATGGCCGGACACAGGAACAGGATGGCGCAGACAAAGGCGGAGACCGGGTTGCCGGGCAGCCCGATCACCGGCGTCTCACCCAGCCGGCCGAAGATCATCGGCTTGCCCGGCCGCATAGCGATCTTCCAGAACTCCAGTACAAAGCCCTGTGCCGTCAATCCCGCCCGCACCAGATCGTGGTCGCCTACGCTCGCCCCGCCCGTGGTGACCAAGAGGTCGGCGCCCGCCGCCCCCAACGCGGCCTGGCCAATGGCGGCCGCGCTGTCGCCCGCTACTGGCAGCAGCACCGGGTCGCCACCGGCCGACCGGACCAGCGCGGCCAGGCTGTGCGAGTTGGAGCTGACGATGCCCCCGGCCCCGATTGGCTCGCCCGGCATGACGATCTCGTCGCCAGTCGCCAGCACCGCTACCCGCGGGCGCCGGTGCACGCCGGCCCACGGGTGGTTGGCAGCGGCCATCAGGCCGATATCGCGTGCGCCCAGCCGGTGGCCCGGTCGGAGCAGCGTATCGCCGGCGGCAAAATCCTGTCCTTGCCGGCGGATGTGCTGACCTAGCCTGGGCGCCTGGCATACCAGCACGGTTTCAGCCTCGGCCTCCGCATCCTCCTGCAGCAGCACGGTATCGGCGCCAGGCGGGATCACGCTGCCGGTGAACAGCCGAACCGCCTCGCCCCATTTCAATACGCCGTCGAACGGCCGCCCCGCAGGCGCGGCACCCACCACGCGGAGTCGGGCGCCCGACGCAGCGTCGGCGGCGCGGGCGGCGTTGCCGTCCATCGCCGCCACGGGGGGGGGCGGCGGGGGGAGCCGGGCCGCGCCGGGGGGTGGCGGCCCCGCTGGGGGGGGGGGCGCCCGGGGG
>CAXUHU010000011.1:17265-38309 GCA_964250925.1 uncultured Acetobacteraceae bacterium
GGGCGGGGCGGCCCCCCCCCCGGGGGGGGGGGGCCCCGCCGCCGGGTCGGCGGCGCGGACGGCGTAGCCGTCCATCGCGGAGACGTCGGCGGGCGGCTGGGTCAGCCGGGCAGCGACGGGGCTGGCCAGCACGCGGTTCCAGGCATCAGGCAGCGCAACCATCTCGGAGGGGACCGGCCGCAGGCCGGCCAGGATACGCGCGCGTGCCTCCTCGACGCTCAGCATGCGGCATGGCGGCAACGCCGCTTCACCCGTCCGGCCTCGCCCCGTAGCGCCGGTCCCGGGCGGCGTAGTCGGCCAGCGCGCTGTCGAAATGGGCGGCGCTGAAATCAGGCCAGAGAACCTCGGGGAACAGGTATTCGGCATAGGCCGCCTGCCACAGCATGAAGTTCGACACACGGCGCTCGCCACTCGTGCGGATGACCAGATCCGGGTCTGGCATACCGGCGGTGAACAGAAACCCGGCAAACGAGGCTTCCGTCAGTTCGGCGGGATCGAGCGTTCCGGCGGCCACAGCCCTTGCGGCCGCACGCGCCGCGGCGACGATCTCGGAACGGCCGCCATAGGACAGCGCCACCGTCAGGTGAAGGCGCGTGTTGCCGGCCGTCAGAGCCTCCGCCTCGGCCAACTCGCGCGATATCTCCGGCCCAAAACGAGCGCGGTCGCCGATCGCGCGAAGCTGCACCCGCTCGCGATGCAACTCAGCCACCTCGTGGCGCAGATAGTGGCGAAGCAGCCCGGTCAAATCCGAAACCTCGTCATCCGGCCGCTGCCAATTCTCGCTGCTGAACGCATACAGCGTGAGCCAGCCGACCTTGTTGCGTATGGCCGCTTCGATTGCGCGCCGCACGGCCTGCGCACCGGCGCGATGACCGGCTACCCGCGGCAAATGCCGGGCCTGCGCCCACCGGCCGTTGCCGTCCATGATGATGGCCACATGACGTGGCAGCAGCGGCAAGGCCGGCTCGCCAGCCGCCGCCTTGGTGTCAGACGCCGACTCGGTCTTAAGCAGGGCCACGCTGTTTCAGACCTGCTTGATCTCGGCTTCTTTGCCGGACAACTGCTCGTCGATGCGCCTGATGTAGCCGTCGGTCAGTTTTTGCACCTCGGACGACCAACCGGCCACGTCGTCCTCGCTGATCTCGTTCTTCTTCTCGGCCGCTTTCACCTGGTCCATGCCGTCGCGCCGCACGCCGCGCACCGCCACGCGCGAGGCCTCGGCATAGCGGCCGGCGGCCTTCGCCAGTTCGGTGCGGCGCTCGGCGGTCAGCTGCGGGATCGGCACCCGCACCATCTGCCCGTCCGAGCCGGGGTTCAGGCCCAGCCCGCTGTCGCGTATGGCCCGCTCCACCGCACCCACCAGCGTGCGGTCCCACACCTGCACCGTCAACATGCGCGGCTCGGGCACGCCGATCGTGCCAACCTGGGTCAGCGGCACCTCGCTGCCATAGGCTTCCACGCGCACCGGCTCCAGCAGGCCGGGGCTTGCACGACCGGCGCGCAAACCGGCGAAATCGCGGCGCAGCGTCTCCAGCGCCCCATCCATCCGTCGTGTCAGATCATCCTTGAGGGTAGCGAGGTCGGCCATGATCAGTTCCAGTCGTCAGTCGTCAGGCGTCGGAGGAGAAGCGGTGGTCAGCGTGTCCGACGACTGATGACTGACGACCGACGACTGATCAAGCAGGCTCCACGATGCGTGTGAACGCGCCCTCGCCGCGCATCACCGCGGCAAAGGCGCCGGGAGCATGTATGTTGAAGACGATGATCGGCAGGGCATTTTCGCGCGCGAGCGAGATCGCGGCAGCATCCATCACGCCCAGGTCGCGCGAGAGGACTTCGAGATAGGTCAGCTCGTCGTAGCGCTTGGCATCGGGGTGATGGCGCGGGTCGGCAGAGTAAACCCCGTCCACCTGCGTGCCCTTCAGCAACGCGCAGCAGCGCATTTCGGCGGCTCGCAAGGCGGCCGCGGTGTCGGTCGTGAAGAACGGGTTTCCGGTGCCGGCCGCGAAGATCACAACGCGGCCTTTCTCCATGTGCCGCTCGGCACGGCGGCGGATGTAGGGCTCGCACACGCTGGCCATGGGAATGGCCGACTGCACGCGGGTGGGCGTGCCGCGTTTTTCCAGCGCGGTCTGCATGGCCAGCGCGTTCATCACGGTGGCCAGCATGCCCATGTGGTCGGCCTGTGCGCGGTCCATTCCGCTGGCCGCCGCCGACACGCCGCGGAAGATGTTGCCGCCGCCGATCACCAGGCAGACTTCCACGCCCATTCGCACCACGTCGCCAACATCGACGGCGATGCGGCCCACCATCTCGGTATCCAGCCCATACTCGCGCCGGCCCATCAGGGCCTCGCCGGATATCTTCAGCAATACGCGCTTGTGGGCGGTCATCGGAATGGTTCCAGCTGCTACGTTCCGGCCACCTTCGCAACTTCGGACGCGAAATCGTCGCCCGATGGCTTGTCGATGCCTTCGCCGAGCGTAAACCGCTCAAAACCCGCCAGCTTGCCGCCGGCCTTGCTCACCACGGCACGCACCCGGCTTTCGCCATCGTGCACCCAAACCTGCTCCAGCAACACCACCTCCTCGTAGTATTTGCGGATGCGGCCCTCAATCATCTTGGCGATTACGTTGTCGGGCTTGCCCGACGCGCGGGCCTGTTCGGTCAACACCGCACGCTCGCGGTCCAGTGCGGCAGGATCGACCGCGTCGATGTCCAGCGCGTCCGGCCGGGTAGCGGCCACGTGCATGCCGATCTGGCGGCCCAGCGTCTCCAGCCCATCCAGCTCGGTGGGCGCCTCCAGCGCCACCAGCACGCCAATCTTGCCCAGGCCTGGCTTCAGCGCGTTGTGCATGTAGGTCGCCACCACGCCGGACGGCACGCTCAGCACGCGTGCGCGGCGTATGGTCATGTTCTCGCCGATGGTGGCGACCATGTGGGTCAGTTCCTCGCCTACGTTGCGGTCGCTTCCGGGGAACGGGGCAGTGCGCAGCTTGTCCAGGTCCTCGCCGGCATCAAGCGCGATGTGGCACAGCGTTTCGACGAAGTTCTGAAACGTCTCGTTGCGCGCTACGAAGTCGGTCTCGGCGTTCACCTCAACCATGGCGGCACGGTTCTTCCTAGAGACGACGCCCACCAGGCCCTCGGCTGCCACGCGCCCGGATTTCTTGGCGGCTTGGCTAAGACCCTTCTTGCGAAGCCAGTCCACCGCACCTTCCAGGTCGCCGCCCGTCTCGGTCAACGCCTTCTTGCAGTCCATCATGCCCGCGCCGGTTTGCTCGCGCAGCGTCTTGACCAGCGCCGCGGTGATCTCCGCCATCTAGCTCTCCATAACCAAAACTCTCTTGCTTCTTTTCTTCAGAAAAGAAGGCGTTATTCTTTTATTAGAGAAAGAACCAAAAACTCTTGCTGGTTAGGATGCGGCCGGAGCCGACATCGCTGCCTCAAGTTCGGGGTCGGCTACGTCCGGCTCCGCTTCAGCCAAAGCCAGCCCATGATGTGGGGCCGGCTCATGGCTCGGCAGCACCGCTTCCGGCAGCTCCTCGGCGGCGCCGATATCCTGGCCAGACGCCTGCATCTCCTGGCTGATACCGTCCAACACGGCGCCGGCGATCAGGTCGCAGTACAGTGTGATGGCTCGTATCGCGTCGTCGTTTCCGGGGATTGGGAAGGTGATGCCTTGCGGGTCGGAGTTGCTGTCCAGCACGGCGATGACCGGGATGCCCAGCTTGTTGGCCTCCTCGACGGCCAGCTTTTCCTTGTTGGTGTCGATGATGAACAGGATATCAGGCAGGCCGCCCATCTCCTTAATGCCGCCCAGAGACCGCTCCAGCTTGTCGCGGTCGCGCGTCATCTCAAGCACCTCTTTCTTGGTCAGGCCCTGGACGTCGCCGCCCAGTTGCTCGTCGATCTGGCGCAAACGCTTGATACTGCCGGTGATCGTCTTCCAATTGGTCAGCATGCCGCCCAACCAGCGGTGGTTCACATAGTATTGGCCGCAACGCTTGGCGGAATCGGCCACGTATTCGGCTGCGGCGCGCTTGGTGCCCACGAACAGAACACGGCCGCCGCCGGCCGTGGTGTCGCGCACAGCGCGCAGGGCGCGGTCCAGCATCGGCACCGTTTGCTGCAGGTCGATGATATGGACCTGATTGCGTACGCCGAACAGGAAGGGCGACATGCGCGGGTTCCAGCGCCGCGTATGGTGGCCGAAATGCACGCCGGCTTCGAGCAGCTGGCGCAGGGAGAAATCTGGCATCGCCATGGGTGGCGGTCCTTTCCTGTGGGTGATCCGGTTAAACTTCCGCGGGGATGGCCCTGTCGAGCACCGGATTCATGGGGGGTTAGCCCAGGAAAGTGCCCCGCGTGTGAATTTGCCGGCGCGGCTGCGTCAGCGGCTGGGATATGGCCGATCGGCGGGGTTTTAGCAAGTTCAGCTCGACGTGCGGCCGCAAGCCGGCTATGACTGTATAATCAGCCGGAAGGCAAGCGTAAGCTCGGTTAGCTCGGCAGGCGAAAGCTCAACCGAGCGCGTGGGAACCGACGAGACGGTGTGAATCACCAAACGCGGCAAGCATGTGGCCAGATCTCCGCCATTGAGCGGCCACCGGAAAGACCGACATCGCGGCGCTCGAACGCCTCCAAACTGCGTTATGCGGAGAAGTCTTCAAAGCGTCGTTCGGCAAGTCGCGACGGGACAATTTACGGCAACTGGTACTCAAGACAGAGTTGTTAATTTACGCAACAGTCTAGCCGGTGTCCTGCGAATCCAGTGGCCAACATTATTGGTGGAAGCCGGGCAGCCAGAAGCTGCCCGGCTAGTCAAGCTACTTGTCGAGGGCGTCGCGCGCGGAATCCTTTACGCCGCCGACGGCGTTTTCGACCTTGCCGCCGGTCTTCTCGGCCGCGCCCTCGGCCTCGGCCTTCTTGTCGCCGGTCAACTTGCCGAAGCCTTCTTTGACGGCGCCTTCGGCTTGATGCAGCGCACCCGTAACGCGGTTCTCGTCAACCATTGTATTCCTCCGTTGCTTGGCCCGCCGATGAGAACGAATTGTCCAGCCTGCGGTTGCCCACTCAGGCACGTAAGATGGAACGGCCGGCATAGCGCGCGGCCGTATCGAGCTCCGCCTCGATGCGGATGAGCTGGTTGTACTTTGCCGTGCGATCGCTGCGCGACAGCGACCCGGTCTTGATCTGACCGCAGTTCGTCGCAACGGCGAGGTCGGCAATGGTCGAGTCCTCGGTCTCGCCGGAGCGGTGGCTCATCACCACCGCGTAGCTCGCGCGATGGGCCATCTGCACCGCCTCCAGCGTCTCGGTCAGCGTGCCGATCTGGTTCACCTTAACCAAGATCGCGTTAGCCGAACCCTCGGTGATGCCGCGCGCCAGGCGTTCCGTGTTGGTCACGAACAAATCGTCGCCCACGAGTTGCACCCGTCCTCCGAGCGTCTCGGTCAACAACCGCCAACCCTCCCAATCGTCCTCGGCGCAACCATCCTCGATGGATACGACGGGGTAGCGGCCGCACAGTTCGGCGAGGTAGGCAACCATGCCTTCCGCGTCGAGCGAGCGGTCCTCGCCCGCCATCTCGTAGCGGCCGTTGCGGTAGAACTCGGTGCTGGCACAATCGAGCGCGAAGGTCACGTCCTCTCCTGGCCGGTAGCCGGCCGCCTCGCAGGCGCGGCTGATGAAGGCGAGCGCCTCGTCGGCCGAAGCGAGATTCGGCGCGAAGCCGCCCTCGTCGCCCACGTTCGTATTGTGGCCAGCCGCCTTCAACCCGCGCTTGAGCTGCGCGAAGATCTCCGAGCCTACCCGCACGGCATCGGCAACGGTCTCGGCACCGACCGGCTGGATCATGAATTCCTGAATGTCGATCGGGTTGTCGGCGTGCTGGCCACCGTTGACGATGTTCATCATCGGCACCGGCAGGGTGCGCGCGAAGACGCCGCCCACGTAGCGATACAACGGCTGACCCAACTCGGCGGCGGCTGCCTTGGCGATGCCCAGCGAGACGGCCAGGATCGCGTTGGCGCCCAGCCTGCCCTTGTTGGCCGTGCCGTCCAGGTCGATCATCACCTGGTCGATGTGTACCTGCCGGAAGGGGTCCAGGCCGCTGACCGCATCGAATATCTCGCCCTGCACATGGTCCACGGCCTGGCTGACGCCCCGCCCGCCATAGCGCGCCGGATCACCGTCGCGCAGTTCTGCCGCCTCGTGCGTGCCGGTCGAGGCGCCCGAGGGCACGGCAGCACGGCCCACCACCCCGCTTTCCAGGATCACATCCACCTCCACCGTCGGGTTGCCGCGGCTGTCCAGGATTTCGCGGGCGATGATGTCGGTGATGGCGCTCATGGGCGGGATGGCTCCGGGATAGCGTGGCTGTTGGGCGACTGGCTAACATCCGCCTTGCCGCCAAGCCAGTGAGCGGCGCCGTTCGGGGCCGATTGCGTTTTGCGATGGAGTGCTGATTGCTGGTGGCCGACGATACGACAGGACCGCGATGCTGCTTCTGACCTGGCATGGAACGATCGTCTGCCTGCGCCAAGGCGGCGGCGGCCTGGTCCACCTGCCATTGCCGCTGACCGAGCCCATGGTGGTTCCGCTCGACGTCGAACCCGGCGACGATCCGGGCGCCGACACGCGACAGATGCATCCGGCGCTGGGCTTCATCACGGTGGGCCGCGCGCCGTTCGGCCCGGGCATCACGCTCAGCCGCTACGGCCGGTTCCTGTGCGCAGAGGACAGCGCCGCGCAGATGGCGTTCGACCGCGAGGCTGCGGCGGTATGGGAGATGTTTCTTCCCATCACCCAGCCCGACCTGGAGCGGCTGCGGCATCTTGCCGCAAACCGCTGGATCCTACCGCAATCGCGCAAGCTGTTGCGGCACGGTGCAGTCGGCCCGGCCGAAGAGTTCCAGCTTGCGGTGGGCAAGGAACGCGTCGCGCTGGCCGACTGCCTGCCCTTTGCCCAGGATGCGGGCGCTGCACCCGAACGCGTGCGGATCACGGCCGGCAACCGGTTGATCGAGCTGGCGCAGGCCGGCCCGCGAAGCTCGGCCCTGTTGAAGACGGACCGCTGGCCGGTGCGGGCCCGGCGCACGGCCGAGATCATGGTTCTAGCAGTGCACCGGCAGCTCGGCGGCACCGAACCCGAGCAGATGGTGTTCGAGCGGGATGTGGGTTTCCTGCTCGAACATGGCGGGCCCGATGGTCTGGCGGATCTTCTCGAGCAGGTCGGCGCCGGCCTGCCCGAGCGCGGAGTCATGACCCAAGCGGCCGAAAGCCCGGCTACGAGTATCACGCAGCCGGTCATCCCGCTCGGCACGGCCTGCATCGTGGCCTGCATCCTGCGCGGCATGGGCCTGGACCAGCCGCCGCTGCCGTTCGACTGGCTTGCCACCACACCGGCGATGATCCGGCATTGTCTGGAGACCGACTTTGCCGTGCTGCTGGACCGGACGCAGTATCGCAGCCTGACGGGCCTGGGCGGCCCAGCCGAACCGGAGGATGGCTGCGCGCACGAATTCTACGCGCGCGAGCACGGCATCGGCCGCGTGTTTAACCACAACGACCCGACGCGAGAGGCGGACTACCGCTACACACAGGCCTGCATCGACCGTCTTCGCGACATCCTCGCCGCCGACGGCCCGAAACTGTTCGTACAGATGCGGGAGGCCGGGCCGAATACCCGGCAGGACTTCGACACGACCTCGGCGCTGATCGGAAAGCTGACGCGCAACGGCAGCCTGGTGCAGATAGCCGTAAGCCAGCCGGACCGGCGGCAGGCCTTGCCGCTGCTGAACGTGGTGTCCGAACGTGGAGCCAGCGTGCTCTACCGCCTTCACCCACTCTCTCCCCTCGGCGGCGAGGCGTTCGCCAACGCGGCTGATACCGAACTGGTGGTCCGTTTGATCGCCGCCCACGCAAACCGGGCCGGAACGCTCAAGCGTGTCGCCGATGGCGACCGTTCGGCCGTTCAGGCAGCCGCCGCACGCTTCGACGCCGGCCGCCCACCGGACCCCTCGACCGAAGGCGAGACAACGCAGCAGGCCACCTTGGAGCTCGCCAACCACGCACTGAATAGGTTTCTGGAGACCGTAGGGCTGCCGCGCAGATATCGCTTTGCCGGCATCGATCCTGCCAAGCTGCCCGGCCGGCGAACCCGTGAAGCCTGCCTGGCACAGATCGCCGGACAGCAGGCGACGCTCCGCGCCCCGCTCGACCACGGCCAGGTTTGGACGAGGCTACAACGCTCGCTGGTGCTGATCTACCTGTTCGACCTGCTCCTGGCCGATGGGCCGATGCCGGAAACCCGTTTCCTGGCCGAGTTCGGCGATGCCGGCTACGAGGATAGAAGCGCCACGTTCTGCTCGAACCATGCTGGGTCCTGCCTGCTGCCCGACTCCGATTTCTTCGTAAGCGGAGGCTACGACAGCGTGCGCAGGCAGGTCGATGCCGCCCCCATCGCGTGGAAGGCCCGGCGCCCCGTGGTGTTCTGGCGCGGCGGCACTACCGGCCAGCGCCGCCATGCAGCGCCCGGGGATGGCGAGGATGACGATTTTACCTGGCTGCCACGGCTGGATTTGTGCCGCCGCGCCGACGTATCCGCCCTGGCCCAGCACTATGACGTGGGTATCTCGCACGTCTGCCAAATCGCTGAACCGCATCTGCTCGCCCGCATCGAGGACGCAGGATTACGCCGGCCGGCCGTGCCGCGGGCAGGATTCCTCGGGTCGAAGGCGATACTGGTGATCGACGGCAATACGAACGCCTGGAGCGCCTTGTTCTGTGCGTTGCTGACTGGCGCCTGCGTTCTGAAAGTGGAGTCGCCCAAAGCCTACCGGCAATGGTACTACGGCGACCTGAAGCCCTGGACCCATTTCGTTCCAGTCAGCGAAGACCTGCACGACCTGGACGACCGGACGGCCTGGCTGCTGGCGCATGACGAAGACGCGCGCGGGATCGCCCAGGCTGGGCAAGCACTCGTCCGGGCGATGACGTTCGAGTCGGTCATGAGCGACGCCGCCATTCGGCTGCGGGCATGGATCAACGAGGCGTAGAGCATGATCGCATCCGGTTGACCTTCAACCACGATAACATGCTTGCCAAAGCAGAGCGCTGGCGGTGTTGCCATGGAGGTGTCCCTCGTTGCTGTGCGCGTGTGCTTGGGCCACCATCAAGAATGGCGATGAGCGGCCAAGTTACTGCAGACCGGGCTTGTCCACGATGTCAGCCCCTTGTCGGCCGGCCGTGGCAGTCCGGATGGGGGCAACCTCCACAGCAACGACAGCTAGCCCCTATACCAGGCGGGATTGCGTCACGCTGGCCGCGATGAAGCCGGCAAACAAGGGATGCGGCGCGAACGGCTTGCTCTTCAGCTCCGGGTGATATTGCACGCCGATGAACCAGGGGTGGTCGGGATACTCCACGATTTCCGGCAGCACGCCATCGGGCGACATGCCGGAAAACCGCAGGCCGGCGGCTTCCAACCGGGCGCGGTAATGCACGTTCACCTCGTAGCGGTGGCGGTGGCGTTCAGAAATCTCGATACTTCCATCATAAATGTCGCGCACCAGGGAATCTGCCTCCAGCGCAGCCGGATAGGCGCCCAGACGCATCGTGCCGCCCAAATCCCCGCCCGCTTCCCGCGTTTCGCGCTCTGGCCCGCGCGCCCACTCCGTCAGCAAGCCCACCACGGGATCGGCGCAGGGACCGAATTCGGTGGTGGAGGCGTCCGGCAGCCCGGCCAGGTTGCGCGCACATTCGATGACCGCCATCTGCATGCCGAAGCAGATGCCGAAAAACGGGATTTTTCGTTCGCGCGCAAAACGCACAGCGGCGATCTTGCCTTCGGTGCCGCGCTCGCCGAAGCCGCCAGGCACCAGGATGCCATGCACGTCCTCCAGCTTGCCCACCGTGTCCGGCTGCTCGAACACCTGGCTATCCACCCAGTCCAGCCGCACCCGCACGCGGTTGGCGATGCCGCCATGCGCCAGCGCCTCGGCCAAGCTCTTGTAGCTGTCCAGAAGGTTGATGTATTTGCCGACGATGGCGATGCGCACCTCGCCTTCCGGCGCGCGCACGATGTCGACGATGCGCTGCCAGCGCGCGATGTCGGGCGCGGCATCGAACGGCAGATCGAAATGCCGCAGCACTTCGCGGTCCATCCCCTGCTCGTGATAGCTGATCGGCACGGCGTAGATTGTATCGGCATCCAGCGCGGGGATCACGGCCGAAGGCCGGACGTTGCAGAACGAGGCGATCTTGCGGCGTTCGTTTTCCGGTATCGCGCGGTCGCAGCGGCATAGCAGCATCTGCGGCTGGATGCCGACGTTCAAGAGTTCCTTTACGGAATGCTGGGTGGGTTTCGTCTTCAGCTCGCCGGCGCTTGGAATAAAGGGCACCAGGGTCAGGTGCACGAACATGGTGCCGTCCGGCCCCAGCTCGTTGCCGAGCTGGCGGATGGCTTCCAAGAACGGCAGGCTCTCGATGTCGCCGACCGTGCCGCCGATCTCGATCAAGCAGAAATCCAGGTCGTCGGTCTGGCGGGTGATGGCCTCCTTTATCGCGTCGGTGATATGTGGGATTACCTGGACGGTAGCGCCCAGATAGTCGCCGCGCCGCTCGCGGGCGATCACCTCGGCGTAGATGCGGCCGGTGGTGGCGTTGTCGGACTTCGTGGCCGATACGCCGGTGAAACGTTCGTAGTGGCCGAGGTCGAGGTCGGTCTCCGCCCCGTCGTCGGTGACGAAGACTTCGCCATGCTGGTAGGGACTCATCGTGCCCGGATCGACGTTGAGGTAGGGGTCCAGCTTGCGCAGCCGCACCCGGTAGCCGCGCGCCTGCAGCAAGGCGGCCAGCGCCGCGCTGGCGATTCCCTTGCCCAGGGATGAAACCACGCCGCCGGTAATGAAGACAAACCGCGTCATGGGTGATCCTTCTACACGGATCACCCGCCCGCCGGAAACCCGTCCAGGATGGTTTGCGCCGCGTGCCGGCCGCTGAGATACGCGCCGGCCACAGTGCCGGCCAAACCGTCGGTGGCACAGGCCTCGCCGGCAAAGGCCAGCCGCCCGTCCCAGAGCGGCGTGGCCAGCACCGCACGCGCATCGGCGTGGCCGGGGGTGGCATAGGCGTAGGCGCCCTGGAACAGCGTGTCCTCGCCCCACTGCGTGGCCAGGGTGGACGGACCAAAGACCTGAACCGCCTTGTGGCCGAGCGTTGCCGCGACCTGGCCGCGCATGAACGCCACCGCCTCATCCAGTCGCCCTACCAGGTCCCAAGCTGCCCGGCCGCCCACGAAACCGACGGCCAGGTCGTTACCGTCGGCCCAGAAAATGGTCGACAGGAAGGGCGCTCCACGAGCCGGCAAGCGGGCGAACACGCCGGTGCCGGGCTTCAGGCCCAGCCGGTCGCCATGCTCTGCGCGCAACACGATCTTGCTCAGCAGGCCCATCGGCAGGCCGCCCAGCGCCGCCAGCGTTTCCCGTGGCAAGCCCGGCGAGAAGCCGATCGCCTCGGCCCGCAGCACGCCGGTGGACACGGTCACGATTGCCGCGTTGGCGCACAACGTGCCTCGGCCGGTCTGCACGCGTACGCCATTTGGCTGGGCTGCGATGGACCGCACCGCCGCTCCCAGATGCACGCCGTCCGGCCTTGGATCCAGGCACCGCGCTACCAGCGTGCCGAGCCCGCCGGGTGCGACGTAGTTTTCACCCTCCAGCGCATTGGCGTGCCAGTCGCGTAGGCTTAGCCCATCGGCGTCGCCGGCTGCGATGATCGCACCCTCCCAGGCCTCGATCGTCGGCGTCCAGGGATCGCCGGCCATGCCGGCCGCAGCATCGGACAGGCTGATGTCGGGGCCATCCAACCGAGCCAGCACGGCGGCCTGCCATCGTGCCTCGGCATGCTCATAAGCCGCATGTGGATCGGGCTGACCCTGATCGATGATCAGCGATCGGTCGGCCCAGGGAATATCGGGCTGCACCGTCACGCCCCGCTTGCGAGCGAGGGGGATCAGCGGGTTGCGATCGGCGGCGTGCAGCCATTGCGCGCCGTGGTCGAACCGTGCCCCGCCCAGGACGGACGGCGTGTCGGTAAATGCCCGCCCGCCGGTCCGCAGGCCTGCCTCCAGCAAGGCCACGCTGCGTCCGGCCTGCCGCAACATTGCGGCCGCTGCCAGACCGGCGGCACCGGCCCCCACCACCGCGACATCGACATCCGCGCCGGCCGAAGCCAGCACGGTCAATGCGTGGGAACTTTTGGCACGGTTTCGGCCGGCCTGGCAGGCAGCGCGCCGGGACCGGCTCCCGGCAGATTGGGGCGGGGCACGCTAGGGGCCGGCACGCTGGCGCCGGCGACGGGCGCGGGCAGGGTGAGGATGCTGCGGCCAACGCCGTTGGTGCCCTTGTTCAGCAGCGCCAGGCTGAGCGAGATGCCGAAAAACAAGGCGGCCAAAATGGCCGTAGTGCGGGTCAGCAGGTTGGCCGTGCCCCGGCCCGTCATGAACGCGCCCATCCCCTGCGTCGAGCCGATGCCCAGACCGCCGCCCTCGCTGCGCTGGATCAGCACCACGCCGATCATCGCCAACGTCACGAACAGGTGCAGCACGCGCAGCACGGGGGTCAGGGTGGTCAACGCGTTCATGGCGTGCTGGGCGGGCCTTGGATTAGGATGGCGCGTCTTATAGGAACACGATCCCCTTGGAAAGCTGAACGAAGATCGTGCCGAGATGCCGATGCGCCGGATGTCCGGCACCGCCACGCGGCGGAGCATTCCCGCAACCCTCGCATTGGAGTTCTGCCCGGCCATGGACATCCACCCATCCCATGCCCCTATCCGGTCGGTGCGGGATTTCCTGCTCCAGATCTTTACGGTCACTTGCGGCATCATCATCGCGCTCGGCCTGGAGGCGCTGATCCAGTGGCGCGCGGATGCGGCCCTGGCGCACGTGACCCGGGCCGATTTCAAGGCCGAGATCTCAGCCAACCTCGACAACCTGCTGCAGCTGCGGCCGGAGACCGAGGGCGATGTCAGGTGGATGCTGTCAATGGTGGCTTATGGGCAAGCCAAGCTGAAGGGCGAAACAGCCAAGCCGCCGAAACTCATCGCCAGCCGGAGTTTCGCGACGATGCCGAAATCCGCCTGGGACACGGCTTTGGCGACCCAGGCCATCCATCGGCTGAGCTTCCAGCAGGCGCGTCAGCTTGCGGAGACCTACAACAAGCAGGCGGCGCTGAACGACCTGAACGACCAGGCCGAGCACCAGTGGTTCGCCATGGCGAGCTACGGCGCCGACCTGAGCCAGTTATCGGAGCAGGACGTAAGGGCGGCGCTCGGCGCCATGCGCGTCTCGGCGTCGTATGCGGCCTCCATGCTCGCCGACGAGGACGTCGTGATCAGCAGCTACAAGGCTGCGTTGCGCGAAATCGCTGAATAGCGCCTAGCACGCCCTGGCTATCGCCAGAAAACCTTCCGCCACCAGCGAGGCGCCGCCCACCAGCGCGCCGCCCACCTCCGGCACGGCCAGTAGTTCGGCTGCGTTCTGCGCCTTCACCGAGCCGCCGTACAGGATGCGCAACCCGCGCCCGCCCTCACCCAACCGCCGGGTCAGAGCCGCACGGATGTGACGGTGCACGGCTTCCACGTCCTGGCTGCTGGCGTTGCGGCCGGTGCCGATCGCCCAGATCGGCTCGTAGGCAACAACGCCGGCAAAGTTGTCCGGCAGGCTGGCCGCTACTTGCCGGCCGACAATGTCCATCTCCAGACCCGCGTCCCGCTCGGCCCCCGTCTCGCCCACGCAGACGATCGGCATCAGCCCGGCACGGATGGCCGCCTGCACCTTGGCATGCACCAGCGCGTCCGTCTCGCCATGGTTTTGCCGGCGTTCGGAGTGGCCCAGGATCACCGCGCTGCAGCCCAGGTCTGCCAGCATGTCGGCCGAGATGTCGCCGGTATGGGCGCCTTGCGGATCCGGGTGGCAGTCCTGGCCGCCGACGCCGATGGAAGTGCCCGCCAGCCAAGCAGCAACTGCGGCCAGTTGGGTGAACGGCGGGCAGACCAGCAGATCGCAGTCGAGGTTCGCGGCGTCGTCCTTGATCGCCCGGACCAGGTCGCTGGACGCCGCTGTGCTGCCGTTCATCTTCCAATTTCCGGCGATCAATTGGCGCATGCACACCTCCAAGAGCCGGCTCTCCACCTGCGATGCGGCGATGGTTAATTACAATCCAGCGAGACGGTCAAAGATCAGGCGTCATCCCGGGGAATGGGGTCGGGCGTTCGCCACAACACCAGGATTGCGCAGGCGACCAGGCCGGCGATGACGAACACGGTCGCGTCGCCCAGCAGCGGCGTGCATACGCCCCCGGCCAGCGCGCCCACGGGAAACGCCAGGCATAGCCAAACCAATATGGCCGCTTTTTCACGGTCGGCTTCTGCAGCCGGGTTGTGCCAGGCTGCGACCAAAGCGGTGACGGCGCTGCGCAAGTTTCCGGTCGTCACGCCTGTGTTGAAGCTGGCCCCACCGATATGGGAGAGGCTGGTGATCTGCACCGCCGCAATGAAGCCGACGCAGGCGGTGATGGCGTTGTCGGGGAGCTTGGCGGCCCACACCGCCAGAACCAGCAAGGCCACGCACTCGACAGACAGACGGAGGTTTCTGGAGTTCAGGCCGGCCGTCTTCAGCCATATCGCCGCCAAGCGAGACAGCAGCAGCCCCGCTAGGAAGGCGGCGATCGGCCACAGCGTGCGGGCAGCGCCGGCGAGGTCGCTTGCCGTGAGGTGGATGGCGAACAGCACAACGTTGCCGGTTTGCGCGTTGGCGAAGAGATGCCCGTGCGCCAGGTAGACCCAAGCGTCCATCATCCCGCCCGCCACGGTGAGAAGACATGCGCCCATGGTGGCCGTCTTTGCGGCGTGCACGGCGACCTCAGGCTCCATCACGCCACTCCATGGGCTGGGCAGTGCGGCACGGGCCACCGCCCAAGCGGTCGGCTATCGTTCTTTCAGAACGCCACATGGCCGAAGATGGCGACCAGCAAGGCGTAGGCCCCGCCGCCGACGAGGAAACCGACCAGCGTGCCGTTCATGCGCACGTATTGCAAATCGCGGCCGACCCGCAATTCGAGACGGTCGGTCAAGGTCGCGGTATCCCAGTTGCTGATGACGGTCTGGATGAAGTCGGCGACTTGGTTTTGGGCGGCCGGAAGCAGCCTCGTCACCAAACGCTCGGCGGTGCGCTGCACGCGGGCATGGGCTACGGGGTCGTCAGCCAGCATATCACCCAGGCTGCGCACCGCATTCTCCAGCAGAGTCGCCGAATGGCCGCTCGGGCGGGCAGCATCGGCCTCCAGGGCCGTGCGCAACCGCTGCCACACATCGGCCAGCCAGGCCTGAACGGTGTGGTGGCCCACGACGCGCCGGATGGCCCGGCCCAGCTCAGCCGCGCGCTCCGGATCGTCCTCCATCAACTGTATCTCGCGCCGCACCCACACGTCGAAGGCGGCGCGCAATTCCGAGCCCTCGGGGTCCATTTTGTCCATCTCGGCGTTTACGGTGGCCAGCAGGCGTGTCGCTACCGTGGCGCCAAGCGCCCATCCCACCAGCCGGCCACCCTGGTCGCGCACACGATCTTCAATCAGGCGGCGGAGCTGATCCTCCTTCTCGAGCAGGCCAGCGCGCAGCTTGACCAGCAGAAAGCCCAGCATCTCCTGATGGCGGCCGCCGTCGACCAGGCCGCGCAACGCGCGGGCCAGCACGCGGCCGGCGGCCGGCCCGCCGATGACCCGCGGCAGCAAACGGCCTAGCAGGCGCCGTGCGCGGCCATCCTCCACGCTGGTCAGGATGCGCGGAAAATAGCCGGCCAGCGAGCGGGCGAGCGGGCGCACGACCTCGTCGTTGGTCATGATGCTGCGCAGCAGTTCGGCCACGTCCAGCCGGCCGAGCAGGCGGCTGACTTCGTCCTCGGTTACGACATGGCGGGCGAAGAAGCGGCCCAGTGCCTGGCCGAGGCGGATTTTCTCGTTCGGAATGATGGCGGTATGGGGGATCGGCAGGCCGAGCGGGTGGCGGAACAGGGCGGTGACGGCGAACCAGTCGGCAATGCCGCCCACGAAGCCGGCCTTGGCGCTGGCCTGCAACAGATCCGTCCAATAGCCGCGTGGGAGGGCGAAGCTGCCGATGGTAAGGGCGGCCATGAGAAGCAGCAGCGTGGTGGCAAATGCTCGGTAGCGGGCCAGCGTACGCCGGGCTGGCGCGTCGGGGTCGAGCACGGCAAGATCTGTCATTGGCTCGCACGCTAGGGCCAGCCCCGCACGGTGCCAAACAAGCGGCGACCGTCTCGCGGCGCAACGGGCAGAAATAGGTTAGCCAAGTCGCGAAGCGGTCAGCCCATCGTGGCCCTGCGATCGAGGCGGGTTGCCATCAGGCGCAGGCCGCCCAGTTCGCCGGTTCACGCCAATGCTGCGGCCGGCTGCCAGACAGCAGCACGTCGATTTCGTCCGCAGACACCGGGCGACCCGTGAGATAGCCCTGAACGGCGTCGCAGCCGATCAGGGCAAGGCTGTCGAGCTGGCCTGAAGTCTCAACACCTTCGGCGATGATGTCCAGATCGAGCGCCTGGGCGAGATCGACGATGGCACGCACCAGCGAGACGGCAACCGTGTCGGCCGGCAGAGGGGTCACGAACGACCGGTCGATCTTGATCTTGTCGATCGGGAAACGGCGGAGGTAGCTGAGACTTGAGTAGCCCGTGCCGAAATCGTCGAGCGCCAGGCGGTAGCCCATGGCCCGCAGCGCCGCGAGCGTCTGCGAAATGCCGGCGTTGTCGGTCATTAGAACGCTCTCGGTGATCTCAAGCTCAAACTGCCGGGTGCGCGCGCCGGTCTGGGCGGCCAGACGTTCGAGCTTGGGTAGGAAATCCGCTATCCTGATCTGCACAGCCGAGAGGTTGACCGCTATGCTCAATCCCGGCCAGCGCCGGCCATCGGTGAAAGCCTGCTTCAGAATGCTCAGTCCGAGCGCCTCGATGAGGCCATACTGTTCCGCCAAAGGTATGAACAGGCCCGGCGAGACTGCGCCGCGTGTCGGATGGTGCCAACGCGCTAGGGCTTCCACTCCGGTCATCACACCACCGCAGAATTGCGGCTGGTAGGCAACGTGTATGCTGCCGTCCGACAGCGCCTGACGCAGGTCGGCAACCAGGCCGATCTGGTTCTGCAGCACTTCGTCCATGCCGGCATCGTAGAACAGGATCGTCTCGGACGGACTATCCTTGGCGCAATACAGCGCAAGGTCGGCTTGGCGAAGCAGCTCGTGCTGATCGCCCGCACATCCTGGATAGATGCTGACGCCGATCGAACTGCCGACCTGAACGGTAGCCGCCGACAGCCGTATCGGCTCGGCAATGCAAGACGCTATGCGCTCGGCGAGCAAAGCTGCTTCCTGCGAAGCATAGCCGGCGGCCAAAATGACAAATTCGTCGCCGCCAAGCCGTGCGCACACGTCGTTCGGGCCGCCGACACGCGTCAGACGCCGGGCAACCTCTTCGATGAGCTCGTCTCCGCAGGCGTGACCGTACGAATCATTAATTGCCTTGAACTGGTCCAAATCTATCAGCAAAAGCGCTATCGACCCGGCCTGGCGTTTGGCCTGAACCACCGCCTGAGCCAGCCGCTCGGTCAGGAAGCGGCGGTTGGGCAGCCCGGTCAGCTGGTCGTGATAGGCCAGGTGCTTGGCCCGAGTCTCGCTTGCCGCAAGTGCGAACGCACTGCGCGTTCCCCGCCGGTAGGCAAGGGCGACAGCCATGGCGAGCATAGCGATCAGAACCACGATGACGGGGAGTGCGCCCCTAAGAAGCGCAGTCCCCGGCCGCATCGGCGTCCAGCTCAGGGACGCGACGCTACGGCCGTCCACGTCGTCGAGCGAAATCGAGGCCGCGCCGGGCCCGGCTGCGCCCACCGTAAGCCTGGCACCCGTCAACAGCAGGTTGCCGGCCATGGCCGGCAACACCCTGCGATCCACTGCGGTCAAGACGGCCAGTATCGGGGCACGTACCCGCGGGCGGGCAATGTCGCCCGTGGCGCTATCAATGCGGCAGGCCAGCGCCGCGTAGGCGCGGCCTTGCACCACGACCGTGGCGGCCAAGCTTATCCGGTCGGTTATCGTCGTCGGGCCGGCATGGCGCCGCTGCTCGACGGTGGCCGCTTCGTGCACGCGCAGTCGCGCGATCAGCGGCGCCAGAGCACCTTCGATCGCCGCCGATCGCGCCGGCGCCAGCGCCAGCGCCTGTTCACGTGCAAAAGCCGTTCGGTCGTCTGGACCAACCACCGTCACGATGGCGCCAAAGGTATCCCAATCCGAAGGGGAAGCCACGTTGGTCTCCAGCCACTTGGCGTCCACCCCGCCATAGGTGTGCTGCAGCAGCGCGTCCCAGATCGCCTCCGACTCGACCTGGCTAAGCCTGTCGCCAATGGCTGCGGCATACCCGGAGCGCACCAGCCTGGTTTCATGAATCGCCGATTGCCGGTCGATGCGAAAGCTCAGCACTGCCAGGCTGACCAAGAACATGAACAGCGCGGCTGCCACAATGGCAACCAGAGCCTTCAAGCTATCGACACGGGGCAGCCTTGTCATGCATTCGATACCGAAACGCTTCTGCACGCATCTTAGGCATCATTCGGTTTACCGAGGGTAAATGACAGATCGCTACAGCGCCGTGCGCACGCGGCGGGCGGTCACTTCGATCTCGATACGCATCCGCGGGTCCGAGAGGCCGGCCACGATCATGGTGGCGGCCGGAGGTCCAGCCGCAAAGCAGGCGCGCAGCACCGGCCAGCATGGTGCGAAATCGGCGCGGTCGGGTAGGATGTAGCGCACGCGAACCACATCGGCGAAACCGGCGCCCGCTTCGGCCAGGGCGCTGCCGATGTTGACCAGCGCCTGACAAGCCTGCGCCACCACGTCGCTGGCGATCGTCATGCTGGCGTAGTCGAAGCCGGTAGTGCCGCTGACGAACACCCAATCCCCGTCCACCACGGCACGGCTATAGCCGATTTCACGCTCGAACAGTGAACCGGAGGAGACGTGCCGCCGCATCACTTATGGCAGGGATAGGCCTTTTGCAGCGCCAGCCGCGCAATCTTTTCTCCGGTGTCGTGCTGTGCTTCGGGGTTGTCGCGCAGCCAGTGCAGGACGACGTCGCGCAGCTCGGTGCCGGACACCGTCTGGGGGATGCAAGCCAGGGCATGGTCCTGGCCGTTGGCGTGAATGGCGTCAGTGAAGCCGTCCAGGTAGGCGTCGCAGAGATCGGCCTGCTTGCTGCTGCTGCACGCCGTCATCAGAACGCGGGCGCTCACCTTGGACACGCGCTGGGCATGGGCTGCGCCCGCCACGGCCATGAGGGCTAGAACGACGGCAACACGCTTCATTGGAACACCTCTACTGAAAATCGTTCGATCACCGTATTGGCCAGCAGGCGGCGGGCCATCGCTTCGGCCTGCACGCGGGCCGCTGCTGCGTCTGTCTCGGCCAGCTCCATCTCAATCACCTTGCCGGCTCGCACCTCGCCCACGCCGGAAAACCCCAGGTTACCAAGCGCATGGCCGATGGCGCGGCCCTGCGGGTCCAGCACGCCGTCCTTCAGCATGACGGTAACCCGCGCCCTCATGGCATCGCCTGCCCACCGCCGCGACCGAAAACGTGGCCAGGGCGCGTCATTGCATCAGCTCCGGGCCCTTCATGTCGCGCATACCCGCTTCCGGCAGTATGCCCAGGCGCTTGGCCACCTCCTGGTACGCTTCCTCGACGCGGCCGAGGTCTCTGCGAAATCGGTCCTTGTCCATTTTCTCGTTGGTCTTGCTGTCCCACAGGCGGCAATTATCGGGGCTGATCTCGTCGGCCAGCACCACGCGCATGTCCTCGCCCTCCCACAGGCGGCCAAACTCCAGCTTGAAGTCCACCAGCGTGATGCCGACGCCCAGGAACAGGCCGGTGAGGAAGTCGTTGGTGCGCAGCGTCATGGCGACGATGTCGTCCATGTCCATCGTATTGGCCCAGCCGAAGGCGGTAATGTGCTCCTCGGCCACGATCGGGTCGCCCAGCGCGTCGTTCTTGTAGTAATACTCGATGATGCTGCGCGGCAGGCGGGTGCCCTCGGGGATGCCCAGCCGCGTGCAGATCGAGCCGGCGGCCACGTTGCGCACCACCACCTCCAGCGGGATGATCTCCACTTCGCGTATCAGCTGCTCGCGCATATTCAACCGGCGCACAAAGTGGTTAGGGATGCCCACCTCGGCCAGGCGCAGCATCAGGTACTCGCTGATCCGGTTGTTCAGCACGCCCTTGCCGGTGATGATGCCCTTCTTGGTGCCGTTGCCGGCCGTCGCGTCGTCTTTGAAATACTGCACCAGGGTTCCCGGCTCCGGTCCCTCGAACAGGATCTTCGCCTTTCCCTCATACAGCTGCCTGCGCCTGGCCATGTCCAAGGTCCTCCGCCAAGCGCCGCCTATAGCAGTATATACGCTGCACGTAAGTGTCTGGCTGGTAATGCTACTATGCTGGCCGTGTGCTTGCGCTTCTTGTAGAGGGCTCTGGCATCGTCGGTCTCCAGCTTGGCCTTGATCGCGATGCGCCAGGGTTCGGTGACACGCCGCGGCGTCTTGTCGGGCGCCGGAGGGCGGACGTCGTAGGGGCGGTGCGGTTGGGCACGACCGCTGGCTGCCAGGCGGTCGATGCCGCTTGCGGCCAATGCTCCCACGGCCGGGCGCTCGCATGACCGCTGTCGGCCAACCCCGTTTCGCCAGCCCGATCGTGCCTTGCATGGCCAGGATAGTGGCGGCAAAGCCTGCTCAGGCGAGTCCGCGCAACCGCAGCCCACAACAAAAAAGCGCCAGATCGTCGTCGGCACCCAAGCGTTCAAGTCAGGCGGCAAAAAAGCCCGATCGTGGTTGAACGCACCGTAGATTGCGGTGCGTCAACTCCAGCCAGCAATCACCGACTTGGTTACTTCAGTCCGACAGGCTGCTATCTCACTATGTTACCGATAGC
>CAXUHU010000011.1:38409-56874 GCA_964250925.1 uncultured Acetobacteraceae bacterium
GGCAAGCGCTGCCATACATAGAACGGTGCCAAACATCTTAAGGGTAAACATTGATGCGCTATCCCCACGCTATATCGATGCGCAACCCTACCATTCTTAACACGTTTGTGCAACGTCTTTATTTTGGGAAAATGTGGGTGGCCTCCAACGAATGAGACGCCGACGGTTAGTCTTACCGTCCTTACTGCGATTCGTTAACTCCATTACGCTAACTTGGGGAAAGGCCGGGCCCGTGCTCGTTGCAAGCAGGATGAACCACGCTCATGACACGGGCTATGCACCTGGATTCCGATGACTTAGGCAGCGGATGCACCGATTACTTTCACCGGGCGATCATCGGTCGTAAACGTTTCTTTTGTTCGACCGGGATGATAAGTTTCATCATCGTCTTGCCGCTCTCTTCCCAGGATCGTGGCTTTGGTTAGCTCCTTACTCGAATCCGAAATCGGGCTGTGGCTAGGCGAAAGGCGGCGACAGGTGGAACCGCGGTTTCCGCCGTCTTTTGAGGCTGTTTACCTGGCCGACACGGCGGCTGCCCGGCTTGGTGCTCTCAAGCTTTCTATCTTGATCGGCGTTGTTACGGGGATCTGCCTGGCGCCGGCCATGTGGACGCTGATGCCGGATGCACGCTGGGCCGTGCTCTGGGTTTGGATTGGCATGGCCGTTCCGGTCGGGCTCCTGTCTTATCTCCTGGTGTGGACGCCGTTGCCTGTCAAATGGCAGGAATTTCAGGCAATGACCTGTGCTACCCTGGTGGCGCTCGCGTTCAGCGTGCTGATGACGTTCGGCCAACAAGGCAAGCCCGCGATTTATCTGGGCGGCATGACGCTGCTAATCATGCTGGACATCATCGCAGCCGGATTCCGCTTCCGCATAGCGGTGGCATACAGCCTGACTTTGACCGCGATGTTCGGAATTTTCATCCAGCGTATGCCGGGTGCGCAAGGACTGTTCGGCTACGTCCTACTTGCATTGATCGCAATCTGCTCGGTCTTCGCCGTTTTCGGTGCATGGCGGGTCGAAACCGAAATGCGCAGAAGCTACGCACTTATGTTGCGTGAGCAGCTCAAGCAACAGGCGCTGAGCCGGCGAAACTCCGAATTGGACGAGCTGGCCTTGCGCGATGTGTTGACCGGGCTGGCCAACCGCAGATCTTATGAGGCTTGGAAAGCGGTGGCCTGGTCGACTGCCGAAGCCTCGGGCGGTGCCTTGGGCCTGCTCATCCTGGATGTCGATAACTTCAAACTGTACAATGACTCCTTCGGCCATAGCGGTGGGGATACATGCCTACGGGCCGTGGCACATTGCCTGGCCGAACAGCTACGCGGCACCACGGACATGGTGGCGCGCATCGGCGGCGAGGAGTTCGCGATTCTGCTTCCAGGAACCGACCTGCAGGCTGCCGGGGAGGTGGCAGAGCGGGCCCGGCGCGCGGTGGAGGCGCTCGACATTCCGCATACCGGCGGTGCCGCAAACCCGATGGTGACAATCAGTTGCGGCGCGGCAAGCCTCGCGGCGTTGCCCGGATGGACACCGGAAGACCTCTTCGCCGCCGCCGACGGGGCATTGTACGCGGCCAAGAAGCAGGGCCGGAACCGGGTTTGCCTGGCTGACTTCTCCTTCACGCGAGCGAGCAGGTCGCCGGCTTAGAAAACGATCGCTTCTGGCAGCCGCAGCTGTTTTGTTTTAGCCGTTTGTTGGCAAGCCGGCCGATCGGTCGAGTGCCCTGATGCGATCAGGCGCTAACCTACGCTCTCGCCGTGCAGCACGGTATCCAACCCCTCCATCTCCTCTTCGGCATTGACCGTCAGCCCTATGGTCAGCTTCAGTGCGAACAGCAGGGCCAGGCTGACCAGGCTGCTCCACACCAGGGTTACGACGACCGCCTCGCACTGAATGAGGAACTGCGCCCGTGAGCCGTCGGTGCCGCCGATGGTGGCCGAGGCGAACACGCCCGTCAGCAGGGCGCCAACGATGCCGCCTATGCCGTGCACGCCGAACGTATCGAGGCTGTCGTCGTAGCCCAGCGCGTGCTTCAGATAGCTGGCTGAGAGAAAGCAAACCACGCCGGCGGCCACGCCGATCACAATCGCCCCGCCCGGCAACACGAAGCCGGAAGCCGGGGTGATGGCCACCAATCCGGCAACCGCGCCCGAGATGATGCCGAGCACGCTGGGCTTACCCTTCAGCACCCATTCGGCAAACATCCAGGCGAGTGCCGCCGCAGCCGTGGCGATCTGCGTTGCGGCCATTGCCATGCCGGCACGGCCGGTGGCCCCCACGGCCGAGCCGGCGTTGAAGCCGAACCAGCCCACCCACAGCAGCGATGCGCCGATCACCGCATAGGTCAGGTTGTAGGGCGACATGTTGTCGTGCCCGTAGCCGCGGCGGCCACCCATCACCAGGCAGCACATCAGCCCGGCTACGCCAGCGTTGATGTGAACCACCGTGCCGCCGGCATAGTCCAGCGTGCCCAATTTGGACAGCCAGCCGGTGGGCGCCCACACCCAATGGGCGATCAGGCTGTAGGAAAAAATCGACCAGCCGACCATGAACAGGCACATGGCCGAAAACTTCATCCGCTCGGCGAACGCGCCGGCAATCAGCGCCGGCGTGATGATCGCGAACGTCATCTGGAACATCATGTAGACCGTTTCGGGAATGGCGTAGGGCGCTGGCGTGATACCCGCAACGCCGTTGCCGAGAACGAAACCGGTATCGTCCTGCTTGGTGAAGTTGTCCGCGATGCCGTGCAGCATGAAGCGGGAGGCGTCGCCGAAGAATGCCGATAGCGGGTAGCCGCCGAAGGCTGCGCCGCCCGGCCCGTTGGTGAACGCGATGGAGTAGCCGCACACCGTCCACACGAGCGTCACCAGGCAGCAGATGGCGAAGCTCTGCATCACGGTGGCCAGTATGTTCTTCTTGCGCACCATGCCGGCATAGAACAGGGCCAGCCCCGGGATCGTCATCATCAGCACCAGCGCGGTGCTGGTCAGCATCCATGCGGTGTCGCCGTGGTCGTAGGCGGGCGCCTTGACGAAACCGGCGGGGGCCGCAGCCGCTACCGGCGCCTGTGCCGCAGCCGAAGGCGGGGCGGACGCGGCAGGTGGCGGCGTAGGCGCTGCCGTCTGGGCTGTGGCGGCGCTGCCCCCGAGCGCCATCAGCAGAACCAACGCAAATGCGGCCAGTTGCGCCTTCAGTGCAGACATCATCATAGGTCCTAACGTGAAGGTGGCGTCAGAGGGCCGCTGCATCGAGCTCGCCCGTGCGGATGCGCACCGCTCGTTCGATGGGGAGCACGAAAATCTTGCCGTCGCCGATCTTGCCGGTCTGGGCAGAGCGCATGATGGCGTCCACCACGGCATCGGCCTGGTCGGCAGCCACAGCCACTTCGATCTTCACCTTCGGCAGAAAGCTGACATGGTACTCCGCGCCACGGTAGATCTCGGTCTGTCCCTTCTGCCGGCCAAACCCCTTCACCTCGGTCACGGTCAGGCCCTGAACCCCCAACGGCGTCAGTGCCTCACGCACATCGTCGAGCTTGAAAGGTTTGACGATGGCCACGACCAGCTTCATCTCTGAGCCCTCTCTGCATCACTGCCCAGGACGGGCCGCGGCCTGGTCGGGCTTTCAAGAAGCGTGCCGGAACGGTTTGGCGGCGGCCCTCCTGCTGGCGGGATCACTGCCCATAATTTGGGCAGCGCTAAGACGCGCCGGCACAAAAGGGTGATGCAGTTATGATCGACGTGTGTGTGATCGGTGCCGGGCCGGTTGGTGGCGCACTAGCCTGCCGGCTGGCAGCAGGCGGGCTGTCGGTGGCCGTGGTCGATCGCGCCAAGCTGCCGCCGATGGAACACCCCAGCTTCGACGGCCGCGCCTATGCCATCGCAGCTGGGTCGCGCGGCCTGCTGGAACAGGCGGGCGTGTGGCCGGCGCTGCCTTTGCCGGCCGGCCCGATCGAGCAGATCCGCGTTTCCGACGGCAAGCCAGGCCGCCCGGCCTCGCCTTTGTTCCTGCACTTCGACCACCGTGACCTGAGCGGCCAGCCACTCGGGTGGATGGTAGAGGCACGCAGCATGCGCGTGGCGCTGAATGCCTGCCTGAACACCGTTTCCGGCATCACCCTGCACGCACCCGCCCAGGCGGAGGTCACGCGGGCACCCTCGGGTGCCACGATCCGGCTGGACGACGGCCGCTCGTTCGGAGCGCGCCTGGTGATCGCCGCCGAGGGCCGCGATTCGCCGCTGCGGCGCCAAGCGGGGCTGGTGGCCGCGCGTTGGTCTTACCCGCAATCCGGCATCGTCTGCGCCATCGCTCACGAGAACCCTCACGGCAACACGGCGCTGGAGCATTTCCTGCCAGCCGGTCCGTTCGCCCAGCTGCCGATGGCGGCGGGCGAGGCGGGCGAGCACCTGTCGGCCATCGTATGGACCGACCGGGCCGATGCCGCCCCCCGGCTGATGGCGCTCGACGATGCGGCCTTCACGGCTGAAGTGGCGCTTCGCCTGGGCAGCCATCTCGGCGCCATACGCCTGGTGGGGCGTCGCTGGATCTACCCGTTATCCGCCATGTACGTGCACCGCGTGACGGCCGAGCGCCTGGCGGTGGTGGGCGATGCCGCGCATGGCATACACCCGATTGCGGGCCAAGGATTGAACCTTGGGCTGCGCGACGCAATCGCGCTGAGCGGCCTGATCCTGGCGGCGCATCGGGCCGGGCAGGATGTCGGCGCGCCGGCGCTGCTGGACCGCTACCAGCGGGCGCGACGGCTGGATACGGTATCCATGCTGTTGGCCACCGATGGGCTGGACCGGCTGTTCAGTACCGACAATCCGCTGGTGCGCACCGCCCGCGACCTGGGGATCGGCGCGGTGCACCGCCTGCCGCGGCTCAAACGGGCGTTCATGCGGCAGGCTATGGGCCTGCGCTAACCCGCTCCCAACGTCCACCGCGGACTACTTCTTAAAACTTGGCCACGTGACCCCTATCTCACGCCTGCAAGAACGGGGGAGCGTGCCATGGTTCAGATAGGACTATGTGGAGAACGCATCGCCACCGACATGTCGCGCGAGGTGTGGCGATCGGTGCGCGAGCAGGCGGTCAGCGCCATAGAGCACGACCGGGTGATGGCGGATGGCATACGCGACACGGTCTTGCAGCACGACAACTTTGCCGATGCCTTGGCCCACAGACTAGCCCGCAAGCTGTCGGATTATGCGATCAGCATCGGTACGCTGGAGGGCATGCTGTGCGAAGCGTTGTCGGCCGACCCGGAAATTGAAGCTGCCGCCCTGGCCGACCTGACGGCGGTCCGCGACCGGGACCCGGCCTGCCCGGACCTGCTGACGCCCTTTCTGTTCTTCAAGGGCTATCAAGCGCTCCAGGCCTACCGTTTCGGCCATTGGCTGTTCAAGCGCGGGCGCCAGCATCTGGCGTTTCACCTGCAAAGCCGCTCGGCCGAGACGTTCGCCGTCGATATTCACCCGGCAGCACGCCTGGGCCAAGGGCTGCTGATCGATCACGGCACCGGCGTGGTGGTGGGCGAGACTGCGGTGATCGACGACGACGTTTCCATGCTGCAAGGGGTGACCCTGGGCGGTACGGGCAAGCAATGCGGCAACCGTCATCCCAAGATACAGCGCGGGGTTCTGGTGGGTGCGGGCGCCAAGGTGCTGGGCGCAATCACTGTGGGCGAGGGTGCCAAGGTGGGCGCGGGCAGCATCGTGCTGGAAAACGTGCCACCGTATTCGACCGTGGTGGGCAACCCGGCGCGCATCGTCGGTGTGCGGCACACGCTGATGCCTGCCTTGACCATGGACCAGACCTTGCCGGCGCTGGACTATGTGATCTGAGGCGATCGGCTGGGGCGGGGTCGGGCCGGCGAGCAAGAACTCACCACGAGGGCGCTACACGCCAGTCATCCAACAAATCGATGGCTGCGCCCGGTAGTTTGTCGAGGTCTACCCGCCGATGCACGATCAGTCACATAAGTCCGTGCATTGCACGGCTACGTGGCACGGTCGTATAACAGAAGAACACTGCGTGAACAGGATTACACCGCGCCATGGACCTGCTCCGCAAGCTCGAAATCCTGGCCGATGCCGCGAAGTACGATGCGTCCTGCGCGTCGTCCGGCACCGAGAAGCGGAGCTCGCAGGGCAAGAAGGACGGCATCGGCTCTACCGAGGGCATGGGCATCTGCCATGCCTACGCGCCGGATGGCCGCTGCATCTCGCTGCTGAAGATTCTGCTGACAAATTCGTGTGTGTATGACTGCATCTACTGCATTAATCGCCGTTCGTCGAACGTGCAACGGGCGCGGTTCACCGTGGATGAGGTGGTGAAGCTGACGCTGGGCTTCTATCGGCGCAACTGCATCGAGGGGCTGTTCCTCAGCTCGGGCATTATCAACAACCCGGACTACACGATGGAGCAGGTCGTGGGCGTGGCGCGCACGCTACGCGAGGTGCACGGCTTTCGTGGCTACATCCACCTGAAGACCATACCGGACGCCGACCCGCTGCTGATGGCCGAAGCAGGAAAGTACGCCGATCGGCTGAGCATCAACGTGGAGCTGCCGACCGAGGCCAGCCTCGGCCGCTTGGCGCCCGAAAAGGACTTGGGCGACATCAAGCGGTCGATGGGCCGCATGCGGTTGCGCATCGACGAGGCGCAGGCGGAAAAGCGGGCGCCACGTTTCGCGCCGGCCGGCCAGAGCACGCAGGTGATCGTGGGCGCCGACGAGAGCTCGGACCGGTCGATCATGCAGATGAGCACGAACCTCTACAGCTCGTACGGTCTGCGACGGGTCTACTACTCGGCCTTCAGCCCGATCCCGGATTCCTCGGCTGCCCTGCCGCTAAAGGCCGCACCGCTGCTGCGGGAGCACCGGCTGTATCAGGCCGATTGGCTGCTGCGCTTTTATGGGTTCGACGTGGACGAGCTGGCGACCGACAAGGCCGGCAACATGAGCCTGGAAATCGACCCCAAGCTCGCCTGGGCGCTGCAACACCGCGCGCTGTTTCCGGTCGATGTGAACACGGCGGCGCGGGAAATGCTGCTGCGAATTCCCGGCATGGGGGTAAAATCGGCCGACCGGCTGATCGCTGCGCGGCGACACCGCCGGATGCGCATGGACGACCTCGCGCGGCTGCGGCTGCCGGTGGCCAAATTGATGCCGTTTGTAGTGGCCGCCGACCACCATCCCGGGGCCACGCTGGATTGCGCCCGGCTGGAGGCGAAGATCGTGCCGAAGGCGAAGCAACTGGAAATGCTCTGACGGACGCGCGTCCCAACAGCGCCGTAGAACATCGCGTCCGCCCGGACGGGGTTATCGACGCGCAACCCGCTGCTCGGGATGGCGTCACTTCGTCTAGAACTCGGGTTGGGCATGGCATTGCAGAGCATCGTCCTCAAGCACGTCGTCGATTTCGAAGGTTGGCGCCAGGCTGCGCGCAGTCTGGCGATCAACGGCGTGTCACCCGAGGACACGCTGTGGTCCGTCGAGGAGGCGCGCGACCTGTTCGCCGAAGAGGTTACATCCCAGGCGGCCCCGGGCAGCTTCTCGGTGCCGCGTGGCCTAGTGGAGCTCGCCGAGACAGCCATCCAGGCCCGCGACCCGGAGCGTTTCGCGCTTCTCTACGCGCTGATCTGGCGCACGCATCGCGGCGAGAAACATCTGTTGGAGGATGCGGCCGACCCGCTGGTGCAGCGGGTTAACCGGCTGGCGCAATCGGTGCGGCGCGACACGCACAAGATGCGCGCCTTCGTGCGTTTCCGCGAGGTGAGCGAGGACGGCGCCACGCGCTACGTCGCCTGGTTCGAACCGGAGCACTACATCGTCGAGGCCAACGCGCCGTTCTTCATCCGCCGGTTCGCCACCATGACATGGAGCATCCTGACCCCCTACCGCAGCGCGCATTGGGATGGCGACATGCTGCGCCTGTGCGCCGGCGCACAGCCGGCCGAGGTGCCGGACGACGACGCGCTGGAAGCCTACTGGCGCGCCTACTTCTCCAGCATCTTCAACCCGGCTCGGCTGAAGGTGTCGGCAATGACGTCGGAGATGCCGAAAAAATACTGGCGCAACCTGCCGGAGGCGGCCGCGATTCCAGACTTGATCCGTCAGTCGCAGGAAAGGACCGCCGCTATGGTCGAAACGCCAACCATCTCGCCCGAGCGGGCGCCGAGGCAGCGCGCGGAGCCGGCGCCGGCGACACAGAACTATCCCGAAGGTCTATCCGAACTGGCCGAAGCAGCGACGGCCTGTACGCGTTGCGACCTCTACAAGCACGCGACACAGACGGTGTTCGGCGAAGGTCCGCTGGATGCGCGCCTGATGCTGGTGGGCGAGCAGCCGGGCGACCAGGAAGATCTGGCAGGCCGCCCGTTCGTAGGTCCAGCGGGCCAGATGCTGGACCGCGCCTTGGCGCAGGCCGGCATCGACCGCGCCGGCGTGTATGTAACCAACGCGGTGAAGCACTTCAAATTCGAGCCGCGCGGCAAACGCCGCATCCATGCAACGCCCGACCGCACGGAAATCCAGGTGTGTCGCTTCTGGCTCGACCAGGAGCGCGACTTGGTCAAGCCCGTGGTCACCATCCTGCTCGGCGCCTCGGCCGCGCGCGCGGTGCTGGGTCGTGCGGTCACCATCTCGCGCGAACGCGGCCGCCCGATCCCACTGGCAGGCGGCCAGGTGATGGTAACGACGCACCCGTCCTATCTGCTGCGGCTGCCCGACGAGGAAAGCAAGCAGCGCGAATACCTGGCGATGGTAGCGGATTTGCGGCTTGCCAATAGCTGGTTGGCGGCGGCTTGAGGCGGGCAAGCGCTTCTTTTTTTAAGCCCGATGCGCGATCTTATGCTCGCCTGTCGTGCTGTTCGGCCCGCCTCCGCCCGGTAATTCTGCGTCAACAAAGCGCGATCTATCAAACCTTGGGCAGACTACCGCCTTGCGACATCAACGACAACGGGGAGATCGGATCATGAGCGGCCACCCACTCTACTTGCTAGTATTCGTCACGTTCATCCTATTCGTGGCTTTCCTGCTGTGGAGCAAGATTTCCACCAAGCGCAGCCTGGAAACGGGAGGAAGAACTTCCGGTATCGGCGGACCAAACGACCCGCTCAGCGGGCACACGCAGGAAACGGAAAAGCTCAACTAACGGGAAAGTTCTGCTTTCGAAATCAAGAGGAGGGCGATAGATTGGTTTCGCCACCCGCCAGGTTTCGAAAGTCGTGGAATTGCTTAAGTCGATCATCCTGATCAGCGCGTTTGCTTTCGCCATCAACGCGCACGCGGAATGTACGATCAACCGGTCGGCTTCTCTGCCGTTGCTGCTTTGGCAGCAGAAGCTCTACGTCAGCGCGCAGGTGAACGGAACACCCGCTTACTTCTTTGTTGATACAGGCGCTGGCACCACCACGCTGTCGCAGGACCTAGCCAACGGTCAGAATCTTGCGCGCGATTTCGATCATTCAGCCGATACGTTCGGTGTCGGCGGGGTAGAAAGCCACCTGACGATCGTGCAGGCGCACGACGTGGCGCTCGGGCCCATCCACCTCGTGAACCGCTCGTTTCCCGTAGCGGCCTTCGGCGAACGCATGGCCGACGGCAGTCCGGTCGGCGGGCTGATCGGCGCCGACATCCTGTCGCATTTCGACCTGGACCTCGACCTGCCGGGGCGGCGGCTCGGCCTGTGGCGCGTGGCCGGCTGTGACGAGGTCAGGCCGGATTGGCCGGGCGAGGCGGAAGCCGCTCAACTGGACATCGCACCGTCGCGCCATATCGCGGTGCCGGTGCGCATCGATGGCGCGAACCTGGACCTGCTGGTCGATACCGGATCGCCAAGCCTGGTGCTGTCTCCGCGCGCCGCCGCCCGGGCCGGTGCCACACCGGAACTGCTGGAGCTGAACCGCACGTTGAGCGGTCGGGGCGTGAACGACCGGCCGTTTGCCGGATGGATGCACATCTTTCAGCGGATGGAGGTTGCCGGCCAAGTTTTCGGCGACGTGCGAACCGTGGTGCTGGCGCCCAGCCGCGTGCAGATGGGCGATGGCCTGCTCGGGTTGGAGTTTCTCAAGCGGAGTCGGATTTGGATTTCGTACAGTACGGGCAAGTTCTTCGTCCAGAAAACCAGTCCTTGAAAGGCAGCGCCGACTTGCGATGCCTATAGCCTGTTGGACGGTGCTAGACTTCATATCCGAAACTTCGATAGCCGTCTCACGTTAGCCGCGTCGGAACCCCAACAACTCCGATGAGGAACAGATGAAGAAGTTTTTACTTATAGGTGCTGTGTCTATTCTGGCGGTCAACGTCGCTGCCGCCCAAACTGCGGCGACCAGCCCGTCGGCCGCGCCCGGAACCACGTCGATGGGCGCGCCGCCCACAGCGACGCCGATGACCAACAGTGTCGTCAATAACAAGCCCGCCGCGTCCGGCGACAACAACCAGGCGGTGGTCACCACGGGAGCCAATGCCGACCAGCCGGCCAAGGGCGCAAACAGCTTCACCATGAGGCAGGCGCGCGGTCGCATAACCAAAAAAGGCTATACCAGCGTGTCCGGCCTCAAAAAGGATCATGACGGCGTGTGGCGCGGCATGGGCACTAAGGACGGGCAACCCGTTCAGGTGTGGCTCGACTACAAGGGCAACGTCGGCCAGCAATCCTAACGGTTACCTGGGTGCTTTCAGGCTGACCGTAGAACGGCCTGCGCCTGGACTTATGTTTGGCGAGCAACTCCCCTTAAAACAGCGTGAGTTTGCGCGGGATTGCTCTGGAACGGATCGGATCAGCAGACATGGCTACACGTACATTGACGCGCTTGTTCGACAACCACGCCGATGCGGCGGCGGTTGTCCAGGCCCTTGAGGCGGCGGGCTACAGCCACGACGACATCAGCATCGTCGCTAGCAACAGCGACACGCGTTACACCACGGGAACCCCGGTCGGCAGCACGGGCAGCAACGCCGGCGTTGCTGCCGAGGAAGGGGCCGCGGGCGCCGGCTCGGGTGCGACACTCGGCACGGTGCTCGGGGGCGGCGCGGGCCGGGGTCCCGGCAGCGGCGCACGCCCCCCCCCGGGCGGGGGCCCGGTAGTGGCCCCCGGGGGGCTGATTCCCCCCCGGCCCGGCGCCGGCAGCGGCGCCGCGGTGGTCGGCGGCGTAGGCGGGCTAGTCGGCTCCCTCACCCATGCCGGCGTGCCTGAGCAGGACGCCCATGTGTATGCAGAGGGGGTGCGCCGCGGCGGCTCGCTGGTAACCGTGCGGGTGGACGAGTCGCGCGCGGCGCAGGCCGAGAGCGTGCTGAACGGACGCAGCTACGTCGATCCGACGGCCCGCCGTACACAGTATGCGAGCGAAGGCTGGGAGCGCTTCGACGAGACACGCGGCGCCTATGTGGCGCCCACCACAGACGCCGCGCGCCCCGGTGCAGGTGTGACGAGCATCCCGCCGGTTGACCGGGCGATGTGATGCCATGCGGCAGCGGTTCCGCAAGGGACCGCTGCCGGCCCTGTCAGGGCGAGGAGGGGTGTGCCGCTTCGTACTCGCGCAGAGCCTTTATCGTGTTTCCGACATGAGCGTCGGGATCCATCGCATCGTAAGCGTAGATCACGTGGCCAGCGGGTGAGATGACGTAGCTCGTCCGGCTCGATAACGGCATCACGCGCAGCATGACGGCATCGTAGGCGTGACTGATCTTCCTGTCGGCGTCCGAGGCTAAAGCGAACTTGCTGGCGCAGTCGCTGACCGAAAACTTCTTCAGCGTGTCGATCCCATCCATCGACACGCCGACCACGGTCGCGTGCAAGGCAGCAAACTGCGGCATGGCGTCGGCGAACGCATGCGCTTCGGCGGTGCAGCCGGAGGTGAAGGCTTTCGGGTAGAAATAGAGCACCACCGGCCCCTTCTTCAGCGTGTCGGCCAAGTGAAACGAAAAGGCGTTGCCGCCGATCGTGGCGGCCGCCGAGAAGTCGGGTGCGGGCGCACCCGGCTGCAAGGTCGCCAGCGCGGGCGTGGCTGCCAGGCCAGTGGCCAGCACCAGTGTGGCTGTCGGAATGCGCATCATGTGATCTCCGGGTGGTAGGCGTCAGCCATCAACGCTCGCCCACACCGTTTTGGCAATCGCACTCAGCGCCCGGGCGCCGACACTGTCCGGCGCCGCCAACACGATCGGCTGCCCTGCATCGCCAGCCTGCCGCACATCCAGCAGCAACGGCACCTCGCCCAGGAACGGCACGCCAAGCCGCATCGCCTCCGTTCGGGCGCCGCCGTGCCCGAAGATCGCGGACTCGTGGCCGCAGCTCGGGCAGGAAAAGAAACTCATGTTCTCCACCAGCCCCAGGATGCGCACGCCCACCTTCTCGAACATCGCCACTCCGCGCCTGGCGTCGATCAGCGCGATGTCCTGCGGGGTCGAAACGATGACCGCACCGGCTACCACCACGCGCTGCGCCAGGGTCAGCTGGGCGTCGCCGGTGCCGGGTGGCAAGTCGACCACCATCACGTCGAGCGCGCCCCATTCCGTCTGGCCCAGCATCTGCTGCAGGGCGCCCATCACCATCGGGCCGCGCCAGATCATCGCCTGGTCCTCCGGCACCAGAAAACCGAGCGACATCGCCGACAAGCCGAAGGCGCGAACCGGCTGCAGCATCTTGCCGACCACGTCCGGCTTGCGATTGACGCCCAACATGCGCGCCATGCTGGGACCGTGCACGTCGGCATCCACCAGCCCGGTGCGCAGGCCCATCTGCGCGAAGGCGGCGGCAAGGTTTACCGAGACGGTGGACTTGCCAACGCCGCCCTTGCCCGAAGCCACCGCGATCACCCGGCGCACACCGCGCAGGAATTTCTCGCCGCTCGGGTCCTCGCCATGGCCGCGCATCATCCCGGGCGGCGGATCCGTCAGCCTGTTGGGCGGCGCGGCAGGCGGCGGGGCAGCCCGGTGCGAGGTCAGCACCACCGACGCGTTCAGCACCCCGGGCTGCCGTTTCAGCAGCGCCACGGCATCGGCCGCAACGCGCTCCATACGTCCGACGAGGGCGCGCTCGGCGCGCAATGCCAGCTGCACCAAGCCGTCCTTGGCCTGCAATCCGTCGATCAGTCCCGCCGACACGATGTCGCCCCCCTCCGGCCCCGGCACGCTGCGCAGCGCCTCCGTCAGCCGTGCTTCAAGCTCCGCTGTCGCGTTCGCCATGCTTTGCAAACTCCCGGGCGCGGACCATATCCACACCGTCAACCGGCATATGTGCAAGCGCGCCAGCGCTGCCAACGCCCGGTCCCAGGAGCCTCCCCCGCCATGCCCTCCGATCAGAACCCCTGGAACATAGGCGGCGGCGCGCGCCGGCCGCCCAATCCGATCCAAGGCCCGTGGGGCAAAGGGAACGGCGGTTCGGGCGGCGGCGGGCCGTTGCCGCCGGATATGGACCGTGTGCTGGCCCAGTTACGCTCCATGCTGCGCCGCATGCTGGGCGGCGCGGGCGCCACTGCCGGCCGCGGCGCCGTGCTGGCCGCCGTGGCCCTGGCTGCGATCTGGCTGGCCACCGGCTTCTACCGCGTAGAGCCGGACGAGCAGGGGCTGGTGCTGCGTTTCGGCGCCTACGTCCGCAGCACGCCGCCCGGTCTGAACTATCACGCGCCTTGGCCGATCGAATCCGCACTGCTGGTGGCGGTCACCCGCATCAACCGGGTGGAGATCGGCTTTCGCAGCACGGCCACGGACGAGGAAGACACCTCGCCGCGCACGCCCGAGGGCAACGTGGAGCCGGCGCGCGGCGGGCCGGCGCGCGACCTGGCCGAGGAAAGCCTGATGCTGACCGGCGACGAGAACATCGTCGATATCAACGCCAGCGTATTCTGGAAGATCAGCGACGCCGCCGCCTTCGCCTTCAACACGCGCAACCCCGGCTACACCGTCAAATCGGCCGCCGAATCCGTGCTGCGCCAAGTGATCGGCCATACCGACATCCAGTCGGCACTGACCGGCGGCCGGGCGGCGATCGAACAGGCGGTGACCACCGGCACGCAGGCAATCCTGGACCAGTATCGTAGCGGCGTGGAGATCACCCAGGTACAGCTGCAGAAGGTCGACCCGCCGTCCGAGGTGGTCGAGGCGTTTCGCGACGTGCAGCGTGCCACGACCGACGCCGATACCGCCCGCAACGACGCGCAATCCTATTCCAACGACGTGGTGCCGCGTGCCCGCGGTGAGAGTGCCGCCATCGTGGCCCAGGCCAACGGCGCCAAGCAGGCGGCCATCAGTGCGGCGACCGGCGAAGCGCAGCGTTTTCTGAGCGTGTATGCGGCCTACACCCTGGCCAAGGACGTGACGCTGCGGCGGCTGTATATCGAGACGATGCAGAGCATCCTGCACGACACGCCGAGCATCGTCGTCGACGACCGGCTGCGCAGCGTTCTGTCGACGTTGCAGCTGAATGGATCGTCCAGTCCTGCCCTGGGCCAGGGAGACCAGAAATGAGCCGTTCGCTTGGGGTGGCGCTCGCCGCGCTGTTCGCATTCCTGGTGGTCTTCAACCTCAGCTTCTTTACCGTGTCGCAGACCGAGATCGTGCTGATCACGCAGCTGGGCCAGCCGGTGCGGGTGATCGAGGACCCGGGCCTGCATTTCAAGATACCGTTCGTGCAGACCGCGATCCCGTTCGACCGCCGCCTGCTGGATTACGAGGCGCCGCAAGAGGAGGTGATCCTGGGCGACCAGCGCCGCCTGATCGTCGACAGCTTTACGCGTTACCTGATCACCAACCCGCTGCAATATTACCAGTCGGTCGGCCCTACCGAGGACGGGATACGCACGCGGCTGAATTCCGTCGTCACCTCCAGCTTGCGCCGCGTGCTGGGCGACGAGACGCTGCTGAACGTGCTGTCGGCCCAGCGCCCGCGCATCATGGCGGCTATCCGAGCGCAGGTAGATGGCGAGATGAAGGGGTTTGGCGTGAATGTGGTCGATGTGCGCATACGCCGCGCCGACCTGCCGGAGGAGAACACCGAGGCGATCCTGCAGCGCATGCAGTCCGAACGTAAGCGCGTGGCCAGTCAGGCGCGGGCCGAGGGCGCCGAGGCGTCGGCCCGCATCCATGCCGACGCCGACCGCCAGAAGACCGTGCTGGTCGCCCAAGCCCGCGCCGATGCGGATCGCCTGCGCGGCGAGGGCGAGGCGCAAGCCATTGCGATCTATGCCAACGCTTATCAGCGCGATCCGAAGTTCTTCGCGACGTGGCGCACGCTGCAAGCCTACAAGGAAGCGTTCGGGACGGGTAAGTCGCGCTTGGTGCTGTCGCCGCAGGACGACTTCTTGAAACTGATGCAGGCGGCGCCGGCGCAGTAGCCGGCGCCGCCCGGGCTTCGGCCGAGGCGTGCTGGCGACACCCGCCGCTGTAGCCATATCGGCCTACAACAAACCGTTAACTTGGCCGGCATCGGACGTGAACCGCTCGGCCGCGCCCCAGCCGCGACGTCGTTACGGCTCTCCGCATCATGCGCTCACACGTCACGATAGTTACCCACCGTGTATTCGCCGAAAACCTGCCCAACTACCGGCTTGCCCATCAGGGCCACCCGTGAGCACACTTTTGGCGACACAAGGATTACCCACGATGCGCCTACCCGTCCTGCTGGCTCTCACGACTGCCCTTTGCGTGCCCGCCGGCGCGATTGCGCGTGGGGCGCCAGACAGTTTTGCCGACTTGGCGCAAACGCTGTTGCCGGCCGTGGTCAACATCAGCTCGACGCAAAACGTGCAGACTGCCAGCAGCGACAAGGGACCGGAAATGCCGGTGTTCCCGCCCGGCTCGCCGTTTGAGAAGTTTTTCAAGGATTTCATGAACCGGCACGGCCATGGTGGAGGCGCCGACAATGGCGGCGGGGACGACAACGGCGATCCCGGTGAAGACAACCCGGATGCCTCCCCCGACGACGGGCAGGCCGACCCGCATGGCGGCCAGCAGGGGGGCCATCCGCACCGCATGCAATCGCTGGGGTCCGGCTTCATCGTCGATCCGTCCGGTATCGTCATCACCAACAACCACGTGATCGAAGGGGCTGACGAGATCACCGTCACCCTGCAGGACAACACGACGCTGAAGGCCACGCTGATCGGTCACGACGACCGTAACGACATTGCCGTGCTGCGCGTTCACGCCGACCATAAGCTGCCGTCCGTTCCTTTCGGCGACAGCGAAAAAAGCCGTGTCGGCGACTGGGTGCTGGCGATCGGCAACCCGTTCGGCCTGGGGGGGTCCGTCTCCGCCGGCATCGTTTCCGCCCGCGGCCGCGACATTCAGCAGGGACCGTACGACGACTTCATCCAGACCGACGCCGCCATCAACCGCGGCAACTCGGGCGGCCCGCTGTTCAACATGGCGGGCGAGGTGATCGGGATCAACACGGCCATCTACTCGCCCTCGGGCGGCTCGATCGGCATCGGCTTCTCCATCCCGTCCGACGAAGCCAAGAACGTGGTCGACCAGCTGGAAAAATACGGCCGCCCACGCCGCGGCTGGCTGGGCGTGCGCATCCAGCAGGTGACGCCGGAACTGGCCGACAGCCTGGGGCTGCACGAGGCCGACGGCGCGATGGTTGCGGGCGTCACGCATGATGGCCCGGCCGACCGTGCCCACATCCAGAACGGCGACGTGATCCTGACCTTCAACGGCCAGAGGCTGAAGGAAATGCGCACCTTGCCCCGCGTGGTGGCCGAGACGCCGATCGACGCCCATGTGCCGGTCGATGTGTGGCGCGCCGGCCATCGCCAGACCATCCAGGTGGTGGTGGCCGAAATGCCGGACGACGACAAGGCGGCCGACTCCGCCAAGCCGCCCAAGGTGGCGGTGAACCCGGCAGTCGATTTCGCCGGTCTGGGGATGAAGCTGTCGCCGCTGAACGATACTACGCGATCGAAATATAAGATCGACGCCCAGCAGAAAGGAATCGTGGTGACCGACATCACGCCGGACGGCTTGGCCGCCGATCATGGTCTGAAGCTGGGCGACGTGGTGGTCGAGGTCGCGCAGGCGCCTGTGTCCACTCCCGCCGACATGCAGAAGCAACTGGACGCGGCGCGTTCGGGATCGAAAAAATCCGTGCTGTTGCTGGTGCAGGGCCAGGACGGGTTGCGCTGGGTGCCGTTGCCGGTGCCGAAGAGAAGCTAATGTCGTCGCGGCAGGCTGTCAGATGCCGACCGGGGCGCGCAGGATCCAGCCGCCATCGGGGCTGCTCGTGAAGAACCGCTCGTCGGCTTCGTAGAAGGGAGCGAGCGCCGGCAGGCCTTCGGTTTCCACGCACGCCTTGCCGGGCGAGAGCGAGCAGATCCGGCCCTGGCCTTCGGGGACTTGGCCGCGATATATCGTCACCCGGTCGCCTAGCTTCACTGCCTCAGCCCTCTTTGCCCAATAGGCGTAACGCCTGCCGGCGCCCTGCACAATGGCGCTGGTTTGCGTGATTTCCGCGCTGGGTTAGATTGCCTCGACGTGCCGGCTGCATCCGGCGTCCGGGGACCAAACGATGAAGTTGAAGGCCGACCGCGCCACGCTCCTGCGAGCGCTGGCCCATATCCAAAGCGTGGCCGAAAAGCGCAACACGATCCCCATTCTGGCCAACGTCCTGATCACCGTGCGCGACGGCCGGCTGGCTTTCACCGCCACGGACATGGAAATCGCGATCGTCGAGGACGTGGCCGCGACCACCACACGCAACGGGGCGGCGACCGCCCCAGCGGCCACGCTGTACGACATCGTACGAAAACTGCCGGACGGGGCGGAGGTGGAGCTGGATCATCCGGGCGGCGACGCCCAGCTGGCCTTGCGCGCCGGCCGGTTCGCCACGTCGCTGCTGGTATTGCCGGTGGAGGATTTTCCGAACATGACGGCGGGCCAGTTGCCGCATCAGTTTCATCTGCCGGCGCTGACGTTGCGCGGGCTGATCGACCGCACGCGGTTTGCCATCAGCACGGAGGAGACGCGCTATTACCTGAACGGCATCTATCTGCACGCCGTAGAGACCGACGGGCAGCGCCGGCTGCGCGCGGTGGCCACCGACGGCCACCGCCTGGCCCGCGTGGAGGAGGACTTGCCCGAAGGGGCTGGCAGCATCCCCGGCGTGATCGTCCCGCGCAAGACGGTGGGCGAGCTGCGAAAGCTGCTCGATGAGGCGAGCGGCAGCGTGGAGGTGGGCCTGTCCGACACCCGCATCCAGTTCACCGTGGGCCCGATCAGGCTGACCAGCAAACTGATCGACGGCACCTTTCCCGAGTACGATCGCGTTATCCCGCGCGACAACGACAAGGTGCTTCGGGTCGGCAAGAAGGATTTTGCCGAGGCGGTGGCCCGCGTGGCGGCCATCAGCAGCGAACGGTCCCGCCCGGTGAAGCTGGCGCTGCAACGCGACCTGCTGACCCTGTCGGCGGCCAGCCCCGACCAGGGTACGGCCACCGAGGAACTGGATGGCGACCGCG
>CAXUHU010000012.1:0-1445 GCA_964250925.1 uncultured Acetobacteraceae bacterium
GGACGGATCGCCACGCGCAGACCGTCATCCCCGCCGGCGTCGGCCAGGCTCAGTTGTGGCGCGGCGAGGGCGAAAGCCGAGCCGGCGGCGACACCCATGCCGTCTCCGCCGGCAAAGCCCGGCTGCCCCTGCGCCTCGGCGATCCAGGCGGTAATGCCGGCTCCCAGGCCCGATGGCGGCAAGGCCAGCGTCGCGCCGGGCGGCAGCAGGGTGGCCAGCGCCGCGCCGGACGGAACGGGCGTGAGCGACACGGCGCCCGGCTGGCGGGATACCAGCCAGGTCTCCGCGGATTGCGGGGCCAACGGCCCTGCCGGCAAGGCGGCGAGCGCGTGGCCGGGCCAGGTGCCGACCAGCAGCCCGGCTGTCGCTGACGCCACGGACAGGGCGTTGCGCGACCCAAGCGCCACGTGTGCCGCCATAACGCCGGGCGCCGCGTCGCCGAGCGGCACCGGCGTGAAGCGCGGTGCGCCCGGCAACGCCGGGGCGGCAAGCTGACGGGCTGCAACGCGCATCCCCGGATTGCCGCCATCGACGGGCCAGGCCGACAGGCGCCAGGCCGCGCCGGCGCCATCGCCCTGCCAGGCGATCAGCGGCGCGGTTCCCTGCGCCTCGGCGCGCTGCCGCCAGGCTTGGCCCTGGCGCTCCTCCAGCGAGAGCACGACGGCCGAGGAGGAGGCGGCAGCCGCCAGCAGCAGGCCACCGGCGCCGGGCGGCCTGACTGGCAGATGGTGCACGCCGCCGCCCAAGGTGGCATCGAGGCTGCCGCTATCGCCGCGCATAGGATCGATCGCCTGCTCTTCCGGCAGCGACAAGGTGATTGCAGTGCGCGCCGGGGCGGGCGCTGCCTGGGCTGGCGCTGCGGGCGCGTCATTGCCCTGCGACGCCTGCGACTGATCGCCCTGCGGCTGGTCTGGCGCGGCAGCCTGCGTCCCGTCGGGCGGGTCGCCCGGGGTCTGGTCTGCTGCTTGGTCCACCAAAGGCTGATCGGTGTCCGCCGGCGCATCAGGCTCGCTTGCCCGAGGCGCTGCCGCATCGTTGACGTTCGGCGGAACCGGCTGCATCGCCGGGGGCGCCGCGCTGTCCAGGTCGAGCGTGTAGCGCCCGGCCGGCAGCAGGCTCGAGACTGCAACGTTCCAGTCGTCGTCGCGCGCGCCGTACTGGCCAATCACCCGGCCCGCGGCGTCGCGCAGCGTTGCACGCACCGGCGCGCTGCCGAAGCTGGTCAGGCTCGCGACCCGGTCCTGTGCCAGTGCGAACGCGACGTGGGCGGGCAGGGCGACGTCGCGCGCCACCCCCGGCTGCAGCTGGTCGGCCAGCAGGCTGATGCGGTAGTCCAGCCGGTCGTTGCGCCCCTGGCTGCGCGCCGCCACCGTGTAGCGGCCCGGCGGCAGCTCGCCTTTGAACGGCGCGGCGCCCTCGAACCGCGCCACCGCGTGGCCGTCGCC
>CAXUHU010000012.1:1455-23016 GCA_964250925.1 uncultured Acetobacteraceae bacterium
TGCCGTCGTCGATGCCCAGCGTCACGGTGGCCGGCGCGGCCAGGGCGAAGGTCCACAGGTCGGGGCTGCGCGGGTCGGCGCGGCCGGCGGGCTCGCGCCAGGTCAGCAGCGGGCCGTCCTCCCCCTCCGCCGCGAACGGCAGCGCGTGGGGACCGTGGCCGGCGAGCACCGCCGGCCGTTCGAGGCGCGCCAGCCGGACGACCGCGCGCGCATCGGTCTGCTCCGGCGATACAACAAGCCGGTATTGCCCGGCCGGCAGATCCTGCTCCAAGGCGGCTACGGGAGAGGCCACCCGCAGCGGCCAGCCGTCCCGGTCCTCTAGCCGCGCGGTGAACACGCGGTCCAGGCCGGGCAGGTCGATCCTGTACCTGCCACCCTGCGTAACCTGGATGGGCACCACCAGGCCGCTGCCGGCCCGCAGGGTGGCCCGCACCGTACCACCCGGCAGCAGGGTCGCGGCAAAGACCATCGGTGCCGCCGCGGCGACTAGCCCCAGGTGGCCGGCAGAGCCCAGCGCGGTCACCTCGACGCGGTAGCGTCCCGCGCGCAGCCAGGTCTCGGCCCGCATGTTCTGGCCGATGCCGTTGGCCTCCGCCGTCGCCAGATCGGGGACGAAGGCGGTGCCGATGGCGCCGCGCGTGCGCAGGCGCCCCAGGGTCTCGATCCGGGTGAGCCCGCCCTGCGGGATGTCGAGCGAGAAGCTCCGTTGCGCGCCCTCGTCGAGGTCGAAGAAAGCCGGCTCGCTGTCCCGCAGCATCGGCCGCGCTGCCTCGGGCTGCGGGTCCGGGATGGCGCCCGAGGCGGGCCTGAATGCGCGCGACAGGGCGACCAGGCGTGCATGGTCGGGCGCGGCAAGCGTGACCTCGCGGGCGGCCTCCCGGATCGGCACCGGGCCGCGGCCGATCTCCACGGCCAGCACCGGCTGGATGCCGGGCACCACCGGGACGGCGAGCGTCTGTCCGGCGGCCTGGCTCAGCCTCAGCGGGGCGGCGCCGAGATCGACCGGCAGTGCGCGGCCGTCGAGGCCGGTGACGGCGTCCGGCGCGTCGTTGTCGAGCAGGACGAGGCTGTCGTCCTTGCCCACCATCTGGACGCCAAAGCCCACCGACGGGTCGGCGGGGCCGGGCGCCGCGAGCGGGGCGCTCTCGCCCGGCGTGCCCACGGTCAGGTCCGCCACCCCGGCCGCCCGGCCCGACGGTGCCAGTTCGAGCACATACCAGCCGGCCGGCACGTCCCAGACGCCAGCCATCGGGCGATGTGCCGCATCATGGGTTTCCGGCACCGGATCGGGGTTGCCGAGCGGATGAAGGGCGAGGCGTGTGCCGGCGAAGCCGCCCAGCACGGCCGCGACCCGGCCACCTTCCGCGGCGTGCAGGTTGAGCGTCACGACGCCGGCCAGGTTGAAGCGCGTGTGCCAGGGATGGCCAGGCGTGATCTCAGGCGCGGCCGAGGCCAGCACGGCCAGCCCATGCCGGTCCTGCCGCGCCAGCACCGGGGTGGCTGGCGGCTCGTCGCCGCCCAGCCCGCTGCTGATCGCCGCAACCCAGTAGGTGCCGGGCCGATCGATACGGCGGGACGGCGCAACCGAGACAGCGCGCACCTGGAACGGCGCACCTTCAGCCCCCTGCACCACCAACGGGTGGGGAACCTTGCCCACCGCCACGTGCAGCGTGGCGCTTGGTGCGCGTGCGTTGCGGGCGATCTCTGCCGTCTGGCCATCGACCGTCAGGCTGGCCGGCCCGCGCATGTCGAGCCGGAAGATGTCGTCGTGCGGCGAGCCGAGAAACACCTCGCTGCCGAACGGTCCCATGTGCCCGGCCACCCAGCCGGCACCCAGCATGGTGCCGCCCGCGCGCAGGTGGAACGGCATCGCCCGTTCGCCATCCGCCCAGGCCAGCGCCGGGCCGCCATAGGCGGTGGCGAGGTAGGTGCCGGGCGGCAGGGTACCCTCGAACAGCACCACCCGCAGCGTATGTCCCGGCACCGGCTCGACGGTCGATGTTGCGGGTTCGAAGGCGACTAGGTCGCGCCCGTCGCGCCACAGCTTCACCTCCGACAGCGCGCGCCCGGCCGCCTGCAGCCGGATCGGCGCGCCGGTGGCCGCGAACCAGAAGGAGCGCTGCTGCAAATCGCCCAGAGTCGTGTCGATCTCGCCCTGATCGGGCACCGCGGCGGGGCCTGCCGCCTCGCCGAACGCCTGCACGCGCAGCTGGACCTGGCCGGTAGCCCCAGGCGCCGAGGCGACGTGCAGCTTGTAGGTGCCACGGTCCAGCAACCGGTCAATCCGCCCGTCGCTGACACCCGCCACCCCGGCCGCCTCGGTCGGCCCGGTGATCATGTCGACCAGGGTCAGGGCCGCGCCGCTCGCGCTGTGCGCCGCGATGGCGAACCGGCCGGGCGTCGTGACGTGCAGCAGGGTCTCCGCTAACGGCGATGCCGGCAGGAGGTCCGCGTCCAGCCGTGCGGCGGCTTGCGCCATGCGGGCGGCGGGAATGGCGGGCAGCACGAGCGGCCGGGGCGTGTCGGCGGGCAACGGCGGAGGCGCATCGGCCGCGGCCAGCACAACCGGCGGCGGCAAGGCCGCCTGGGGCAGCGCCGCACCGGGCGACGCGGTGGGCTGCGGCGTCAGTGCCTCGATCCTCAGCGCGAATTGGCGGGCCAGGCAGGACGTGGCGGCCGCCTTTGCGGGGTTCGCTGCCAGAGGCTGGCAGGCGGTGCGCCGCTCGGCCAGCCAATGCAGCTGTGCCGCGCGCGTAGCCCCGGCCGCCGCCGGGTCACGGCGGAGTTCGGCTTCGTAAGCCTGCGACAACGCTCGATCCTGCGCCAGCAACGCCGGTTCCGCACAGATCGCGCGGTCGAGCGGCGCCGTGGCCCGGCTGCAATCGATCCCGTCGGCGTGCGCGACGGCGGCACACAGCATCGCCGCCCCGAACACGAACCCACCCCGCTCCATCGCCGCAGCCCCTCGTGGGCGCCTTCGCTCCGGACGCCCTACGTGACTGTATCGTATCGTTTTCCGTAGAACGAGTGGCCCGCGCGCAACACAGCCGGATTACCGCCGTGTTGGTGAGCCGGACTCCATTTCAAGGCCCTATGCCCGGACGTCGGCGGTGACAGCCGAACCGTCTCGCGCGGCGTCTGGCGGTTTGCCTACCTGAAGACGTAGGCGGCGAGAGCCGGCTCGGCGGGCAGGGTGGGCGCCGCGTTGAAGGCGGCAACGACGGATAAATCCAGCGCAGCCAGGTTCTGGGCGAGCGAGGCAGAGTCCACGCCAGGCTGCGTCGCCTGCAGGCAGACTGAGGCCGGTATGCGCGCGGAATCGGCGGGACCGGCATGGTCTAGCGCGTCGATGGCCAGCGCATAGCCAACCGCATCGTAGGTTCCCATCGCAAGGTGCTCGGACGCGTCGTTTGGGCATAGGGATTGCACGGCGATGTTGACGATTCGGCCGCGGCCGGTGTGCAGCGAGGAACTGCCGGCGGCATTGAGGTTCGGCACCACAACCTCGTCGTCCACGCTGTAGATCGTGGTATAGGCGATGCCGGCGAACGTTTCGGCGCCGCTGTTCAGCGCGGTCAGGAAGCGGGCGCCGGTCGTTTGCTGCCAGACGGCGGGAGCGCAGCTTGCGTCTGCTGTGCACGATGCCTGCGCATCCAGCGTGCCATGGTTTGATGGGTCGAGTGCGATCATGTCGGCCACCATCAGGCGCGTGTCGGGCCAGAAACGCAGTGCCCAGCGCGGCACCATGCCGCCCTGGCTCCAACCCAGTATGCCGATCGGCCGGCCGGCCATGGCGTGCACGGCACGGATCGCGTTGACCACGTACTCGCCTGCGGTCTGGATATCGAGCATGGCGCTGCCGGGCAGGGTCACGGCGCAGAACGGTCGTGCCTCGGCCACGAAGGCGCGCTCGTAATTCCATGAAAACGCTGTTTGCGGAGTCGATCCGGTGCCCGGCACTAATAGGATAGCCTCGTGAGTCGTATCGGCCAGGTTGCCGCTACACGACAGGCTGGCCGCCAGTTCGGCGCTGGACGGGGTGAGCGCCGGCCCGGGCCGGTTCAGCGGCGCATAAACGCCGGTACCGGCAGCCAAAGCTGGGGTCGACAGCAGGCAGGCTGCGACAGCAGCGACAGCGGTGTAACGACGCATCCAAACCTCCCGAGGCGTTTACCTCAGAACGCCGCCGGGCCGTGGATGGATGCGCCGTCGTGTCGCGCAAGCGTTGCGCCACCCGAGTTTATGTCGGCTTCGTGAACGTTGCGTTTGGCCGGAAAAGAATTGTGTAACGGACGCAACTTGGGCTTGCACGGCCTTGCACCATACGATCTACTTTCGCCTGTCATAACCGTAATGTAACGGACAGGTATGGAAGTTTCAGCAGAGACTTGCCGCTACCACTCTCAGGGAGATGCCGCATGACGCGCCGGTTCGACCTGTCACGCGATGGCGCCTTCGTTCCTGCCAACCGGCCCAAACCTGGCCAGCTCTGCTACGACAGCTCCGGCCGCCGCGTATCCGAGACCGCCGATCGTCGTCTCCTGTTTGCTGACGAGCTGCCCGAAGAACCAGGCGTGGAAGATATTCTGATCCTCTACATCGCGCAGGCCTGGACGGGTATGCGCAGCACGGCGCGGCGGGCGGCGCCACTGGCGCTGGCTGGCGGAGCCTGGGTTACGGCCGCAGCCGGCCAGGTATCGGCCGCAACATTGTGCCAAGCGGCAACCTTGTGCGCGTTGACCGCCGTGGGCGGCAGCACCTTGCACTACTGGCACGTATCGCATTTGGCAAAGACCGTGCCGCAGACGACGAGCTTTGCGGTCCGTACCGAGCCGGCACGCCCCGACGCGGTAACGAGATTGGCCAATGCGAGGCCGCCCGCAGCCCCCGTGCAGGAGGTAGTGGACCACGTTGCGGCCCCCCCGCCCGTCGAGCAAGCCTCGGCCGCGCCGGCGCCGGCCGAGCCGGTCGCCGCGACCGCGCAAGCGCTGACGCCGCAGGAGCCGCTGCCCCTTTCGCCCGTTCCCCGCGAAGCCGTCGCGTCGGACGAAACAGAGACGACACCGCCGCCCGTCACGGGCGCCACCGTGCAGAGGGCGATGATGGCGAAAGCTGCCGCGCCCGAGGAGGCGCCTGTGGCCGACGACGTATCGGCTTCTGCGCCGAGGAGTGCTGCGCTTTTGCATGTCCGCGTGACCAAGCCGGCGTTGCGAAGCGCGCCGGTGGTGCATGCGGCGCCGGCAGTCGTGCGCATGGCGCCGCCCGTCGTCGCCCGGTTCATTCCGCCGCGTCGTCCTGCGCCGCGGGTCGTCATGACCCGTTTCGACATGCCGCGCTGGTTGACGGAGACCCATGCACCCCGGGTGGTCACGATCATGTCGGCTACGCCCCACGAGCTGGCCGCGCCTCACGCGTTGGCTGCGCCGCACGACCATGCGGTGCCGGCGGCCGATACCGACCACGACAGCGACGCGCTGAACGTACCCGCCAACGAGCCTGCCCGTCCGGCGCTGGCGGTCGTTCAGCATCGCGACCGGTTCGTCACGCCCTACGGACAGCCCGCCTACTACCCGCGCCCGGCCTATTATCCGCCGGCGGCCTACTACCAGCCGTATGGCTATCCGTATGGTCCCTACGGTTATCCGTACGGCCGCTACTGATCGTATCGGCCGGGCAGGGCGGCTGTCGGCTGCGACGGCCTGAAGGCTTCGACGGCACGGGCTAGTGTTTGGGGCCGGAACGCCCCAACATCTGCCCAGCATGCAAACCAATTTTTCCGACGGCCAGCTTGCCGACCCCGACACCGCCAGCAGCAACCAGGTTCTACGGACCTGCGTGCATTGCGGCATGTGCACCGCCACCTGTCCCACGTTCCTGCTGCAAGGCGACGAGCTGGATAGTCCGCGCGGCCGCATCTACCTGATCAAGACCATGCTGGAAGGTGGCGGCCCTGCTACCGAGGAAGTGGTGCGGCATGTGGACCGCTGCCTGTCCTGCCTCTCCTGCATGACGACCTGCCCGTCGGGCGTGAACTACATGCACCTGGTCGATCACGCACGGCGCCACATCGAGGCGACGTACGATCGCCCGTGGCACGAGCGCATGCTGCGCGCCGTGCTGTCGCGCGTGCTGCCCCATCCCGGCCCGTTCCGCGCCGCGATGGTGCTGGCGCGACTGGGCCGGCCGTTCGCCCCGCTGATCCTTGGGCGCAGCGTGCCGGCGCAGCGCCTGCGCGCCATGCTCGCGCTGGCACCGGCCAGCCTGCCGCCGGCGAGCCGCATGCAGCGCCCGCAGGTGCACCGGGCCCTGGGCCAGCGCCGGGCCCGGGTGGCCCTGCTGACCGGCTGCGCCCAGCGCACCCTGGCCCCGAGCATCAACGAGGCCACCATACGCCTGCTGACCCGCCTGGGCACCGAGGTGGTGATCGCCCCCGACGTCGGCTGCTGCGGCGCGCTCACCCACCATATGGGCCGCCACGACGACGCAATGGATGCCGCACGCGCCGCCATCGGCGGCTGGCACCGCGAGATTGAGGGCGAGGGGCTCGATGCCATCGTCATCAACACCTCCGGCTGCGGCACCACGGTCAAGGATTACGGGTTCATGTTCCGCAACGAGCCGGAACCGTGGCGCAGCCGGGCCGAGGCCGTCTCGGCACGGGCAAGGGACATCACCGAGTTCCTGGCCACGCTGGATTACGGGCCCACGCGCGCCTCGCCCGGATTGCGCGTCGCCTATCACTCAGCCTGCAGCCTGCAGCTTGGACCGGGGGTGACGGGCGCCCCGCCATCGGTGCTGAAGGGTGGGGGCTTCACCGTGGTGGTGCCGGCCGAGCCGCATATCTGCTGCGGCTCGGCCGGCATCTACAACATCGTCCAGCCCGAAATCGCGGGCAAGCTGCGGGATCGCAAGCTGGAGAACATCGGCCGTACCCGCCCCGACCTGGTGGCCGCCGGCAACATCGGCTGCATTACCCAGCTGGGCGCGGGACCCACGCCGGTGGTGCACACGGTGGAGCTGCTGGACTGGATGGCTGGCGGCCCGCCGCCGGCCGCAGTCCAGACCCTCAACCGCCCGGCATGAGGCGCCTGCTGGCGTTGGCGGCGGTGCTGCTGGCGGCGGCCGCACCGGACACCGTGGCCGTGTTGCTCGACCGGTTGCACACGGCGCCCACGTCGCAGCAGGCCGAAGCGCTCGAGAGCCAGATCGCAGAAGCCTGGCACGCCCGCATCAGCCCGTCGGTGCAGTTGCTGGTGGATCGTTCGCAACAATCGCTGCAGCGCCAGGATAGCAGGACCGCGATCGGCGACCTGGACGCGGCGCTGGATCTGCAATCCGACCAGGCAGAACTCTGGCGCCTGCATGCCGAGGCGCGCTTCGCCAACGGCGACGAGCGTGGCGCCATTGCCGACCTGGCGCAGGCGCTGGCCCGCGAGCCGCGCTGCTTCCCGGCGCTGGCCGATCTTTCGCACTTCGCCGAGGCCCGCCACGATTTTCCGCGCGCGCTGGATGCCTGGCAGAAGCTGCTGGCCGTTGATCCGAAGGTGCATCAGGGCGCGGGCCGTCTTGCGACGCTGCAACGTAAGGTCTCCGGCCAGCCGCTGTAGTGCGTCGCCCTTAAAGCGCCGGGGGGGATGTGACTCCGAAATCTTGACTTATGCGCGGCCATATCGGCTCCGAGTGGCTAGATCTTTAGTTACGTAATAGTTCATTGCGGAGTGGAACGGTTTCGCGTGAGGCTGGCCTCAAACGTTCATACCTCATATATTCGGGCGAGCTGTCGCATCGAAGGGCTCGCGTACGGGGCATCTCATGAAATATCGATCAGTCTGGGCAGTAACTCTTGCGCTCTTGCTGAGCTCGGCAAGCTATGCCGCTAACCCCTGTCGCCCAAACAACATGCCTCCTGTTGAAACCTATGGCGAAGAAGCAGGGCAAACGAACGTATCACTTGTAAGCAGTTGTCTCAAGCAGGTTCGTTTGCGCTTCAAGCCCGCCCCGTACCGATTCGGAAATCCGCAATTTAGTTTCGATCAAGCTTGGGGAAGTATTGTGCGAATAGATCTTGGAATACTGGGTTACGAACCGCAATCGAACCGATACTCGCGAGTGGTGTGCACTCAGAAGACAGCTGCGGATCCCGTTCAGATGGGCTTCTACGACATCCCAAAGTTTTCTTGTGGAGAAAAACCGTGGATACTAGAGCCGCCGCCGCATTGATCGACGCAGCAGCAATCTGCAGAAGCCTTGACTCGCGGAAGCAGCGGCAAATCGTTGGGACGATAGGTGTGGTGCTACGATGAGCGCAGAAGCGATAAGTGCTGCGATTGCCCTCTGTGTTATACAGCAACTCGGTCAACTCAAGACAAAGCGACTTCAAGTTCTCCTCCTCGGCAACGAAGTCATGGCTGGTACAACCAGTTTCCACAAGTTGACCCTAGCTTAAAATCGGAAATGCAAATCGTGATAAACAACGCTCGCGATCATAGATGAACACTTGCAACGTCCATACTGGACATCATGCAATTGCGCAGCTCCGTGTTTTCGCGATTCAGCTCGGCACTTCGCCAGGCCGCGGCGTTGCCCTTCCGGCTCCGGCCGAGGCGGCAACTGCCACGCAGCCAAACAGGGTTTGCCTCCTGCGCGGCTTGGCTCGGTCGGAAGGCCAGCGGTTTGCCCGCCAGCCGCTCTGACCTGCCGCCGGCGGCAGCATCGTGTAGGCTGGCATCATGACCGTCTTGCGTGCCCGGCGTTTCGCGATCGACACCCTGTTCGAGCCGCGCTCGGTGGCCGTGCTTGGAGAGACGGCGGACGGCGCCCGCGTGCTGGCCAACCTGCGCGAAGGCGGCTTTGCCGGACCGGTATGGCCCGATCCCGCGGCCCCGCCCAGCGCTGCGCTGCCGGTCCGCTTCGTGGCTGACCTGGCGGTGATCACCGGGCCGGAATCCCGGGTCGGCGCCGACCTGCTGAGCGTGGCCGCCGCCGGCTGCCAGGTGGCGATCGTGACCTGCCGGGCGGACGGCCTGGCCGCACTGGCCAGTTCGGCGGGCCTGCGCGTGTTGGGACCGAGCTCCTTCGGCGTGGCGGGCCCGGCGATGGGGCTGAACGCGTCACTGTCGCACATCGCACTGCCCGCCGGCCACGTGGCGCTGGTGACCCAGTCGGCGGCCCTGGCGCGCGCCGTCATCGACTGGGCGGGGCCAAACGGCGTCGGTTTCAGTCACGTGGCCGGCATCGGCGGCAACGCCGATATCGGCTTCGGCGCGGTGCTGGATTTTCTGGCGCGCGACCCCGGCACGAAACTCATCCTTCTCGACATCCGCCGGGTCCGCGCGCGGCGCGCCTTCATCTCGGCCGCGCGCGCCGCATCGCGCCTGCGTCCGGTGGTGGCATTACGCCCCGGCGGGCGGCTGCTGGACGAGACGGGGCGGGCGGACGCGGTGTTCGAGGCGGCGCTGAACCGCGCCGGCGTGTTTACCGTTGATCGGTTCGAGGCGTTCGTGGCGGCCGCCGAAACGCTCAGCCGGTCGCGTCCGCTGCGTGGCGAGACGATGGCGATCGTGACCAATGCCATCGGGCCCGGCCGGCTGGCGGCCGATGCGGCGCTGCGCGCGGGCATCACGCTGGCGACCTTGTCGCAGGAGGCACAGGCGAGCCTGACTGCAAGCCTGCCGGCCGACCTGATCTATGGCCTGGTCTATGCCGGCGCTGCTGCCCCCACCGACGTGGCCAGCATCGCAGCCATGATTTCGGCCGTGCCCGGCGTAGGGGGCGTGCTGGTGCTGCTGGCACCCACCGGTGCGGGCGATGCGGCGGCCGTGGAATCGGTCATTGCCGCCGCACACACGGCGCACCTGCCCGTGCTGACCTGCGTGATGGGCGAGACGACCGGGGCTGCCCACCGCCGGCGGCTGGCCGAGGCCGGCCTGCCCGCCTTCGCCACGCCCGAGCAGGCGGTGGAGGCGTTCGCCTACCTGCTGCGCGACCGCCGCGCGCGCCAGGCCGCGCGCGAGTTGCCGGCCAGCCGCGTGCTGGATGTCGCACCCGACCACGACGTCGTCGCACGCATCTTCGCCGAGGCCGCCGCCTCCGGCTGCCCCGCCCTGACGTGTGGCCAATCGCTGGCCGTCCTGTCGGCCTACGGCATAGGCACGGCACCGCACGCCGCCAGCGCGTCCACGCCGGCTGCCTGCTTGACCGTGCATGAGGATCCCACCTTCGGGCCCGCGATCGGGTTGGCTTTGCCGGCCGGCACCGCCCCTGCTTACGACCTGCCGCCGCTGAACCTGGCCTTGGCACACGACCTGTCAGCCCGGGCAGGGCTGCCCGCAGCCACGCTGCCCGCTGCCACGCTGCCCGCTGCCACCCTGTCCGTTGCCACCCTGCACGACGCCGCCCTCGCCGATGCTGCGGCCGACGCGCTGGTGCGGGTCAGCCAGTTGCTGGTCGATCAGCCGCAAGTCTCGGCGATTGCCATCGGCGCGCTTCACCTGACGCCGCAGGGTGCGCTGGCCGGCGATGCGGCGATCCGGCTGCACCCGGCCGGGCAACACGCGTCCTTCGCCATCTCGCCCTATCCGGAGCAGTTGGCCCATGACTGGTCCAGCCATGGCCAGACCTTTCACATACGCCCGATCCGACCGGAAGACGCGCAGGCTCATGCCGCCCTTGTCGGCCGCGTGCCGCCCGAGGACATGCGCTTCCGCTTCTTCACCGCGCTCCGCCAGGTAGCGCCCGAGCAGATGGCGCGGCTGACGCAGATCGATTACGATCGCGAGATGGCCTTTATCGCCGTGCGCCCGCGCGACGGCGCGACCGTGGGCGTGGCTCGGCTGGTTTGCGAGCCAGAGGAACGCGGCGGCCAACGGGCCGCCGAGTTCGCCATCCTGGTGCAGCCGGACAGCAAGGGGCTAGGCCTGGCGCGCCATTTGATGGACCGCCTGATCGCCTGGGCGCGCGGCCGGGCCATCGGGCGCATCACCGGCCAGGTACTGGCCGACAACCACGCCATGCTCGGTTTCGTGCGTCACCTCGGCTTTACGATAAGCCGAATGCCCGACGAGGCCGAGGTGGTTGAAGCGGTGCTCGATCCGGTCTGATGGCAAGCGGGCCATTGCCGCCTGAGCGCCTGCTGCTGCCGCTGGAGGCGGGGCCGTTCCGCATGGCGCTGGGGCTGGTGTCGCGCCCGGCCGACGAACTGGTGGAGATCGACGCCCTCTACCCGGACGAGATGGCCGGCCGGCGCATGCTGATCGACACGCGGCGCCACGCGGTGTTCGCCGCCACACCGGCCTCGGAGGCGGCACGGACCGAGGTGCTGGCCGTGCTGGCCGAGCTGCTGCCGCGCCGCTACCCCGGCTGGTTCGTGCGTCGCGGCGGGACGCTGGACAACCGGCTCACCGGCGAGAGCTTCGACATGGCGAACCCCTCCCACGACCCGCTGGAGATCGCGGGCCGTCTGGTGCAGGAGGATCTGTGCGTGATCGGCACGGTCGGCCCGTCCCCCGTGCTGGAGGCAGCCATCCTGTGCGCGCCGTCCCGCTGGCGGCTGCGGGACAAGATCGGCCGGCCGTTGCTGGACGTGCACGGCCCCGTGCCGCTGTATGCCGAGCGGCTGTCCGCCTCCGTCGACCGGTTCATGCGGGCGCTGCGCCCCGGCCGGCTGGCCGAGCGGTTCAACTGGGGGCTGCTCGACGACGCCGCCCTGTTCCAGCCGGAACCCGGACACCGCGGGACCGGTGAGGCGATCACGCCCGACGACGCGCCCGATCGGCTGTTCTTCCGCGTCGAACGGCAAACGCTGCTCCGGCTGCCGGCCAGCGGGGCGGTGCTGTTTGCCATCCGCGTGCACGCCTATCCGCTGCGCCGCGTGCTGCAAGTGCCGGGCGCGGCCGCGTCGCTGGCCGGCATGATTGGGGCGATGCCCGATACGATGGCGGCCTACAAAGGCATCGCGGACAACCGGGATGCTGTGCTGGCGGCCCTGGCCCGAGCGGCGACCGACTGATGCGCTACCACTGGTGGCCGAGCGAGGCCACGACGATCACAGCCGTGCCCAGCGCCAGGTTGACGGTGATAAGCTGGCGGATGCGGCCCAGCAGTTCCGGTCCCGGGCGGATGGCGCGGCGCAGGCGGCGGAACGGGCCGAAATAGGCCCACAGGAACACCGCCGCCATAACCAGCCCCAACAACTGCATGGTGTTCACGTACCAGGGCAGGCGCGCCATGCTCCAGCCGACCGCGCCGATCATCGCCCAGCCGGTCAGCAGCATGATGGGCATGGCGTGCCAGACCACCAGGAAGAAGCGCTTCAGGGTGACCATGTGCAGTTGCAGGCGCTGCGGCGGGTCGAGCACGCCCAAGGCCGGCCGCAGCACCACCAGCGCGTAGAGCATGCCGCCGACCCAGGCCGTGGCGGCCAGCAGGTGCAAGGCCAGCAGCGTGTTGGGCAGCCAGAGGATGTGCGGGCTCATCGTGCGGTCTCCAGAACGGCGCTTGCCACGGCTGCCATCTCGGTTGCGGCCACCGAGCGCGGCTGCGCTTCGGCCACGCCCATACCGTGCGCGAAAGCCTGCGCATAGGCGCGCCGGTCGCCCAGCGCCGCCTGCAGTATGGCCAGGCCACGCGCCCGCAAGTCTGCCTCCACGGTCAGCCGCAGGCCCGACCGGGCGGAGACGCGGTTCATCAGGACGGCCACCGGCCGCCGTTCGGCCGCCGCGATCTTCAGCGTCGCCTCCGACGCCCAAAGGTCGGGCAGGCTCGGCTGCACCGGGATCAGCACCAGCGAGGCCGCGCGAATGGCCCGCGCGGCGTCGCTGTCGATCTGCGGCGGCGTATCAACGATCAGCACGTCGGCCTCGCGCGCCAGCCGGTCCAATTCCCCCTTCACCCGCCAACCGGAGACGTCGGAGAAGCCGATCGGCGGCAAGCCCGCGTTGGCGACACGCAACTGGTTCCAGCGGGCCAGGCTGCGTTGCGGGTCGATGTCGAGCAGCGTCACACGGTGCTGCCCGGCCAGGGCCGCGGCCAGGTTGGCCGCCAGCATGGTCTTGCCTGCGCCGCCCTTCTGCTGTGCCACGACGATCACCAGTGCCATACGGCGCATCCCCCCTCGCTCGTGCGTCGAGGCAGCATAGCGACGACGCGAGTCTGCGCCCAATGCGCCGGCCGCTTCCGCCAGCCCGGGCTTGCCCCTATCTGGTGGCTCGGGACAACCGACTATCGGAACCAAGCCCATGGACGCACCGGCCAACACCCCGACCCGCATTCCAACCGCGGAACTGGCCGCCCTGCACCAGATCGAGCGCAAGCTGCTGTGGCTGTCGGCGTGGACGATCCACAACGCCAACCACATCCGGCCCAACCGCGACGGGCTAAAGGTGGGCGGCCACCAGGCAAGCTGCGCCTCGGTCGTCTCGATCATGACGGCGCTGTATTTTTCCGAGCTGCGGCCGCAGGACCGCGTGGCGGTGAAGCCGCACGCCTCGCCGGTGTTCCACGCCGCCAACTATCTGTTCGGGCGGCAGACGCGCGAGAAGATGGAAGGGCTGCGGCGGTTCGGCGGGGCGCAGGCTTATCCAAGCCGGGTGAAGGACGGGGCGGAGGTGGATTTTTCCACCGGGTCGGTGGGCCTGGGCGTGGCGGCCACCAGTTTCGCCGCCCTGATCCAGGATTACGTGCGCCTCCACGGCCTGCTGCCAGACGGCCTGGCGCCGGGGCGGCACATCGCCATCGCCGGGGACGCCGAGCTGGACGAGGGCAACATCTACGAGGCCCTGCTGGAAGGCTGGAAGCACGACGTGCGAAACGTCTGGTGGATCGTGGACTACAACCGCCAGAGCCTGGACAGCGTGGTGCAGGACCGGCTGTTCGGGCGGTTCGAGGGCCTGTTCGGCGACATGGGCTGGAACGTGGTGCGCATCAAGCACGGCCGCCTGCAACTGGCCGCCTTTGCCAGGCCCGGCGGCGAGGCGCTGCGCCGCTGGATCGACGACTGCCCGAACAGCCTGTACGCCTCGCTGACGTTCCAGGGCGGGGCGGCCTGGCGCACCGCCCTGCTGGCCGATCTGGGCCGATCGGCCGAGTTGCGCGCCATCATCGACCCGCTGAGCGACGACGAACTCTCCGCACTGATGACCAACCTCGGCGGCCACGACATCGAGGTGGTGCTGGACGCGCTGCGGGCGGCGGCGGCGGAAGGCGACCGGCCCACCTGCTTCATCGCCTACACCATCAAGGGCATGGGCCTGCCGTTCGCCGGCCACAAGGACAACCATTCCGGCCTGATGACGCGCGAGCAGATGGAGGTGTTCCGCAGCGCAATGCGCATCCGCCCCGGCCATGAGTGGGACGCTTCTGAAGGCCTGGACCTGCCGGCCGAGACGATGGAGCGGTTCATCGCGTCGCGCCCGTTCGCGCAACAACTCACGCCGCAGGGCCGGGTGTTCGCGCCGCCGGCGATCGCCCTTCCCGCCGCCGTGCCGCTGGGCAAGCTGGCCGGCCGCACGCTGTCCACCCAGACCGGTTTCGGCGAGATACTGGGCGAGATCGGCCGCGCGGACGGGCCGTGGCGCGAGGTCGCCAGCCGCATGCTGACCACCAGCCCGGACGTGACCGTCTCGACCAGCCTGGGGCCCTGGGTGAACCGCCGCGGCCTGTTCGACAGGCACGTCCGAAACGACGTGTTCCGCGACACCAAGGTGGCCAGCATGCAGCGCTGGGGCATGAGCCCCGCCGGCCAGCACATCGAGCTGGGGATTGCCGAGCAGAATTTGTTTCTCCTGCTGGGGGCTGCGGGGTTGAGCCACGCGCTGAACGGCGCGCGGCTGCTGCCGGTGGGCACGGTGTACGATCCGTTCGTCAACCGCGGCCTCGATGCGCTGATCTACGCCTGCTACCAGGATGCGCGCTTCCTGCTCGTCTCCACCCCTTCCGGCATCAGCCTGGCGCCCGAGGGCGGGCAGCACCAATCGGTCAACACGCCGCTGCTCGGCATGGCGCTGGACCGGCTGGCGAGCTTCGAGCCGGCCTACGTGGACGAGTTGGCCATCATGCTGCGCTGGGCGCTGGCCCACATGCAGGCGCCGGACGGCTCGGCGGTATGGCTGCGCCTGTCCACCCGCGCCCTGCTGCACAGCCAGCGCGTATTGGACGAGGCGGCGGTGCTGGCGGGCGCGCACTGGGTGGTGCCGCCCGGCGCGGGGGCGAAGCTGGCGCTGGCCTATCAGGGCCCGGTGGCCGCCGAGGCGGAAGCCGCGTTCGAGGCGCTGCGCGAGGACGTGCCGGATGCGGGCCTGCTGGCGGTGACCAGCCCGGACCGCCTGCACGCCGGCTGGCTGGCCGCCGCCCGGGCACGCCGGCGCGGCGAGGCCGGTGTCAGCCACATCGAGGGGCTGCTGGCGCCGATGCCGCCCGGCAGCGCCGTGGTGACCATCCTGGACGGCCACCCGGCGGCGCTGGCCTGGCTGGGTGCGGTGCGCGGCCAGCGCGTGGTGCCGCTGGGCGTGGACCGCTTCGGGCAGAGCGGGGACATACCGGATTTGTATGGCGCGTATGGGCTAGACGAGAGCGCGATCCTGGACGCCTGCGCGCAGGCTTTGTTGGGCCGGTGATCGTCTTTTCGAGGCATACATCCAAGCGGCTGATTACGCGGCAGACAGCGTCGGAGTGGATCGAAGCAGCCGTGTCGACACCGGATTGGACCGAGGCCGACCCTGATCAACCCGCATCGGGCAAGGGCGCGATAAGGCTACGCTTGCTGCGGAATGCGTTACGTCAAGGCTGTATTTCGAAAAGCGATCCGTTGCCGCCGTTGGCGTCGCCCCCATAGAGAGTCGTTCCGTAGAGGAGTCCTTGTGCGGTCAGCACCAAACTGTACGGGTGCATCCCGTCCTGCCCGTTGAACTCATGTAAGATTGTCACCGCTCCGGTGGAAGGCACGACCGAGAACACGTTCCCTTCGGAGTATGCCCCACCGTAGTAGGTCTCCCCATATAGGATACCGGAGGGACCGATCGAAAGGCCGGCAACGATGTCGGCCGCGTCAGGAAACTTTGCCAACACGCTGAAAGCGTTGCTACCGGCCGCGAGTTTATAGATGACCCCGTTTTGCGTCGTGCCATACGCGTTGCCCTCAGTATCGAAGGCTGGCGGCGCTAGGGGGTTTTTGCCGCTCGACCCGCCAGGAAAGCTGAAGAGTATGGTAAATGCTCGGGTTATCGGGTCGAGCGAGAAGATCGTTCCACGGTTAAAGGCGCCTCCGCGAACGGTTGTACCGTAGAGTAAAGTTTTGGTTCCATTGAACGTTAAGCCCCTTGGGCCACAAGCCTCGACCCGGTTGAAGTCGTGTATCGTCGTCAGCTTTCTTGTCTTGGGATCAAAACGGAATACGGTTCCGCAATCGCCGCTTCCACGTCCGCCATTGTCAGTGCCATACAGCTTTTCGTCCCGCCCCCGAGCCAGGCCGTTGGAAGGCGCTGCGCCATCGCTGCCGTTGGGCTTTGTGTAAAAACTATACAGCACGTCCTCGGCCCTCGTATGGGGATCATAGCTAAAAATCGTGCCTCCACCTTGGACGCCCCCGAAACCAGTCGTGCCAAACAGCCGGCCACCTGGTACCTGGGTTACCGGGCCGCTCGGTTGCTCGCCGTTCGGCATGCCGGGGAAGGTGTAGAGTGGACGAACCAGCTTCCCGCTGCTGTCCGGAAAAAACGCGAACAGAACGCCCTTTCCGTCCTTCTGGCCGCCACCGTATGCGGTGGTGCCGAATATATTGCCTTGCGAGCTGATGGAGAGGTACTCCGGTACTGACCCCATGATCTTCTTGTCGAAGACCACCAGGGTTTGGAACGTTGCGGCCCTTGCGACTGACGGCATCAATGCCGAAAGGATGGCGGCGGAGACGGAGAGCAGTCGGAGTGCGAGCGGCATGACGGGGCCTCCTGATCGTTTGTGATTTCTGGACGGCTTGCCTGTTCAGCCTAGTAAGTATCGACACCGCTTAACAAGCGCCGCGTTGGCGACCCGACCGGCTTGCCTGGCACGCGCCGCCTCACTACTTCGCCTGCGCAGGAGGACCATTTTTTTATGAGCGACACCGCACCGCCCGAAACCATTGCCCCGAACAGCACCCAGCCCGAGCGTCACCAGTTCGGCGCCGAGGTCGGCCGCCTGCTCGACCTGGTCGTCCACTCGCTCTACTCCGAGCGCGAGATCTTCCTGCGCGAGCTGGTGGCCAACGCGGCCGACGCCACCGACCGGCGGCGGTTCGAGGCGCTGTCCGACACGGCGATGAGCCTGCCCGAGGGGGCCGGGGTGCGCATCGTGCCGGACAAGGAAGCCCGCACGCTGACCATCGAGGACCAGGGCATCGGGATGACGCGCGAGGAGCTGGCGCAGAACCTGGGCACCATCGCGCGCTCCGGCACGCGCGCCTTCGCCACCTCGCTGGAAGGGGCCAAGCCCGACGAGCGGCCCAGCCTGATCGGCCAGTTCGGCGTGGGGTTCTACGCGGCTTTCATGGTGGCCGACCGGGTCGAGGTGACGTCGCGCAAGGCGGGGACGGACGAGGCCTGGCTGTGGGCCTCCGACGGCCGCGGCGACTACACGCTGCAACCGGCCACGCGAGACGCGCCGGGCACGACGATCGTGCTGCACATGAAGAGTGACGCGGATGAGTACCTGGAGGCCTACCGGCTGGAGACCGCCATTCGCAAATGGGCCGACCACATCGCCCTGCCGATCACGGTGGCGCGCGACGGCAAGGACCAGCCCGCCAACGAGGGCACGGCGCTGTGGCGCAAGCCCAAGGCCGAGGTGAGCGAGCAGCAGGCGATCGAGCTGTACCGCCATTTGGGCCATTACTTCGATACACCCTGGGCCACGCTGCAATGGCGCGCCGAGGGCAACCTGGAATTCTACGCGCTGCTGTTCTTCCCCGGCGCGCGGCCGTTCGAGCCGGTGGAGGGCGACCGCACCAGCCATGTGCGCCTGCACGTGAAGCGCATGTTCATCACCGACGACGCCAAGCTGCTGCCGGACTGGCTGCGCTTCGTGCAGGGCGTGGTGGATACCGAGGACCTGCCGCTGAACGTGAGCCGCGAGATGCTGCAGGCCACCCCGGTGCTGGCGCGCATACGCAAGGCGGTCACCAACCGCGTGCTGGGCGAGTTGAAGACGCGCGCCAAGGATGCCGAGAGCTACAACGGCTTCTGGGACAATTTCGGCGCCGTGATGAAGGAGGGCCTGTGGGACGATACCGAGCATCGTGCGTCGCTGGCCGAGCTGATGCGGTTCCGTTCCACCCACGAGGAGGGCACGCCGGGGGCCTGGGTGTCGCTGGCCGACTACGTGGGCCGCATGAAGCCGGAGCAGGAGGCGATCTACATCCTGGTCGGCGACGATGCGGGCAGCCTGGCCAAGTCGCCGCAGCTCGAGGGGTTCCGCGCCCGCGGGATCGAGGTGCTGCTGCTGTCCGATCCGGTGGATGCGTTCTGGCCCGAGCGGCTGAGCGAGCATGACGGCAAGCCGATCCGCAGCGTGACGCAGGGTGCGGCCGATCTGTCGAAGTTCGAGGCTCCCGCGCAGGCGGGCGAGGCGGCGGACGTGACGAAGCTGGTGGCCGCGTTGAAGGAGGCGCTGGGCGACACGGTGGACGACGTGCGTGCGACGGACCGCCTGGTCGATAGCGCCGTGGTGCTGTCGGCCAAGAGCCAGGGCCCCGATTTGCAACTGCAGCGCCTGATGCGCCGCACCGGTCGGGCTGGGCCGCCGGGCTACAGCGGCAGCGCGCCGCTGCTGGAGATCAACCCGCGCCACCGGCTGATCGTGTCGCTGGCGGCGCGCGCCGAGCGGGGCGAGGCCTTGGGCGACGTGGCCCTGACTCTGCTGGACATCGCGCGGGTGCAGGATGGCGAGGCGCCGAACGACCCGGCGGCGTTCGCCAGGCGAGTCTCGGATGCACTGGCCGCGGCAATGTAAGATTCGATTCCGCGACAGCCGAACAGAAGGTTTTTGCTTCTTTTCTCCTAAAAAGAAGCGTTTTCTTACGTCAGCAAACCGATTGCCGCCTCCAGGTCCGCAATCAGGTCCGCCGGGTCCTCCAAGCCGACATGAAACCGCACCATCGGCCCCGAAAACGCCACGTCGGCCGCCGATCGCGTCACGAAACCCGTAGTCGGCAACGCCAAGCTTTCGTAACCGCCCCAGGACGCGCCGATGCCGAACAGCGTCAGCGCGTCCACGAACCGGTGTGTCGCCTCCACCGTCACCTCGGGCACGAACGCCACGCCGAACAGGCTGCAAGCGCCGGTAAAATCACGCTTCCATAGTTCGTGCCCTGGCGCCCCTGGCAAAGCCGGGTGCAGCACGCGCGCCACCTCCGTCCGGGCCGCAAACCAGGCCGCCACCGCCAGCCCCGACGCCATCTGCCGCTCCAGCCGCACCGCCATCGTGCGCAGCCCGCGCAGCGCGAGCCAGCAATCGTCGGGGGAGGCGTATTGGCCGAGCTGCAGGGCGGCATCGCGCACCCGCCGCCAATGGAAATCCTCACGCGTAGTGGCCGAGCCGAGCAGCACGTCGGAATGGCCGACTGCGTATTTCGACAGCGCCTGGATCGAAACGTCCACCCCATGGGCAAAGGGCTGGAAGGCGTGGATGCCCCAGGTGTTGTCCATCAGCACCGCGACCCGGCGATCGCGGCCCAAAGCCGCCAAGGCGGGCACGTCCTGCACCTCGAAGGTGTGGCTGCCGGGGCTCTCCAGGAACAACACCCGCGTTTCGGCGCGGATTTGCGGCGCCAGCGCGTCCGCCGTCGTCTCGGCGCGGTAGTAGGTCGTGGCGATGCCCATGCGCTTCAGCATGGTCTCGCAGAACAGGCGGGTGGGGCCGTATACGCTGTCCGGCATCAGAAGGTGGTCGCCAGCGCCCAGGTAGCCAAGCAGCGGCGCGGTTACCGCGGCCAAGCCGGTGGAGAAGATGTGGCATCGTGTCCCGCCCTCGATCTCGGCAACCACATCCTCCAGCGCGTGGTGCGTGGCCGAACCCTGCGTGCCGTAGGTGAGCGCCTGGTCGAAGCGGCGTTTCAGATAGGCGCGGCGCTGGGCCATGTCCTCGTACAACACGGTGGAGCCGCGATGGACGGGCGGGTTGACGAAGCCGTGCACCTTGGTGCCGGCGCGCCCGGCATGGGACAGGCGGGTAGCCAGTCGTTGGGGCTGCTCCGTCATGCGGTCTCCTTGGGGGTTTCCGGCCGGCTGGCCCACTCGGTCCACGAGCCGTCGTAGAGTGCGCCTTCCGGCAGGCCCGCCACGGCTAGACCAAGCGTCAGGATCGCGGCCGTGACACCCGTGCCGCAACTGGTGACCACGGGGCGGCTGCCATCGGCGCCGGCGGCCGCAAAGCGGGCGCGCAGGGCAGCGGGCGGCAGCATGGTCTGATCCACCGCAAGCAGCTCGCCGGCCGGCAGGCTGCGCGCGTTCGGCATGTGGCCGCTGGGCAGGCCAGGGCGTGGTTCAGGGGCGGCGCCGGCAAAACGACCGGCCGGCCGGGCATCGAGCACCAGCTCGCCCCGATGCGCCAGGTTGTCCAGCATGTCGCCCAGGCCGCGCAGGCGTGCCCCGTGCAACGTCGCGCGGAACACGCCGCGCTCCGCAACGCGAGGCGCCCCGTGCTCCATCGGGCGACCTTCATCGCGCCACTTCGGCAGGCCGCCGTCGAGCACCGAAGCACGGCCGTGGCCAAACAGCCGCATCAGCCACCAGCCGCGCGCCGCGGAGAACAGACCTTTCTGGTCATAGAACACGACGTGGTCGCCCTCCGACACGCCCAGGGCAGCCACCAACCGTTCGAACCGGCCCGCGGATGGAACCATGTGGGGCAGGTCCGTCTCCTGGTCGGCCACCAGCTCCAGGTCGAAGAAGCGGGCACCCGGAATATGCCCGGCTTCGAACAGGTCGGGCGCCACCTTGGCCTCGGTGGGCAGGTAGAAGCTCGCGTCCAGCACCCGCAGGCCAGGAGTGCCCAGCCGGTCGGCCAGCCAGCCGGTGCCAACCAGCGGCGCGGTCAACCAAGCCACCGCGCGCGCAGCCAGTCGCGTCTTGCAGCCAGCCAAAGCAGGCCGATGCTGGCAACCGAGTTCGGGTAGCCGCCGGCAATGGCCACCTCGATGGCCTCGCTCGCCGGCAACGCCCAGACGCGTATGTCTTCCTGCTCGGTTGCCAGGCCGCGCACGCCAAGCAGGCCGCCGGCCGGGACCGCGCCCAAGGCGACCCGCCCGGCAAACAACGTGCAGAGTTCGTCGCAACCGCCAGGCGTGAGCAGGAAATCCCCGATGCGCTCCACAGCGCCCAGCTCCAGCCCCATCTCCTCCACCGACTCACGACGGATTGTGGCTTCGGCGCTTTCCGACCCGTCGGTCAGCCCGGCGGCAAGCTCCATCATCCAGGGCTGCACGCCGGCGGCGTGGGCGGGCAGGCGGAACTGCTCGATCATAACCACCGCGTCGCGGACCGGGTCGTAGGGAAGCACGGCAGCAGCCGTGCCACGCCGCAGCAACTCCCACAC
>CAXUHU010000012.1:23026-52713 GCA_964250925.1 uncultured Acetobacteraceae bacterium
GTCACGGGCGCGAAAAAACCCCCCCCGGCCCGCCCGGGGGCGTGGGCACCCCGGCCCCCCGCGGGGCCACGCCGCAGCAACTCCCACACGCGCGGGCCAGAGAGCGCCCCGTCGAAGCGGCGCTGGCGGAAGCCTACGCGCTGCAGCGCGAAGCGGCCGTTCCAGACCGTCTCCTGGGAATCGATGATGACGTCCTCGTCCGAGATCAGCTTCGGCCATGTGGAAGCGGCGTTCATGGCGCCGCATCTACACGAAACGTCTCGGGGCACGAAGGGGCCGGCAACGAGGGCTAACCGTTGGCGGCGATGATCTCCCTCAGCGCCTGGGCGGCGGCTGGCCCCTTCATGGCCTCTCGCCACATGGCTTCCGCCACGCGCTGGTGCGCCGCCACCGCTTCTTCGGCCCCTGTCATCATGGCGACGCCCGCCTGCGCGTGCGGGATGGTGTCGGACCGGAACGGGTTGATCGCCAGCATGGCTCGGTCGCGCGAACGCAGCAGCTGGAATTGGCCCGACGGCTCGCCCGAGGTCAGTATGCCGAACTGCAAACCCATCGGCTCGACCTCCATCAGGTTGACGATGTTCTCCATCTCGACGCGTGCCACCGAACGGGCACGTTCGCGCAGGGTCTCGGACTTGGCCGCACCTTGGCCTACGCCCTGAACAAGAAAGCGTGCGATGGCGCCGGGCGAAAGGATCGCGATGATGCTGGGCCGGCGCTGACGAAACATGCGCTTGCGCTCGGCCAGGATGCCCAGCACCTGCTCGGCAGTGGCGCGCGCGGCGTTGCGTTCGGTGCCAGCCTCCCCAGAGGCCTCGGCAAACAACTCGGCTTCCACGCTGTCCAACTCGTCGGAGGATGTGAGATAGGTGAGAGGGAACGATACTTGAAGAATCTGGTCGGCGGTCTCTTCGACTTGCCGCAGGCGCTCGAAGAAGCCGATCGGACGGCTGTAATACTCCACGCCGATACCGAGCAGCGAGAGCGGCGAGATCTTGAGCAGCTCAGCCAGCCGATTGACCGTGTCGAGCTTGATCACCTCGCCCTTCTCGTAGCGGTAGAGCGCTGCGCGCGAGACGCCTAGACGCGCCGCGATCTCCTCTGCCCGCAGCCCGGATTCAAGCCTGTAGGCCCGTAATTGCTGTCCGATCTCTGTAAACCGCATTGATTACCGGTATCCTTTTCGACTGACGGCGCCGGCCGGCGCCCGGGCATGGGCAACTGGCGCGACTCGGCGGATGGTCTTACAACCACTCTGCCACCTAGCCGGCAGTAATCCCACAGATCGCGACATTGCGCAATTTTTTGAACATATCCCAAAATTGTTTCGGTGTCCTGCCAGTCTGGGCCGTCATTGTCATGGGACTTCGTGGCGGCTAGAGGCGGCTTCTGCGGGCCAGCAAGCGGCTGCGCCGGAGGCTGAATGATTGCCGAACGTGTTCTGATGGCGTTGCTGATTGGCGGCATCGCGCTCGGATGCGGGTTGGTGATCTACCCGTTCCTGTCGGCGGTGCTATGGGCGGCCATCCTGGTGTACTCGACCTGGCCGGTCTTTGCCTGGCTGCACCGCAAGCTGAGGTTGCCGCGCGGTCTGGTTGCGCTGACCATGGTGGTGCTTTCTGCCCTGGTGATCGTGCTGCCGCTCGCACTGGCGGTGCCGGGCGGCGCGGCCGATGTCAAAGTCTTGCGGAGCTCCCTTGAAGCGTGGCTGGCAGAGATACCGCCGGCGCCCCATTGGCTGTATGCCGTGCCTGTGGTGGGCGGCTCACTGACCGACACCTGGAATGCTTGGGCCGCCGACCTGTCGAGCATGACCGCCTTCTTTCGCCCGTACCTCGGCATGTTTGCCGAGCGCAGCCTGTCGTTGCTGCTGGGGGTGGCAGGCGGCCTGATACAATTTTTCGTGGCGCTGTTCGTGGCCTTCTTCCTCTGGTTTTCGGGCGAGACCCTGGGCGCGCGGCTACAGGTGCTGGTGCACCGCATAGCCGGCCGATACGGCCCCGACCTGGTGGCCACGACGACCCGCGCCGTCCGCGGAACCGTTTACGGCATCCTGGGCACCGCCATCATCCAGGGATTTCTGACCGCGTTCGGGTTGAGCCTGGCCGGTGTGCCGCGCGTCGTCCTGCTCGGCACGGTAGCCGCCTTCCTGGCCGTGCTGCCGATCGGCGCTCCCCTGGTCTGGATACCAGCCGGGCTATGGCTGCTGGCGGAAGGCCGTACGGCTTCCGGCATTCTTCTGCTGAGCTATGGCGTGGTGGTCGTCTCCGGCGCCGACCACCTCATTCGGCCGTATTTCATCGCACGCGGTGCCAAGATACCGTTCCTGCTGACGGTGCTGGGCGTGCTCGGCGGCGTTTTGGCGTTCGGCGCGCTCGGCATATTCCTAGGTCCCGTGCTGCTGGGCGTCGGTTGGATGCTGGTGTTGCAGTTCGCCCGGGTGGATGTGCCCGAGGCAGTGCCGGACGCGGCCATTCTGCCAGCCTCGCCCATCCTGCCGTGATGTCCTGAGGCATGAGGGCTATCCGCTACCAGGTCGAGCCGGCCGTTACGGGCTGGCGTGCGCTGCGCGCGACCCCGCCCGGCCTGCCGCGCTCGCGCTGGCGCCGGACGAAATTGCAGACGGAGAGCCTGGCATCGGCAGTGCTGCACATGGCCGCCGTTGCCGTGTTGGTGCTGCTGGGCGCTAAAGGTGCCGCCCCGCCGGAGGAGCAGTCCGCCCCAAGCTTCGCCATACAGTTCACCAATGGAAGCGAGCAGGCCGCCGGCCCGCCGACGCCCGCCTCTCAGCCGGAAGTCAATCTTGGCGGATCCGAGATGGAAGCGCCGCCGCAAACCGAAGACCGCCCCGCCGAGGCAGTGCCGCCCCCCGCGCGCCATTACGGCACCGCGTTGCGTCCACGGACAAACAACCCGTTTGCGCACGTGGTGCCGTTCGATTTGCGCCAACAATCGCCTCAGCAGCAGCGTTCCTTTGCGGGAAACGGCCGTGGTTTGAACCTGTTCGCCGGGCCGGTCGTAGCCAACGGACGCTTGCAGGACTCGGTCAGGCACGTGATCGGCAGCCATGGCAGCTCGGATTGGGGCGAGGCGCTCCGGGAATTTGTGGAGGAGCACAAATACTATCCGCGCGAGGCGGCCGATAACGGCGAGCAAGGCTCGGCGGTGCTGCGCGTGACGGTGAGCCGTGACGGCACGGTCAAGAGACTGACTCTGGTCAGTTCGTCTGGCTCGCATCTGCTGGATGCGGCGTGGATGGCTGTTTTCCGCGATAACCGCTTGCCGCCGTTCAACGACGATATGCCGGACAGCGAGGTCACTTTCAATTACGAGCTGGATTACAGCCTCATCTATCGGAACTAGGCTTCGCAGTGCGCGGTAAGAATTCGTTAGCCTTTGCGGTTTATAGGTCGCCGGAAACCGGGGCGTGCCCACGAAAATGACAAATGCTGCGTGTGGGCTGGCTGCCGAACAGCGCGCCTGTCAGGCCTTGGCCGCCGATGGGTGGTCGATCCTTGGGCGCCGCGTGCGCACGAAGGCGGGCGAGATCGATGCCGTCGCGCAAAAGGATGGGCTTTTGGCCTTTGTCGAAGTCAAGTCGCGGCCGACGCTGGCCGCGGCTGCCCTGGCGCTTGGGCCACGTCAGCAGGGGCGACTGATGGCCGCTGCCGAGCTGTTGCTGGCGGAGCATCCGGATTGGGGTGCGGCGGGGGTGCGTTTCGACGTGATGCTGGTGGACAAGCAGAGCCGCATAAGACGCATCGCAGACGCTTTCCGCCTGCATTAGCGTGCTGTTGCTGTTCCGTGCCGGGCTGCTAGATGCGGTCCGGGCAACGGGCAGGCAACATGACGACGAGCGAGCGCACGATCGCAGTGCAGATGGACGCCATGGAGTCCATCAACATCGACGGGGACAGCACTTTTGCCTTGATGCTCGAAGGCCAGGCGAGGGGCCATAGACTATGGCACTACGAAGTCCGCCACCTTGCCTTGCGCGAGGGCCGGCAATCGGCTGAAGGACGAAACACCGACCGGCTGACCGCCCTGGCGCACCCGGTGCGAGTGGATCGAAACCAAGGCCAGCATTTCACCTTCGGCCCGCCGACTACCTTGGATCTCGCCACGACGGATGCTGTCCTGATGCGGCAGGACCCGCCTTTCGACATGGCCTACATCACGGCAACGCACATGCTGGAGCATATCCAGCCCGGCACGCTGGTGGTCAACGACCCTGCCGCCGTTCGCAACGCTCCGGAAAAGCTGCTCGTCACGCATTTTCCAGACCTGATGCCGCCGACGCTGATCACTTGGGATCTGAACGCAATACGGGGATTTCGGGCCGAGCATCGCGACATCATCGTCAAGCCGCTATTCGGCAATGGCGGGGCGGGCGTCTTCCGTATCCGGGAGGACGATGAGAACCTCGCTTCCCTGCTCGAAATGCACTTTTCGCGCTCACGCGAGCCGTTGATGATCCAGCGCTACGAGCCGGCGGTGCGTCAGGGCGACAAGCGCATCATCCTGATCGACGGCGAGCCGGCTGGCGCCATCAATCGCGTGCCTGCGCGGGGCGAGGCGCGATCCAATATGCATGTAGGCGGCCGTGCGGAGCAAAGCCGGCTGACCGAACGTGAAAAGGAAATATGCCGGCGCATAGGACCAATGCTGCGTCGGCAAGGTCTGATCTTTGTTGGCATCGACGTGATCGGCGACTGGTTGACCGAGATAAACGTGACCTCGCCTACCGGCTTGCAAGAGATCTCCCGATTCGACGGCCAAAACCTGGCCGGTCTAATCTGGGACAGCATCGAAGCGCGTCTACCCCCGGCGTAGCGGCCCCGGTTAGCGTTTGATGTGGCGCCGTGCCAGCAGTGCCGCGCCCATAGCAATGCCAAGCAAGGTGACGCTTGCCGGTTCGGGAACTGGCACGGGTGAGCGGCCTGGCGTCGTTACGGACCGGGGCGAGGAGTCTCCCGGTGGCGGCGTGGTCGGGACGAACGGTTGCACGCTCGACGGCGTCGACGGCCAGCCTTGCAGCATCGGGCTGCCATTTGTGGATGACGGCATATTGAACGCCAGACCGGCTTGCTGGGAGGACGAGTTGCTCGACGGTGCCGAACCGGTCGCAGTGACACCTTCATCGGCATGTCGGGCGGGTGCCGACCCCAGCCACGTGGCGCCAAGTGCTGCCGAGCCGACAACGGCGGCCGCAAGCGCCGCCAAGCCCTTGGCGCCGCCACTCATCCCCGCAGCCTTTCGCACAGGCGCGAGCGCATCGCGGCCAGCCGGCAGACTTGGCAACCCACCTGGTTCGCCCGCAACGAATGAGCCTTTGCCGCAGGCGTTTACCGGCTGTCTTGAAGCCGCATGGGGCAGACCTGAATGGCCGTAACGCCGAAATCGCCCTGCAACGTGATGGTGGAGGTGGTGCGGCACCCCACCGGAGACGGCGTGATGCTCGGGAAGGGGAAAACAGCGATGGTTTGCCACGCGACAATACTCCTAGCCATCTTCTAGCAGAACGCGGCAGTGATGTCCATATTTATGGACTGAGACTTCTTAATGAGACTTGCGGCTTTGGTTCACTCCCTTTGTAAGAGCGAATCGTTGATAAAGGCTGAAACGCCGCCTGCCGAAAAACCGGCCCGTAGTTCGCCTTCGTCGTAATCGAGCGATACCCAGGTCAGAAAAGGTGTTCTGCCTTCCGCTTGCCGGGCGTAAAGGTGGAAGAATGCGTCAAGCACGCCGGTGCGTGACCGGCTAAAATGGCCGAAACGCCAGCTCAATTGCCGTAGGGCCTGGGCCGAGCTGCCACCGTCGATCAGTATGGCCAAGCCAGCCGCCAGCCCCGCCCGGTCTGCGCCCGATTTGCAGTGCATCAGGGCCGGCAGGCGCAAACCGCCGTAGATCTCGGCAAAACGCAAGATGCGGTCGCGGTGCGGCGCACCCCGGCTCTCGAACGCCATGTCCTGGTGCACCAGCCCCAGTCGCAGCGCCGCCGCGCGCGACAGCGCATCGGACCCACACTGCCGATGGCCACGCAGGTTGATCAATGTCTTCAGGCCGAGCCGGCGCTTGGCCGCCGCCAGGCGTCCAGGGGTCGGGTGATTGGACCGGTAGAGCCGCCCGGGCACCACTTCGGCCAAGTTGTCCCACACCAGGCGGAACACGGCGTGGTCCGCAAACAGCGAGTCGGACCAAGCGCGGCTGTAGCCGCGCCACGAGCTCAGTTCACCGGTGAACAGTTTCAGTGTCCATTCTCAACGCCAGGCCACCTTGCAACCATTGCCCGAAATTGTCTGTCGCTGGAACCGCAGGACCGCAACCGGGAACGCCGCTACTGCCTCTCGGCGATCATTTGCTTGATTTCCTGTATCGCCTGGGCAGGGTTCAGACCCTTGGGACAGGTCTGGGTACAGTTCATGATCGTATGGCAGCGGTACAGCTTGAAAGGGTCTTCCAGCGCGTCCAGCCGGGCGCCGGTGTTTTCGTCGCGGCTATCGGCGATCCAACGATAGGCGGCCAGCAGCGTCGCGGGACCCAGGTACTTGTCGCCGTTCCACCAGTAGCTGGGGCAGGCGGTGGTGCAGCAATAGCAAAGAATGCACTCCCACATGCCGTCAAGCTTGGCGCGCTCCTCTCGACTCTGCAGACGCTCGCCGTCGGGCGGGGCGGGGCTGTCGGCCTGCAGCCAGGGCTTGATCGATTGCAACTGGGCGTAAGCGGTGGTGAGGTCCGGCACCAGGTCCTTGATCACCGGCATGTGCGGCAGCGGGTAGATCGCGACGGCCCCCTTTACCTCGCCGGTCGGTTTCAGGCAGGCCAGCGTGTTGCCGCCGTCGATGTTCATCGCGCAGGAGCCGCAGATGCCCTCGCGGCAGGACCGGCGGAAGGTGAGCGTCGGGTCGACCTCGTTCTTGATGTAGATCAGCGCGTCCAGAACCATCGGCCCTACGCGGTCGAGGTCGAGCGTGTAGGTGTCGATGACGGGGTTTTGGCCGTCGTCGGGGTTCCAGCGGTAGATGCGGAACTCTTTGGTACGTTTGGCCCCCTCAGGGGCCTTGAAGACGCGGCCCTTGCCGACGCGGCTGTTCTTCGGAAGCGTAATGACCGCCATCTGTCGTACCTTAATAAACCCGCTTCTTCGGCGGAAACACCTGAACCTCGTTGGTCATCGTCTGCATGCGCACCGGGCGGTAATCTAGGTGCACGTCGCCATTGTCGCCGACCCAGCTCAACGAGTGCTTCATCCAGTTGGCATCATCGCGATCGGGATAATCGTCATGCGCCTGGGCGCCGCGGCTCTCGTGACGGGCTTCGGCGCTTACCATGGTCGCAGCACCGTTGCGCACCAGGTTCTGCAACTCCAACGCCTCGACCAAATCGGAATTCCAGATCAGCGAGCGGTCGCTTACCGACATGTCGGCCAGGCCGCCCCAAAGCTGGTGCATCTTGTCGGTGCCCTCGGTCAGGCTGGCGCTGCTGCGGAACACGGCGGCGTGCTTCTGCATCGTGCGCTGCAACGCCTCGCGCAAATGCGACACGGGCGTGGCGCCGCTGGCGTGACGCGTCCAGTCGAACCGGTCCAAGCTGGCTTCCCCCGCGCGCGGCGGCAGCGGCGCCTGGCTGGCGCCCGTAGTCACCACTTGGGCCGCCCGGTGGCCGGCAGCGCGCCCGAACACCACCAGATCGAGCAGGGAGTTGGTACCGAGCCGGTTGGCCCCGTGAACCGACACGCAGGCCGCTTCGCCCACCGCCATCAGCCCCGGCACGGTGGCGTCCGGGTCGCGGGCGGTGGGGTTGATGACCTCGCCGTGAAAATTCGTGGGTATGCCGCCCATGTTGTAGTGCACCGTCGGCAGCACCGGAATCGGCGACTTGGTCACGTCCACGCCGGCAAATATGCGGGCCGTCTCGGAAATACCCGGCAGCCGCTCGTGCAGCAGTTCGGCGCCCAGGTGCTCCAGGTGCAGCAAGATGTGGTCGCGGTTGGGTCCCACGCCACGGCCCTCGTTGATCTCGATGGTCATCGAGCGGCTGACCACGTCGCGGCTGGCCAGGTCCTTGGCAGTTGGCGCGTAGCGCTCCATGAAGCGCTCGCCCTCCGCATTGGTCAGGTAACCGCCTTCGCCCCGCGCGCCCTCGGTAATCAGGCAGCCGGCGGGGAAGATGCCGGTCGGGTGAAACTGCACGAACTCCATGTCCTGCGTGGGCAGGCCGGCGCGCATCGCCATGCCGCCGCCGTCGCCGGTGCAGGTGTGCGCGCTGGTGCAGGAGAGGTAGGCGCGTCCGTAGCCGCCGGTGGCCAGGATGACGAGTTGGGCGCGGAAGCGGTGGATGGTGCCGTCTTCCAGGCACCAGGCCATCACGCCGCGGCAGGCGCCCTCGTCGTCCATGATCAAATCGAGCGCGATGAACTCGATGAAGAACTCCACCTCGTGTTTCAGGCATTGCTGATACAGCGTGTGCAGCATGGCGTGGCCGGTGCTGTCGGCGGCGGCGCACGCGCGCATGGCCGGCTCCTTGCCGTACTCCTTCATGTGGCCGCCGAACGGGCGCTGGTAGATCTTGCCGTCCTCGGTGCGGCTGAACGGCATGCCGAAATGTTCGAGTTCGTACACCGCGGGCGCCGCCTCGCGGCACATGTATTCGATAGCGTCCTGGTCGCCCAGCCAGTCCGACCCTTTCACGGTGTCGTACATGTGCCAGCGCCAATCGTCCTCGCCCATGTTGCCGAGCGAAGCGCCGATGCCGCCCTGGGCCGCCACGGTGTGCGAGCGGGTTGGAAACACCTTGGTCAGGCACGCTGTCTTCAGCCCGGCGGCACCGGTGCCCAGTGTCGCGCGCAGGCCGGAGCCGCCGGCGCCCACCACGATCACGTCATAGGTGTGATCGACGATGGTATAGGCGCCGTTCGACGGCTTGCTGATCGCGTTCATGGATGAACCTGTCTCAATGCGCCATCACGGCAAGCTTCAGCACGGCGATTGCGGCCAGCAGGCCCATCACCAGGCAGGCGCCCTTGGTGGCAAGGATCGCGGCTTCACGCCGCGGTATGCTGTGGATGTAGTCCTCGTAGACCACCTGCAAACCTAGGTGCATGTGGTGGAAGTTCATCGCGACCAGCGCCAGCAGCAGCGCCGCGTTGATCGGCCGGCCGACCCAGGCGGCCATCGAGGCTTGGTCGGCGCCCAGATGCGCCAGCACGGCCACCACGAACCAGACCGTCAACGGCACAAGAGCGATCGCGGTGACGCGTTCGGCCTTCCAGTGGTGCAGGCCGGCATGCGCGGCGCCGGTGCCGCGCACGCGGCCCAACTGGCTGCGCATGACGGTGACACCGGGGCCGGCCACCTTGGTCTTCTGTGCGGCGCCCACGGCTACAGCCCCATCTCGAGGTAGCCCACCACCCACACCAGGACGGTGGCGGCCAGAGTGAGCCCGAGGATCACCCAGGTGACCCAGTTCAGGTCCGTCTTCCGCAGCCCGTGCCCGGCATCCCACACCAAATGCCGCATGCCGCCGAAGAAGTGGTAGAACAGCGAGGCCGTCCAGCCGAGCAGCAGCAGCAGCCCGAGCGGGGAAGCGACAAAGCCCTGGACCGTGGCGAATTGCTGCGCGCCCGATGCTGCGGCCACCAGCCACCAAACCAGTAACAGGGAGCCGACCGACAGCGCGATTCCGGTAGCACGGTTGAGGATCGAGGCGACCATGGTGATGGGCCAGCGATAGATGCCGATATGCGGGGAAACCGGACGCAGGATCAGCTTGGCATCGGTGTTCCTGGCCACCATCGACGCGTCACGAATGTCGTTCATCAGGTAGGCTGGTCTCCGGCGCGGGGCGTGGTGCAGTGCAGCGTGGATAAGACATAGGTATTATGGGGTCAACGCGATGGCGGGGTAGGGCCGGGGGCCGACAATTGATGCGAGGCGCATTGCCCGTCGCGTTCGCTGGCCTGGCCGTTCTGTGCGGGTGCCAGGCTTCCTGTCCCGCCGGGCTGGCGCGCTGGCATGAGACCCGGCTGTTCTTCGGCGGCAGCGTGCCGGACGAGGCGTGGGCCAGCTTCGCCGCCACCGTGCTGACCCCTGCGTTCCCGGACGGGTTCACCGTGTACGAGGCGGCCGGCCAGTGGCGCGATCCCGCGACACGCGAGACGGTGCGTGAGCGCACGCGGGTGATGCAGGTGTTCGGCCCCGCCGCATCGGCGCAGGTGACGGTCGTGCGTGACGCCTACCGCGTGCGTTTCCACCAGGTGTCGGTCGGCGAGGCGGTGGGCTCGGCCTGTGTGGCGTTCTAGCGCCACGGAAACTTGTCCCTGTCGCGTCCCTGCAGCGTGCTTCGTCGGTGCGACACGCCTCAAGCCCGAGCCGCCTGAAGGCGGTCGCTGCGCGAGGCTTAACCCGCGCCGCACTGACGAAATGTGGCCCGGTATCGACAAGGAGGCGGTATGAACCAAGCTGCCCATGTTTTCTTCGGTGTCGGCGCTCTCCTCTGCTCGTCCCGGCTGCTCAAGGCTCGCGCAGCGGCTTGGCCTTGAACAGGCTGGGCGGACGACCATCGCGCCTCGAAGACAGCATCGCACAAAGCCCTAAACGGCAGCGCTGCGTGCCCAGCGTGCGCATACGCACGCAACTGCATGCGAGAAGCGCCGCTTAGACGGGCAGCACGTACGGAGTGGCACCATGGACACCAACGACAACCCGCTTTCCCGCCGCCGGATCATGAGCGGCGCCGGCATCGGCCTGGCAGTCGCTGCCGCAGCGCCCGTCTTCGCCCAGGCCGCCACGCCGACCACGCCGGAGCCGGCGGCTACCCAGCCGTTGCAGGATCCGACCACGAAGTACCCGCGGCCGCCCTACCCACAGCAAGAGCAGACCTGGCCCGGCCTGGCCAGCCAGATGAACCCACGGCCCGACCACGGCGAAATGAGCTACCGCGGCTCCGGCCGCCTGGCAGGCCGGCGCGCGTTGGTCACCGGCGGCGATTCCGGCATGGGCCGCGCCGCCGCCATCGCCTTGGCGCGCGAGGGCGCGGACGTCGCCATCAACTACCTGCCCTACGAGGAGCCGGACGCCCGCGAGGTGATCGGCTTCATCAAATCGGCCGGCCGCACCGGCTTGGCCATCCCCGGCGACCTGCGCGACGAGGCGTTCTGCCAGCAACTGGTGGCGCGCGCCGTGCAGGGCCTGGGCGGGCTCGACATCGTGGTCAGCAACGCCGGCCGCCAGCAGGCGCACGCCTCGATCCTGGACATCTCGACCGAGCAGTTCGACTGGACGATGAAGACCAACATCTACGCGCCGTTCTGGATCATCAAGGCGGCGCTGCCGCACCTGCAGCCCGGTTCGGCCATCATCGCCACCACGTCCGAGCAGGCGACCGACCCGTCGGCCGACCTCTACGATTACGCGCAGACCAAGGCGGCGACCACGAACTTCATCCGCTCGCTGGCCAAGCAACTGGCGCCGAAGGGGATCCGGGTGAACGGCGTGGCGCCCGGACCGATCTGGACCCCGTTGCAGGTCACCGGCGGGGCTACACAGGCCAAGCTGGCGACGTTCGGGGCCAAGACGCCGCTGGGCCGCGCCGGGCAACCGGCCGAACTGGGCTCGATCTACGTGCAGCTCGCCGACGCTGGGGCGAGCTATGCCACAGGCCAGGTCTATGGATCGGCGGGTGGGTCGGGGATGCCGTAGCCATCGGCTACGTCATCCCGACCACCGCGGCGGTCTAGACGGCGTGGTGTCCAGGCATCGGCGCCGGCATGTGGTCGAGCAAGAGACGCACTGGCTCCATAGGGAACTGGTTGCTGAAGACGACGTCCGTGCCGCCATGCCCGTCGGCCCTGAGGCTGAAATCCGATTGCGCGTATTTGCCCAGCAGCGTCAGCGTCTCCACCACGCTCTGGCCGTCGTACAGGGTCAGCGTGCCGCCGGAGTAGCGCAGCGACGTGGCGTGCACGGTCTCCACATCGACCACGTCGCCCGCAGCGAAACCTTGCAGCGTGCTGGTCACTTGGCCGGGCGCGCCGAGCTGCAAGGTCTCGCCGCCGCCGCCCAGGAAGGCGATGGTAGGCACCGACACGGCCCCGCGCAGCGTAAGGATCGCCCCGGCGCCGATCTGGATCGAGCCGGTTCCGGTGATCGAGCCGCCCAGCGTCCAATGCGCGTGGGCGTCTTCGACGATGGTGGTGAACCCGGTGATGCTGGTGCCGAAACCCGACAGCAAGCCCGATGACGTGCCGGCCAGGTTCAGCGTATCGTTCGCGCGTGCATAGGCTGCGATTCCGCCAGTGAACGCCGCGCCCGGATCGACGACGAGGGTGCTCGCGGCCTGCCCGAAGTCCACGGCATAGCCGGCCGAAGAGGGGGCGTGCCCGCCGGGGCCGGCCTTGCCGCCGACGATCAGGCCCGCATTGACCAGCGTGCCGCCGTCCAGGTACACGCCCTCGCCACCATGTCCCATGAGGGTGGGACCGGCGCCCCCCGCGCCGCCGTTGATCGTGCCATGGTTGATGACCACGCCACCGCTGGTTACGTCCACTCCGTCGCCGCCGCCCCCGCCAAAGGTGGCGCTGCTCCCGCCGGCACCGGCGGTGATGGTGCCATCGTTGGTCAGGCGCGAACCCGCGGCCACATTCACGCCCACGCCGCCCGTGCCGCCATTCGTCGAGTAGGTGGAACCGGACGAGCTTTCCGCCCCTCCCGCGCCACCGATGACGGTGCCGCCGTTGGTCATGATGCCACCCGCCGCGAGGTCCACGCCCATGCCGGCCGTAAACGGCTCATACTGCGACGACGAAGCGGCACCACCCAGTATCGTTCCGGTGTTGCTCAGATGGCCGGATTCCAGGAGATCGACGCCGTTGCCACCCGCGCCGCTGGACTCGTACGAGCCGCCGCCGGTGCCGCCAGAGATCGTGCCGCTGTTCGACGCGCTGGCCATAGCGGAAAACTTGACGCCTACCCCTCCCGGATATCCGCGGAAGTCGCTTGAACTGGGCGGGCCTGTGTTACCGCCGAGAATGATGCCGCTGTTCACCAATACTCCGGCACCCGCGAAATCCACGCCGTCACCGCCAGGGCCGCCAGTGTAGAACCCGTAGCCTCCCGTCCCGCCAACGATGGAACCGGTGTTGGTCAGTTGGCCCGAGGCTGCGAAATGAACGCCGGCCCCGCCCGTGCCGCCCACATTATAGCCGTAGCCAAAGGTGGCGCCGATGCTGCCATGGTTGGTGACGCGGGCGTCGATGACGTTGGCCGGGATGTAGATGCCACCGTAGTAGCCATTATTGGCCGCCGCACCATAGGCCGGGGTGACGGCGCCGCTGCTCTCGACCGTGACGGCATTGTCGTAGCCGGATTGCCCGAGAACGACCGTGTGGTCGACGTCGCCTGATATGATGCTGCGCATCTGCTCTCCTGGACCCGTCTCTGCGGACGCTTACAACATCAAGCGTAGAACAACAGACGATAGTCAATACGAATCGCCCATGACTACGCAGGACGTCTCCGCACGACATCATCAGGCCGAGTGCGAAGACTTGGCAGCCGGAGTATCATAGTATTGCTGTCGCGGCGGGCATTTCACGACTGTATTCTGGCAGGGTCGGCGTAGGCTCGCTCCGGGGGGCAGTCATGGGAACGACAGCAATAGCATCGGCCACCTTGCGGTGGCGATTGGCGGTCGGGCGTATGACTCGGCGCAGAACGAGATCATCGACCATGGTCCTGGGGCGCGGTGCCCGAACGATGCGTTCGCGGTCTCCAACCTGGGTACCATGCCAACGCTCCGGTGGCGACCGATCCCCACGGCAACCTCCACGCAAGCGACGCCGCCAACAGGGCGATCTACGCCTGTCAGACGGCCGCCACAGATGATTTCCAAACAGACGCTAGGCAGCCAATTGTCGAATCAACCCTTGTGCGACCAGCGCTTCGGCGATCTGCACCGCGTTCAGTGCCGCGCCCTTGCGCAGATTGTCCGACACGCACCAGAAGCCCAGGCCGTTCGGCACGGTCGTGTCCCGCCGTAGCCGGCTGACGAACACCGCATCTTCGCCCTGGCAATCGGCAGGCGTGATGTAACCCCCGTCGTCGCGGCTATCCATCACCACCACGCCCGGGAAGCGGCGCAGCAGGTCGCGCGCCTCGCCGGTGTTGACGGGTTGCGCGAACTCCACGCTCACCGCCTCGGCATGGCCGATGAACACGGGCACCCGCACGCAGGTGGCGAACACGGCGATGTCGGGATCGAGGATCTTGCGGGTTTCCACCGCCATCTTCCATTCCTCCTTGGTCGAGCCGTCGTCGAGGAACGCGTCGATATGCGGGATGCAGTTATAGGCGATGGTCTTCGTGAATATTTGCGGTTGGGCGGGATCGTTGACGAAGAACGCCTTGCTGCTGGTAAACAGCTCGTCCATGCCTTCCTTGCCGGCGCCGGAGACGGACTGGTAGGTGCTGACCACGACGCGGCGCACGCGGTACCGGTCGTGCAGCGGCTTGAGCGCCATCACCAGTTGGATCGTGCTGCAGTTCGGGTTGGCGATGATGCGGCGCTTGGTGTGGCGCGCCAGCGCCTGGGGGTTCACCTCCGGCACCACCAGCGGCACGTCCGGCTCCATGCGGAAGTGGCTGGTGTTGTCGATGACGATGCAGCCGGCGGCCGCCGCGCGCGGGGCGTGCACGGCCGACACGGCGGCGCCCGGGCTGAACAGGCCCAGGTCCCAGCCGGCGAAATCGAACGTCTCGGTGTTGCGCACCGTCAGCACCGCCTTCTCGCCGAAGCTCACCTGCTGGCCGACCGAGCGCGCCGAGGCCAGCGCCACGATGTCGTCCACCGGAAACGCGCGCTCGGCCAGCGTCTTCAGCATCTCGCGCCCGACCGCGCCCGTGGCACCCACCACCGCAACCTTGTAGCCCATCTCTACGCTTCCTCCGGTCCGTCGATCCGCACGCAGTGGCAGAGCGCCCAATACCCTGCAAGCCGCACTGCCGCTTTCACGCAGCCATCGTCCGGCCTATGCCTTGCCGCGCACAACAGCCGGAGACACGCCCTTGGCCGACGCACCAGGCTCCCCCGGCATCGCACCGCGCTGGACATCGTCGGACAAATCCGGGCTCGGCACCGCGTTGCTGGCGACCAGCCGCGTCTGGTTCACCATCAGCCACGGCATCCTCAACGAGTGCTATTACCCGCGCGTCGATCAGGCGTGCACGCGCGATTTCGGCTTCATCGTCACCGACGGCTACGGCCTGTTCGCCGAGGAGAAGCGCGACACCGACTGCGTCATCACGGCCATCGCAGACGGGGTCCCGGCCTACGACCTAGTCAACACGCATCGCCCCGCCGACGGCAGCAAGCCGCGCTTCCGCATCGTCAAGCGCATCGTGTCCGACCCCAGGCGCGACGTGGTGCTCCAGCACGTTCGGCTGGAACGGCTGGACAGCTCACCGCTGCGGCTGCACGCCCTGCTGGCGCCGCATTTGGTCAATGCCGGCCACAACAACACCGCGTGGCTGGGTGACTACAAGGGCCAGAACATGATGTTCGCCGAGGGTGGCGGGGCAGCCCTCGCCCTGGCCGCAAGCGCGCCCTGGCGCAAGCGATCCGTCGGCTTCGCCGGTGTCAGCGACGGGTGGCAGGATCTGCAGCGCCATTTCAAGCTCACCTGGGAGTACGACCGCGCGGTGGCCGGCAACGTGGCCATGGTCGGCGAGATCGAACTGCCGCCGGACGGCGCGGTGGTGTTCGCCCTGGGCTTTGGCCGCAGCCCGACGGAGGCCGGCTTCCGGGCCCGCTCCAGCCTGCTGGACGAGTTCGACGCCATTGCCGACGACTACGCGCAAGCCTGGCGCAACTGGCAGGCGATCCTGCGCCCGCTCGACCAGCCGGCCGCCGTGGGCCGCCACAATACCTATCGCGTCAGCACCGCCGTGCTGCGCACGCATGAGGCGCCGAGCTTTCGCGGCGGCTTCATCGCCAGCCTGTCCATCCCGTGGGGCGCCGCCCGCGGCGACGACGATCTGGGCGGCTACCACCTGATCTGGCCGCGCGACCTGGTGGAGACGGCCGGCGGCCTGCTGGCGGCCGGCGCCGACGCGGAGGCGGTCCGCGTGCTTGAATATCTGCGCGCCACCCAGGAACCCGACGGCCATTGGCCGCAGAACAATTGGCTCGATGGCTCGTCCTACTGGCAGGGCGTGCAGATGGACGAGTGCGCCTTTCCCATCCTGCTCGTCGATCTGGCCAGCCGTGTCGGCGCCTTGGCTGACGACGAGCGCGCCCGATACTGGCCGATGGTGCGTTCGGCTGCCGCCTTTCTCGTCACCCATGGCCCGGTCACCGGGCAGGACCGGTGGGAGGAAAATGCCGGCTACTCGACCTTCACCCTGGCGGTCGAGATCGCCGCCCTGCTGGTCGCCGCCGAACAAGCCCGCCTGGCCGGACAGGCCCATGCCGCCCGCTTCCTAGAGGAGACGGCCGACGCCTGGAACGATGCGCTGGACGGCTGGACCTTCGCCCGCGATACGCCGCTCGCCCGCAGCCTCGGCATTGAGGGCTACTATGTGCGCATGGCGGCAGCCCTTGCACCCTCGGCCGATGCCGACCTTGCCGGCCAGGTGCAGATCAAGAACCGCCCCGAGGGTCAGGGCCTGTTCCGGGCCTACGACATCGTCAGCCCCGACGCGCTGGCACTGGTGCGCTTCGGCCTGCGTGCCGCGACCGACCCGCGCATCCTGGGCACGATTGCCGCCATCGACCACGTCACCCGGGCAGACGTGCCCGCCGGCCCGTGCTGGTACCGCTACAACGGCGACGGCTATGGCGAGCACCCCGACGGCGCCCCGTTCGATGGCGCCGGCCAGGGCAGGCTTTGGCCGCTGCTGACCGGCGAGCGCGCGCACATCGCCGTCGCGGCCGGGGACATGCCGGCCGCCCGCGCCTTGCTCGCCACCCTGGAGGCATTGACCAGCCGCGGCGCATTGATTCCCGAGCAAGTCTGGGATCAGGACGATATTCCCGAGCGCGAACTCTACCGGGGCCGCCCCAGCGGGTCGGCCATGCCGCTCGTCTGGGCGCATTCGGAACACATCAAGCTGCTGCGCTCTCTGGCCGACGGCGCGGTGTTCGACATGCCGCCGCAGACGGTGCGCCGCTATCAGGTGGAAAAGCAGGCGGCCCGGGTTACACCCTGGCGCGCCGATTTCCAGCCAGCCAGCCTACCGGCCGGCCGGGTGCTGCGGGTCGAATTGGCCCAGCAAGCGGTGGCGCTGTGGAGCGACGATGGCTGGGCCACCTCCCGCGAGGTGTCCACGGCCGATACCGGGCTGGGCATCCACACCGTGGAGATCGACACGGCGCGGCGGCCGATCGTGTTCACCTGGCGCAATGCCGCCACGGGCGCATGGGCCGGGGCCAATTTTGCCGTAGGGTGACCTAGCAGGAGCTTGCGGACCGGCATCCGAAAGCTCCTGCCCAAGGCATCAGGGGTTGCTGGGCGTCTGCGGCGTGCCGCTCAGCGTCGCCCTCGGCTGGCCGACATAGGCGGCCACGATCGGGGTGCCTACACCGGCCGTCAAACCGAAGGCCGGGTTGAGGTTCGTGTTCACCAGCCCGTTGAAGCCAGGGATGCCGGTGTGGAAGTACATGCCCTTGCCGGCGGCCTGCTTGGCCGCGAGGTCGTAGAGGTAGGTGTTGAGGTTGCCCATGCGCCCCTTCTGCTCGATCAGCAGGGCAGTTGCCCCGGCGAGTTCCGGCGACGACACGCTGGTGCCGATGAAGCCGAAGAAGCCGCCGCCCTTGCCCTCGGCAATGGCGACCACGACGGCGCTGCGCTGCGAATTGCCGCTGCCGTCCTGCGGGTTGTCCAGGCCGTTGCAGAACTGCCCGATGCCCGGCACGTGCCTGAGCTTGGAGATCCCGCCCGGGCAGCCGCCCACCTGCATGCCGATGTCGGGCACCGCGCGCGCCGTGGTCGAGCCGGTATTGACCGTCGTCTGGTAGCTCGGCTGTGCAAAGATGGCGCTGTAGCCGCTGCCCGCGCCCCAAACGCCGCCTTTGGCGAGGGTGCCGATGCCGAACGGGTCGTAGGGGATTTCCGGGTCCGACCAGCCGTTCTCGCCGGCATAGGGCGAATCCAGCGTGCCCTGCACGTAGCCGGTCACCAGGTTGGTGCCGCCTACGGCGGTAACGGCGGTGTCGGCCGCCGGGGTGCTGACGCCTGTCCGGAACACGCCGTTGCCGATGTCGGGGTAATAGGAAACGCTGGGGCATTCCTTGCCGGCGCTGTCGCCGCTGCTGGCCAGGAAGGTGATGCCCTGCGCGTTACCTTGCAGGAACAGCTCGTGATAGGCGGCAAGAATGCCGAGCTGGCTGATCCCGTGGTTGAACTTCGCGGTGTATTCCAGCTCGCACTCGCCGAAGGACGAGCTGAGCAGGTCCACGGTGTTGGATTCGATCACCGTGACGTAGCCGGCGAAGATGCTGCCGTCGGACAGGTCGGGGATGTCGTACAGGATGACGCTGGCGCCCGGCGCACCCGTCAGTTCTTGCTGCGTATCGAGCGAGGCCTCGTCGAAATCGCCGCTGTTGACGTTGATCGGGCCGGAGCCGCCGTTGACGAGCACGCGGGCGGCCAGCTTGGGGTCCTTCTTGCCGGTGATGGCCGACCAATTCTCGTGATCGAACACCGACTTGATGTCGGTGTCGTACACGTTGCTCGAAATCAGCACGCCGATCGTGGCGCCGGTGCCATCCAGCGGCTGAGCGGTGCCGTTCACGGTCACCGTGTCCTGGACGGAGGGGTAGGAATAGGCCTCCTTGAGGTCGTCGAACCAATAGGTCCCCGTGACGCCGTAGCGGTTGGCGGGGTCGAGCCTGCCGGTGGCGACCTTGGAATGGACGTGGGCGACGTGCGGCGAGAAGCTGAAGATTTGCGCGCCGCTCTCGGTGAATTCGCTGGGCAGCGTCAGCGCGCTGTCCTGCGCGATGTGGGTGGCGCCCTCGGCGGTGCGGCTCAGCATCAGATGCGTGCCGAAGCTGCGCTCGACCTGATCGGACGTGCCAGTGGCGTGCAGGCTGCGCGTCTGCGTGGTGACGGTGAATCCACGCGCCCGTAACGAGGCGGCCAGACGCTCGACGGCAGTGGCGTCAGGGCCGAAGCGCAGCCCGAACTGGGCAGGGGTAAGCCAGTGGTGGTAGCTGGGCGAGGCAGGATCGTGCAGGGCGGCCACGAAGCCTTCGAGCTTGTCGCGGTTGCGCAGCGGCAGCATCACGTCGAAGGCCACCGGGTGGCCAGGCTCCGCCCGAACCGTGGTTTCGGCCGCGCGTGCGACGCCCCAAGCGACCTGGCCGGCACCGGTCAGCAGTGTGGCACAGAGCAGCGATAGTTTCAGTTTGCCCAGCACTCGAGATGTCTCCTCAAGAAAACTGCCGGCATGGGCACGGCCACGCCACGCCCGCAACCGGCATCCGGCATAGCCGTGGATGGACCGTAACATGCACGCGGAGGGCCGCAATCGTCTATTCGTATACAAAACGAGCGGTGTTGGTCACAAAAATGTGACACTAGCTCCGATTTGAGGATTGGTGGCTTCCGGACAGGGCCGGTTGCTGAAATCGCAAAGGCGTGATTTCGTGCGCAAAACTGCTTGGGGTCACCAGACATGCGCCGGAACACCGCTGCGACGATCGGGCTGTCGGCAATCGGGTTGGCGGCCTTGACCGCTCATGGGCAGCCGGCCGGCGATAGCATGCGTGAGCCCCTGTCTTCCGAGGCGGCGGCGCAGCTGTCCCGCAACGTGAACCACCCGGTGATCGTGGTCATGAAAAACCGGCTCGCCGGTGCGCAGGCTGCCGTTGACCAGGCCCCGCTGATGGCCGAGCTGCACCAAGTGGGTGCTGTCCGCATCAAGCCGTACCGCCTGGTCAACGCGTTCGCTGCCACCGTGTCGGACGGCGAGGTGGCCCGGCTGCGCGTCAACCCGGCCGTGGCGGCCGTGGCCGACGACGCGGTCATGCACCACGCGCCCCGGCCCTTCACGGCCGCCTCCACCCGCGCGGCGCTGAACGGCACGACCGCGCCGCCGCTGAACTACATTCCCCGCTCCTGCAGCCCGGACGGCCGCGTGCAGCTCAACCCCGAGGCGCTGCTCACCACGAACACCGATTCGGACAGCCCGAAGGCCAAGACGGCACGCGCGCTCGGCTACACCGGCAAGGGCGTCAAGGTTGCCTGGATCGCCGACGGCGTGGATCCCCAGAACGCCAATTTCATCCGGCCGTTCGGCGGCAGCGTCTTCTTCGATTACCAGGATTTCAGCGGCGACGGCGCCGGCCGACCCACCGGCGGCGGCGAGGCGTTCCTCGACAGCAATTCCATCGCCGGCCAGGGCATCGTCACCTACAACGTCAACGGCTACAGCGTTCAGGGCCTGCCGTCGGCCTGCAACATCCGCATCGAGGGTGTGGCGCCCGGCGCCTCGCTGCTCGGCCTCAACGTGTTCGGCGAGAACGAGGACACGCTGACCTCGAACTTCCTCGAGGCGATCGACTACGCGGTGTTCACCGACCACGTGGACGTTCTCAACGAATCCTACGGCGGCAACGGCATCCCGGACACGACGTCGCTGGACGTCAACAAGCTGTTCAACGACGCGGCGGTGGCAGCTGGCGTCACGGTCACCGTCTCCAGCGGCGACGCGGGTCCCACCAACACCATCGGTTCGCCCTCCAGCGACCCGCTGGTGATCAGCGCCGGGGCTACCACGACGTTCCGCATCTACGCCCAGATCAACGAGGCGGCGGTGCGCTACTTCGCCACCACAGGCTGGCTGGACGACAACATCAGCGCGCTCAGCTCGGGCGGCTATACGCAGTCGGGCCGCACGGTCGATCTGGTGGCGCCGGGCGACCTCAACTGGGTGTCCTGCGACGCGAGCCCGCTCTACGCCGATTGCACCAACCTGTTCGGCCAGCCCTCCAGCTTCGAGGATAGCGGCGGCACCAGCGAGTCCGCCCCGCTCACCGCGGGCGCCGCGGCGCTGGTCATCGAAGCCTATCGCAACGCCCATGGCGGCGCCTCGCCTACGCCCGCGCTCGTCAAGCAGATACTGACCAGCTCGACCAGCACGCTGGACGTGCCGGCGACCGAGCAGGGCACCGGAATCCTGAACACCTACAACGCCGTGTTGCTGGCCCAGTCGGTCAAGACCGGCGACGGCGCGCCGGCGCCGTCCGGCAGCACGCTGCTGTTCTCGCAGGACCAGCTCAACGCGATCGGCGCACCCGGCACGCCCGAGACCTGGCCGGTGACCGTCACCAACACGGGTGCGGCGGCCCAGACGGTGAGCCTGGCGGGCAAGGCGGTCGGCCCCGACCAGAACGTGCAAACCGGCTCGGTCACGTTGCAGGACGGCGTCAACCCGCAATTCACCAGCTTTACGGGTGTGCAGGAGAACTACGCCACCATCACCTTCCAGGTGCCCGCCGGGGCTGACCGGCTCAGCGCGGCCATCGCGTTCCCGCCTTCCAACCCGCCGGGCAAGGTGGTCTCGCTCACGCTGGTCGATCCACGCGGCCGTGCGGCCGCCTACACTTTGCCGCAGGGCCTGGGCGACTACGGCCAGGTCGACGTTCGCAAACCAGTCGCCGGCACGTGGACCGGCATCATATTCAGCCGGATCAAGGCCATCGGCGGCGTGAACGGCACCGTGCCCTACCGCATCGCCACCCAGAAGCTGGTGCCGTTCGGCTCAGTCTCGCCCGCCTCGCTCAGCCTCTCGCCCGGTCAGAGCCAGACCGTGCAGGTGCATGCCACCACGCCCGCCAGCCCCGGCGACAGCGCGGGATCGGTGGTCCTCAGCGCGTCGGGCGCGGGCAGGGACCCCTACCTGGGGCAGGAGCAGCGTTCGATCGCCGTCACTCTGCGCAGCCTGGTCGACGTGGCCCATGGCGGCGCGTTCACCGGCGTGCTGACCGGCGGCAACGGCCGCGGCGGGGTGCCCGGCCAGGTGTCGTACTACGCTTTCAAAGTGCCCGCCGGTACGAGTACGATCACGGCCAATGTGTCGCTGACCAACGATTTCGCCGATGTCGTCGGCGCCTACCTGGTCAACCCGCAGGGTATCGCCGTGGGCTTCGGGCAGAACACCGGAACCGGCGGCAGCGGCCAGTCGCTCACCGCCAACGCAGCCAGTCCGATACCAGGCGTGTGGACGCTGATCGTCGACTTCACCCAGCCCGTGGTGGGTGACCAGATTTCCCAACCGTTCACCGGCAACATCGTGCTGAACCAAATTGCAGCCACCGCCTCCGGCTTGCCCGACAGTTCCAGCGACATGCTGGCGGCCGGTGTACCCGTGACCGTTCCCGTCACGGTCACCAACAACGGTGCGGCGCCGGAATCGGTGTTCGTCGATGCGCGGCTGGCCACCCCGGCCAGCGTGGTGCTGACCGAACAGGCGCCGCCGGCGAGCAAGAAAGGCTATCAGCTGCCGTTGCAGCCCGGAGCGCCCACGCCGCAGTGGCTGTTGCCGACGCAGACCTCCAGCGTGACCGTGACGGCGTCGGCCACCCTGCCGATCGAGTTCGATTACGGCCCGTTCAACGGCGACCCCGACCTGTTCGGCGCGCCCGGCGCCGGCAACACGGCTTCCGGCTCGTACACGCCCGGCGCTGGCCTGCTGCAGCAGGGGTTCTGGTACGCCAACCCCGACGAGATCGGCCCGTATCCGCGTCCGGCGCACAAGGGCTTTGCCAACGCGGCGATGACGGTGGTGACCAAGCCGTTCGACCCGGCGGTGACCAGCCCGACGAGCGACCTGTGGCTGCTCTCGATCGGTCAGCTTACCAGCTTCTCGCCCGTTCTGCTGAACCCGGGGCAGAGCACGACCGTCAGCGTCACGATCACGCCGTCGGCGGCGCCCGGCGCGGTGGTGAGCGGCGCACTCTATGTGGATTCCTACCTGGGCGACGTGCCGCCCGGCATCCCCGAGGGCAACGAACTGGCAGTGCTTCCCTACCGCTACACGGTCGGCAGTGGGGCGGAAGCCTTGGCGCAGGCCGGCGGACATCGGGAGGCGCGCTGAGGTCCTGGCGGCCCAGCCGCGCGAGGAAGCGTTCGTTTGCGAGCAGCCTGGGCGGAGGTGGCCGGGCTGCCGCGATGGCGGCCTTACGGCCGGGCGGCCGACATCAAGCCCAGCATCTGGCGCACGCTGCCCGCCAGCCCTTGTTCAATGGCGGCGCCGATCAGGAAGTGCCCGATGTTAAGCTCGGCCACCTGGGGCAGGGCGGCGATCGGCGTTACGTTGCCGTAGGTCAGACCGTGTCCGGCGTGGCACTCCAGGCCGAGCCGGAGCGCCAGCGAAGTGGCCTCGGTCAGACGCTGCAACTCACCCCGGCGGCCCAGCGCGTAGGCGCCGGTGTGCAGTTCGACCACCGGCGCATCCAGCCGGGCTGCCGCCGCGAGCTGCGCAGGATCGGGGTCGATGAACAGTGAGACGCGGATGCCGCCCGCGCCGAGGGCGGCCACCATCGGCCCGAGCGTGGCGGCCAGGCCCGCTGCATCGAGCCCGCCCTCGGTGGTCACCTCGCGGCGGTGTTCCGGCACGATGCAGCAGGCGTGCGGACGGGTGCGCAGCGCCACGTCGAGCATCTCGGGCGTGGCCGCCATCTCCAGGTTGATGGGTGCGGTCAGGGCCGAGCGGAACCGGGCCAGGTCGTGGTCGTGGATGTGCCGCCGGTCCTCGCGCAGGTGCAGCGTGATGCCGTGGGCACCGGCGGCCAACGCGATCCGTGCGGCCCCCAGCGGGTCCGGAAAGTCGCCGCCGCGCGCGTTGCGCAGGGTGGCTACGTGATCGATGTTCACGCCGAGGCGGCAGGGCTGCATGGTTCTATGATGCCGCGGGCCGGCGCCGGCTGGCAATCTCGTCCGCCAGGCGCAGGGCGGCAACCAGGCTGGACGGATCGGCCACGCCGCGTCCGGCGATGTCGAAAGCGGTGCCGTGGTCGGGCGAGGTGCGAACGATCGGCAAGCCCAGCGTCACGTTCACGCCCCCCGACATGTCCAGCGTCTTCAGCGGGATCAGCGCCTGGTCGTGATACATGCAGACAGCCGCATCGTAGGTTTGCCGAGCGGTATGGGTGAACAGGGTGTCTGGCGGCCAGGGGCCGGTCACGTTCAGACCGCCGGCGCGCAAGTGCGCCACGGCCGGCTGTATCAGGGCGATCTCCTCCTGCCCCATGCGCCCTGACTCGCCGGCATGGGGGTTCAGCCCGGCGATGGCCAAGCGCGGTTCCATGATCCCGAAATCGGCGATCAGCGCCGCGTGGGTGGCCCGCGCTACGGTTACGATGCCGTCCGTGGTCAGCCGGTCGAGCGCCGTTCGCAGCGAGACGTGAATGGTTACCGGGACGACGCGGAGCATGGGCGACGCCAACATCATGACCTCGCGTCCGGAGACGCCGGTAAGCGCCGCCAGGAACTCGGTGTGGCCAGGGTGTGGGAAGCCGGCCGCCTGCAGCACGGCCTTGCTGATCGGGTTCGTAACGACGCCGGACACGCCGCCCGCCTGCGCCAGCCGCACCGACCGCTCGATGCTGGCGATGATTGCGGCAGCGTTGGAGGGATCCGGATGTCCGGGTTTGGCAGGCCGGCTCAACGTTACGGGCAGCACCGGAACGGCATCGGCGAAACGGGACTGCGCCACGGTGTCGATGCGCTGCACCGGCGTGTAGGCGGCCATCCAGTCCGGGTCTGCCAGCAGCACGAACGCGGGTCCGGTTCGCCGCAGGATGCGCCAGGCGGCGGCCGCGATCTCTCCGCCGATGCCGGCCGGATCGCCCATGGTCAGCGCCAGCATGTCAGCCATCCTTCACGATAGGAACAGAAAGAGCCATGCGACGAATGACAAGGGACCGGCCCTCGATCGCGACTACTCGGCCCAAGTTGCGTCCGCTTATCACGGCGCTGCAGAAAACGGCCAAGGCCGCTCTGGAAGACTCGTCGGGACCGGCCGTTGACGGACACAACACGCGATAATATAACACGTTATATACGGTGATATGGTTTTGTGATGCACACCGATGTACTACGCGATATGGGGCCGGTTTTTCTCGGCAGCCGCCTGAAGCGGTTGGGCGAGCGGCTGCAGGCTGGAGCGGCGCGTGTGATAGCCGATGCGGGTTTGCCGGTGCAACCGACGCATATGCCCCTGCTCGCGGCGTTAGAGGCGCAGGCGATGACCGTCGGACAATTGGTGCAGGCGGTCGGAGCGAGCCAGCCGGGGGTGACGCGCGGGGTCAGCCAATTGGTCGATCTTGGCCTGGTTCAGTCGGAACAGGGCAACGACCAGCGCCAGCGGACGGTATCGCTCACCGAGGCTGGCGTCGCCGCGATGGCGCGCGCCAGGATCTGCGTCTGGCCCAAGGTGGAGCAGGCGGTGCATGACCTGTGCGGCACACAGACACCGGCGTTCCTCCGTCAGATCACCCAGATGGAAGCCGCGCTCGCCGCGACGCCGCTCGACGTGCTGGCGGCGCGATCAGCGCCGGAGGTTTTGAGAATTCTCGACTACTCGGACGACTTGGCCGTGTACTTTCACGACATAAACGCAGAATGGATCAGCACCATGTTCCGTCTGGAGGCGACGGATCGCGACGTGCTCGACAATCCGCGCGCCAGGATCATCGACGGCGGCGGCGCCATCCTGTTTGTCGAAGCGAACGGGCTCGGCATCGTGGGAACCTGCGCGCTGCAGAAAACCGGCGCTGCCAGCTTCGAGTTGACCAAGATGGGCGTTCGCCGCACCGCGCGGGGCCTGAAGGCCGGAGAGTTCCTCCTGTCGGCCGCAATCGAGCGGGCCAGGTCGCTCGGCGCCGAACAGCTCTACCTTCTCACGAACGACAAATGCGAGGCCGCCATTCACCTCTATGAGAAGGCCGGGTTCGAGCATGATGACGGCATCATGGCGCGCTACGGTACCCGCTACCAGCGATGCAACGTCGCGATGCGTTATAGTCGAAACCTTGGGCGCTCCTGATCGGACACGACGCATGCGCATGATCGGCCTCATCGGCGGCATGAGCTGGGAGAGCTCGGCGGAGTACTACCGGCTGTTGAACCAGGGCATTCGGGACCGCCTCGGACCGACTGCGTCGGCACGATGCGTTCTGTGGTCGTTCGACTTCTCAGAGATCGAGCGTCTGCAGCATGAGGGTGATTGGGAGAGCCTGACCTTCCGCATGATCGATGCGGCCCGCCGTATCGAGGCGGCCGGAGCGGATGTGCTGCTGCTGTGTACGAACACGATGCACCGGATGGCGGATGCCGTTCAGTCCGCGGTCGGGATACCGCTGCTCCACATCGCCGATCCTACGGCCGAACGCATCAAGGCGGGCTGTTTTCGACGGGTGGGGTTGTTGGGCACGGCCTTCACGATGGAGCACGACTTCTACAAGGGGCGGCTACGCCGTGAGCACGGCCTGGACGTGATCGTGCCGAACGATGTGGATCGGGCGACGGTTCACCAGATCATCTACGGCGAACTGGTGGCCGGGAGGGTCACGTCGGGCTCTCGCGACGCCTTTCGTGCCGTGATCGCGCGGCTGGTGGATGACGGCGCGGAGGCGGTGATCCTGGGGTGCACGGAAATCATGCTTCTGGTGCAGCCCGAGGATAGCCCGGTCCCGCTGTTCGACACGACTGCACTGCACGCGCAGGCAGCGATAGAGGCGGCGCTCGTCGACACGGAACGCCTAGCGGGATCGTCGGCGCAGCTTTCGATCAGAACGTCGCCGCCTAGAACGACCTGACCGCATAGACTGAACCCGCTACGGCCGCTTCTCCAGGTCGCGGAATGCCCTGCGCAGGTTGGCTTCCTCGCGCAACGTCGCTGCTTCCAAATCGGCAAGCCGCGCGTCCAACGCATTGAAGCGGTCGCGCACGCCCGGTGCCACCGGAGCGGAGCTGCGGATCGCAGGCCGTATTCGAGACTGCACGGCGCACAGGGTCTTGGCGAGCACCACATATAGCACGATCGCCAGAAACCAGTGCAGCGCGGCGAACACCGCGAACGCCGCGCGCGGCAGCCAGACCGCCGTGTCGGCCCGGTATGCCAGTTCGGCGCATACGCCGCTGATCAGGCGCGGGCGGTTCAGCACGTTGCCCATCGTCGCACTCATCGCATTTCGCTCCTGCTGCGCCAGCCGGGCACTTCGGTGTCCAGCACTGTTTCCAGATACCCTATCCGCGTCTCCATCCGGTGCGCGGTCTGCCACAGATCCTGCACCGCCCGCTGATCGCCAGGCGAAGCGGCCCGCGCGCGCAACGACTTGACCCTGTAGTCGAGCAGGATGGCAGGGACCACGATCATCACGACGGCGAACATGACGACTGTGATGATGTAGGCGTCCTCGCTCATGGTCGTGACCTAGCTTTCGACGCTGGAGGAATCTTTCTGGGGCAGGCGGTTGCCCAGCCGTGCCTTCAGCGCTTCCAGTTCGTCGTTCATGCTGGCGTCGGCTGCCAACGTCGCCAGCTCCTCATCCAGCGTCGGGCCGCGGCCCGGTGTGCGGCCCAAATCATAGGCTTCGACCCGACCCTCCATCTGGTCGAGCTGGCGCTCGGCCGTCTCGAAGCGCAGGAACGCGTCGTTGATGCGCTCGTCGTGCAGCTTCTCGCGCACCTTGATGCGGTTGCCGGCGGTGGTGCGGCGGGCGGCAAAGCTCTGCTCGCGCGCCTTGGCGTCGGCCAGCTTGGTTTGCAGCTTGCCGATGTCTTCGTTCTGCTGGGCCAGTGCCCCCACGATCTGAGCCGTCTGCTGCTCCAGGCTGGCGCGGGCCTGGGCACGGTGCGTGCGGGCCAGCAGCGCGCCGCGCGCCAGATCTTCGCGGCCGCGTGTCAGCGCCAGCTCGGCCTTGGACTGCCAATCCGCCTCCTCGCGCTTGAGCGACTCGACGCGCCGCTCCAGTTCACGGCGCTCGGCGATGCTGCGCACCGCGGACGAACGCACCTCGACCAGCGTGTCCTCCATCTCCTGGATGATGAGACGGATGATCTTCTCCGGATCCTCGGCACTGGCCAGCAGGGCGTTGAGGTTGGAGTTCGCGATGTCGGCGAGGCGGGAGAAGATGCCCATGGCAGGAAATCCTTGGTTGCTGCGATACTAGCCCGGCGCGATCAAACCGTCACGAACAGCCAGGTGAGGGTGGCGAAGGGAATGGCGGCCAGGGCCGCGCGGGCGGCTACGCCCATCACGGCGGACAGGTGCGGCGAGGCGTCGTGGCGGGCCTGCAATGCAGCCAGCCGGGCCGCGAAGGTCGTGCGCGGCGCGCGGACGTTGTGGAAGTAGGCTGCGGAGTGGTTGAAGCTGATCGTCGTCATGGCGGTGTCTCCTGAATGAACGTTCCGGCCGACCCTGGCCTGCGATAGTGATTGCATTCGCCGTGCCACATCGACAGGCCGTTGTTTTTGCACGAAGTTTTTTTGATCTTGCTATTGCGAGGGCTGCTTCGCTACTGTTTCAGGCTACTTCATGGCATGCGAGGCCACCTGATGGCGAGATTGGCAAACCCGGCTGAACCGCCAACCCCGATTGGCTCGGCGCCGGCGTTCCTCGACATGCTGGCCCACGTCTCGCAGGCCGCACCGCTGAACCGCCCCGTTTTGGTGATCGGCGAGCGCGGCACTGGCAAGGAGCTGGTGGCCGGCCGCCTGGCCCTGCTCTCGCCACGCTGGTCCGCCCCGTTCATCAAGCTGAACTGTGCCGCGCTGCCTGATACGCTGCTGGATTCCGAGCTGTTCGGCCACGAGGCTGGCAGCTTCACCGGGGCCGCGCGCCGCCGCCCTGGCCGGTTCGAGCTGGCCGACCGCGGCACTATCTTCCTCGACGAGATCGCGACGGCCAGCGCCTCGGTGCAGGAAAAGCTGCTGCGGGTGATCGAGTACGGGAGTTTCGAACGCGTGGGCGGCGGGGAGACTCTGCAGGTGGACGTGCGGGTCGTGGCCGCCACCAACGTGAACCTGCCCGAGCTGGCGGCGGCCGGGACGTTCAGGGCCGACCTGCTGGATCGCCTGGCTTTCGACGTGGTGACCGTGCCGCCGCTGCGCGCGCGCAGCAGCGACATCCCCGTGCTGGCCGAGCATTTCGCCACCAAGATGACCAGCGAGCTCGGCCGCGCCTTCTTTGCGGGCTTTGCCGACCGCGCTTTGGACGTGCTGGCCCGCCACGACTGGCCGGGCAATGTGCGCGAGCTGCGCAACGCCGTGGAACGCAGCGTCTATCGCATGGTGGACCCCGAGAAGAAGCTGGGCACGATCATTCTGGACCCGTTCGCATCCGCCTACGCGCCGAGCGTGCTGCCCAGGGCCGAGACGCCGGCTGCGGTGCCGACCGCGCCGGCGCCCAACGCGCCCGAGCCGGAGGCCCAAGGCAATTTCGAAGCCGCCACCCGCGCCTATGAAGCACGCCTGCTGCGGCAAGCGCTCGAGGCATGCCGTTTCAACCAGGCGGAGGCGGCGCGTCGGCTCGGGCTAAGCTACTACCAGTTCCGCCACCATCTTCGCATCCACGACATGATGGGCAGCGATGCCAAGAGGGCGAAAGCCGCAGCGTAGCGCCGCAGACGGCCGCGCCGCGGAGCGGATGGGCGCTCGGCTTGAAGCCCCCCCTCCTTTGGTC
>CAXUHU010000013.1:0-1983 GCA_964250925.1 uncultured Acetobacteraceae bacterium
GCCCACCCTGCCTGCCGCCCCGGCCTTTGTGCCGGAGCCGGAAATCAAGCTCGTGGCGCCGCCTCCCGTCCAGCCCCGCGCGCCCCGCGCCATCACCCAAACTGCACCCGCAGCCCACATCACCAGCCATTTCGGCGCAGCGACGGAGAGCGGGCTGGGCTTGGACGTGGCAGCGGCGTCTGGAGGCGGGAGTGGCGCCCGCGGCACGCTTGCCGGTTTCGAGGCCGCCGTGCGCACCCGCATCCTGGCCGCCAAACATCAGCCCACGCTCGCGTGGGACCGCCGCAACACCTGCGTGGTCACCTATCGTGTTTCAGTCACCGACAGCGGCGCGCTGGCCGGGTTCTCCATCGATCCCTGCGCGGTGCCGGAGATCAATCAGGCTGCGCGGGACGCGATCGCTCATGCAGGCCCATTTCCCCGGCCGCCCTATCTCGGCGCGTCAACGACAGAGGTGCATGGCAGCATGATTTTCCACCCGTGAGCCTACCCCTTTCGAATCAGAGCATTGTTCTGGCTTCGTTGTTGTTGTCCGGGTGCGCCATCAACCATGTAACGCCCTACGTTCCCGACGCCAGCAACGCTCCGCAGGCCGCCGACTCGACCAGCGCCAGCAGCAACTGCTTCGAAGCTTCGACATCGGCCGAAACTGCCATCTGCGCCGCCCCGGCACTCACCACGCTCAACCAGGCCATGATCCAGGCCCTGCACGCCGGCTTCCGCACGGCGACCATCTTCGAACGGGACGCGTTGGTCGCCAGCCAACGCTACTGGCTGCTGGATCTGCCTGGCCGGTGCCACCTGCCCGACGCACCGGCAGCGCCTCCGCCCAGCGCCGCATCATGCCTGCAATCGGCGCTGATCGAGCGCAGGGTGGCCCTGCTGGCATGGCCCGCGCCTCCGGCCCCCGGGGGCGCCATCGCCCAATACGTAAGCCTGCGACCATCCGCCGACGCCGGCGCGCAGCCCGACCCGGCCTTCTGCACCACGCTGGCGCGCCGTGCGGACGACACCCTGCGCAGCACCGGCACGCTCGGTCCCGCCGCCATGGGCTACCAGGAAGTGGCCGGCACGCACGGCCCGCCGGAGGCGACGCCCATCAGCGTGGACCTATACGACGCCAACGTGTTCGGGCTGTTCCAGCACCGCGCACGCAGCGTCAGCATCGGCCCCGGCTCACCGGTCATCACCCCTATCTCGCTGACCCAATTGCTGGAATCCCGGCACACGGCCAACCAGGGCGGCCGGTTCTCCAGCTTCGCCAGCCAAACCGGCGATTACGGCAGCCTGGACGTGTTTCGCGACGGCGCCCGCACTCTCGTGCTCGCCGCCGACGTCTGGGGCTCCACGACGCCCGCTTCCCAGGGGGAGGCCGCGCATGCCGGCGTGTGGGACGTGACAGGAGCCGCACCCGCACCTGTCTGCCTGTTCGACGTCTACACCAGGCCCGCCGAGCCCGGCGTCTTCGACACCCTGCCCAGCCTCGTCAAATGGCGCGCCCTGCTGGCCGAAATCCGGGATTCGGCCGACCTGCTGATCGGTGTTGCCGCCAAGCGGGACCAGGGACAACTTGCGGCCGACGCCGATTTCACCCTGCTTTACATGCCGCTGCTTGCCGTGCAGCAGGCGGCCGGCAACCAGACGCTCTGGCTGCGCGAACGTCACGACGCGGTGCTCGATGCGCTGTTCGCCTGGTCGGCCAAATCTGTCGCCAACAAGGCCGTCTTCGACCAGCTTTTCGCGTTGATCCGTGCGGCCGCGGCCGATCTGGTGCGCGGCTACCAGACCTCCCAAGCGCTAGACGCCACCGAAGCGCGACAGGCGGGCGGCTTGGCGGTCATGGAATTGCTATACCAAGCCACCATCAACATCGCGCCCGGTTTGGGCGCGCGTCCGGAGCCTTCCGCCGGCTACCGGCCACGATACCCGATCATTGCGGCGCCGCAGCAAGGGTGAGGCCTCTTCTATGACAGGCCGGACTGG
>CAXUHU010000013.1:2083-5416 GCA_964250925.1 uncultured Acetobacteraceae bacterium
TCACGTTGATGCCTGCGTGCGCCATCCGCACCAGCACTTCGCCATCTCCAGGAGCAGGCAGGGGGACTGTCCTGCACCTGAAGGACGTCGGGGCCACCGTAACGCTCGATGCGAACGGCTTTCATGCTGTTACCTTCTTTACGTACTCGCCCCAGCCGTCACTTGGAGCAGGACGTTGCAGTCATGATCCATTTTGTCGAAGCGAGTTGCCTGCGCTACTCACCGCGTTCCGACGACTATTGATCGGCTGGCCACAGTGCTGGGGAAGGCTTTGCGTGCTCGACGTTTCTGGCCATCAGCAGGCCGTCCGCCGCCGGCTTGCCGATTGCAAACGCCGCCTGTCCCACGACGGGCTCCGCCAAGTTGCCGGCCGCGCGGGCGGTCGGTAAGTAGACCCGAACCGACGCGCCGTGTCGGTTCTTCAGAACCATCTCGTTCTGACTTACGGTTTGGATTGTGCCCCACACGACATGTTCGCCAGCCGCCAGCGCAAAACCCTGGGCGTCGTTGGTCGATGACCGTTGCACGACCGTGGCAGAACCGGTTGCGGCCTTTGCGGGGCTGCTTAGCCCGAAGATCGTCAACTCCTTATTTGTTGCGACGTAAACATGACCGCCGGCGACCGTGGGCACCGTGTTCGCGTTGGAATTTCCCCTTGTCCAACTGCCTGCGGTAGCCGTGTAGATGATCGCCCCGCTGCCGGGATCGATGGCGTAGAGCGGAAGCGATCCGGGCACCTTCGTCGGTCGGCCGACTGCCCACACGATGGCGGTGCCGGCCTGTTGCCCATTGGACGAAACGCTCGTGAAAAAGCCGCCTTCCTGCCCGCTCGCGATAGCCGTCGATGCGAGCTGCGTCAGTGACGCGGGCGACGAGGCGGGCGTGTTCAGGCCCCAGACGATCGCGGTCGACCCGCCGCTGGAGACGATGCGGCCAACGCCGTCAGACCCCGTAAAGTAGGAAGGTCCGCACCAGCAGGGGCCGATCTGATACGTGCCCAGCAGATCCAGTCCGGTCGACCGGTCGAACATGTACATCGATCCGCCCTTGCCGGCGGCGAACACCAGCTTGGGGTTCAGACCGGGCTCTTGTGGCGACAGCATCGCCCCGCCGGCTCCGAGGTCGCTGTCGCCTTGGTCCAGGTTCGCCCGGTTCGGATCCGTGAAATAGCTCTGCGTGGCCGAAAGGTCGGCCGAAAGTTTCAGCACGCTCTCGTCGAGGTTGCTGGCGCTGTAGGTGTTCTTGTCGGAGTTGCTGGTGACGACATAGACCGTGTTGCCGGCCGAGGCCGTGGACGGCCCGTAGCCGGACATCCAGATCGAGTTGAGGAAAAAGTTGCTTTGCGACCCGGGCACCGCGTCCGTCAGGGTGTTGTGGGCGAGGGGTGCTAGCGCCGTCGTGTCCCAGCCCAGCATCCAGCCGCGGGTCGTGGACGCAGCCTGGTCGCAATAGCTGCTGAACGCAGCGTAGAGCGTGGAGCCGGACAGCAGCAACGCCGCGCGCTGCCGCGACACGTTCGCATCGAAGCTGTAGCTGGTGCCGTCGGTCAGCGCGGCCGATGCGCTGACTACCACGGGCGGTATGGTGTCTTTCAGCGTAGACAGGCTGACCGCGTGCACCCGAAACACCGCTTGCCCGTTCTCGTACGTGTCGGCAATGAGGTAGAGCGTGCCGTTTGCGGTGTTAATCACCGGCGTGGATGTAATCCCCACGGACGTGCCATTGTTGTTGCATTGCCCGGGAAGGGCGGATTGCGGCACCGGCGCTCCGAATCGGCGATGGTCGAGTATAACCCCGGTCACGCCGTCGATTGCATAAAGCGAGTCGCCGCCGGTCACGACGTAGACGACGGTGTGCGCGCCCTGTTTGCCGATGATCTGATTGGGAACGACCAATGGCTGCGCATCGACTTGGCTGTCCAGCTTGGTCGAGGCCTGCACCCCGAAACTTCCACCGCCGACGTTGGCGATGGTCAGTGTCGTTTCCGACGGATTCCATCCGGTCCGTAACGTGTCGTTGTGGTACGTGGTCACCGCCTGAGCCAGGGCCGTCCCCGGTGTCAAAGCTGTGACCAGACCCAGCGCGGGGACTGTAAGCACGAGCGTACATTTGTTCGCCGTCATCGTCGATCTCCCGTTATTGGTTTGGCTGTTTAACGCCTCTTGCTTGGCGCAACGTGTAGAATGTTGAGACTTATCTGGGATAAAGTCGGCGCATGTAGGCTGATATTCCGAATGGAACGATGACGCGCCAGGGCGCCATTGCTCGCGCGATTGGTGTTCGCCTCGCATATCTGACGACGGTTACTCCTGACATCGTTAGTTGCTTCCATGACGGTTGACGTCTCAAAGATCAACTGCCTGCTGTTCTTCGCGATGCTCGCTGAGAAAGCATGCTTCAGTTCCCGTGGCGCCTAGGGTGCGTACTCTAAATTGCTTGACGTGTCTAGGCCGGTGATCTGATGGGCCAAAGTCGCAGAGTACGCTTGACCGCCGCGCAAACAGGAAGACTCCACAATGAGGGTCGAAGAGCGTGGTGTGCGCGGAAACGACAATCCTCGGAAATGATGTTACTCTCGACGAGATCACGTTCTTTAGATGGCGAGTGCCTGCGTTTGTCACCAAAAACATACTCGGAGAAATCAATGTCATCGATTTCGGCGGCGTCGGCGCTAACCCGACATCGCTGACGTCGTTGCCCGCCCGAGCAAACAGGTCTGTATTTACCTTAGTTTGGAACCACCATCCAGGGCGGGTCAAACAGCAATGGCACGGTGTTCAAGCTAGCGGGACCTACTCTGACGAAGCTGAGTGCCACGACGCCTTTCGGCGGGCAATTTGCCGAGCAGAAGGTGCTACACTCGTTGCCGGCCCGCATGGCGCATCCGTGTTGTGCTTCTTCTCGGCCCGTGACGGGCCTCTTCGACGTCTCGGAAGCAGACGTGATCTTGCAGTCCTAAGCATGGCATACGTGCCTGCTCCGTCCGCGTCAGGCAGTTATTTGTCGGTCGCCATCCCGCCTTGACAGCCTAAAGTGCACCTGCCAGATCTCATTGTGTCAATTGTCGGACCAACCGGCACAGCGGAACACCGGCTCCGGGGGGCAGCATCGTGCGCTACATCGTGGGCGTCGACATAGGCGGAACGTTCACTGACTGCGTCGCCCTGAAAGCGTCGCATGGTGGTCCGCCCGGCGTGAAGATCGGCAAGGCGCTCTCCACGCCTCCGGATTTCCAGACCGGCTTCATCGCGTCGCTGCGTACCGCGGCCGAGATGCACGGCGTCGGGGGGGCCGGGGGGGGGGGCGGCGGGGGGGGGGGGTCGCCGGGGGCGG
>CAXUHU010000013.1:5426-17513 GCA_964250925.1 uncultured Acetobacteraceae bacterium
GTCCACGCCGCCGGACTTCCAGACCGGCTTCATCGCCTCCCTGCGCACCGCTGCGGACATGCACGGTGTCGAGCTCGGCGAGATGCTCGGCGCGGCGCAGGTCTATCACGGCTGCACGGTGGGCACGAACGCGCTGGTGGAGCGCAAGACCGCCCGCGTCGGCCTGCTGGCGACGCGCGGCCATGCCGACTCTGTTTTCATCATGAAGGCCGGCGGGCGGCTGAAGTGGATGCCGGCGGACTACATCGCCCACGTCGCCCGCCAGACCAAGCCGGAGCCGTTGGTTCCCAAGTCGCTGTGCGCCGAGATCGACGAACGCGTCGCCTTCGACGGCCGTGCGGTGGTGGCGCTGAACGAGGACACCGCGCGGGAGGCCATAAGCCGGATCGTCGGCCAAGGGGTGGAGGCGATCGCCATCTCGCTCCTTTGGTCCACCGCCAACGACGCACACGAGGTAAGGCTGCGCGAATTGGTACGCGAGGCGGCACCCGACCTGTTCGTATCGATCTCGTCCGAAGTCAGCCCTCGTGTCGGCGAATACGAACGCACAATCGCCACCATCGTCAACGCGCTGATCGGCCCGCCCATGCGGCTTTATCTGGAGGCGCTGGAAGTCGACTTGAAACGCTTCGGCTACACGCGGTCGTTGCAGATCATGTCCTGCGCCGGCGGGCTGATCGACGCCGACCACGCGCGCGAGGTGCCGGTCCTGACTGTGGGCTCCGGTCCTGTTGCCGGCCTGATCGGGGCCGCAAGCCTGGCCGGCACCGCAGGGGCCGCCGGCGCTCGCCACGTCATCACCGCCGACATTGGCGGCACCACGCTCGACATCGGCACCATCTCCGACGGCACGCCGGTGCGGCGGCCTACCGGAAGCTATGGCCAGTATGAGTATTTCGTCCCGACCCTCGACGTTCGTTCGGTCGGCGCCGGCGGCGGCAGCATCATCCGCACGGAAGGCGGCGTGCTCAAAGTAGGACCGCACAGCGCCGGCGCACGGCCAGGGCCGGTCTGCTTCGGCCGCGGCGGGCAGCGTCCCACGGTCACCGACGCCGCCGCTGTGCTGGGCTATTTCGATCCGGCTTATTTCTTCGGCGGCCGCATCACGCTCGACATCGCCGGCGCGGAGGCTGCTCTGGCGCAGGTCGGCGCGCCACTCGGGCTCGACGGGCGGCAGACCGCCGCCGCCGCGCTGAGGATCATCGACAGCCAGATGGCCGATTCGATCTGGCTGACGCTGACGCAACAAGGCCACGACCCGCGTGACTTCGCCCTCTACGGCTTCGGCGGCGCCGGCGGGCTGCACGCCGCCGCCATCGCGCGCGAGCTGGGCGTGCGCTCCGTCGTGGTACCCATGAGCAACCTCGCCGCCGGCTGGTCCGCCTTCGGCATCGCCGCCTCCGAGGCGCTGGTCACGGAGCAGGCAGCCGTAGGCCTCGCCAGCCCATTCGACCCGGATGAGCTGAACCGCCGCTGGCCGGCGCTGGAGGCGCGGGTGATCGAGAAGCTCGTGCAGCAAGGCGTCCCGGCCGAATCGATCCAGCTCCGGCGCTATGCGGAACTGCGCTATGCCCTGCAAATCAACCAAGTCGCCGTACCGGCTGAAGGCGGCACCTACGATGCCGCCGCTGTCGACCGGCTGGTCGCCACATTCGAGGGCGAGTACGAGCGGTTATACGGCAAGGGCAGCGGCTACGCGGCCGCCGGCTTCACGCTGACCGGCCTGCAGGTGCATGGCTCTGCGAAACTGTCCGAGTTGCGGGTCGGCGACCTCATGCACGGGGGCACGGGCTCCGCCGATGGCGCGGCAAAGGCGCCGCGGGAGGTGATCTGGTACGCGCAGCGCGGCGCGGCCGAGACGACTCCCGCCTATGACGGCGCCCGGCTTGGAACCGGCGCCGCGGTCACCGGGCCGGCGATCATCGAATATCCGGACACGACGATCGTCGTGCCGCATGGCTGCACGGCCGGGATCGATCCCTCCGGCAGCGTCGTGATCGAACTTCACGCAGCCGCCTGAGGGAACCGCAGATGGATAGCTTGCTGGCACCGGAGACCGACAGCGCGCTGGTAGCGGACATCGACAGCGCGCACGGCCAGACCGCCTGGAACGGACGCACCCACAGCTACCGTCCGGCGCCGGGCTGGCGAGACCGCATTTCGCCGCGCGTGCGGTTTCACGACGCCGCGGACGGCGACCTCGACCCGGTCACGTTCGAAGTGCTGCGGCAGAAGCTCTGGACCGTAAACCTTGCGCATGGCGACACGATCACCCGCATCTCCGGCTCGCCGCTGCTCGCCTCGCTCGACTTCAACATGTCCATCTTGACCGAGGACGCGGAGGTTGTCCTCAACGCGCCTTACGTGCAGTTCCTCAATGCCGGCGCGCCGCTCGGCATACGCTACATCCTGGAGACGTATTCCGGCAGCCCCGGCATCGACGAGGGCGACATCTTCTGCTGCAACGACCCCTGGATCGGCGCCTGCCACCAGATGGACGTGCTGTTCGCCGCACCCATCTTCGTGGACGGCTTGCTGTTCGGCTGGGTCGCCAATGCCGGCCACCAATACGACCTTGGCGGCATCGTGCCTGGCGGCTGGCCGCAGAACGCCGAAGACGTCTATTCCGACCCGATCGTGCTGCCGCCGTTCAAGATGGTCGAGCGCGGCGTGCTGCGCCCGGACCTGGAGGCGCTGTATCTGCGCCAGTCCCGCGTGCCCGACCTGGTGGCGCTTGATCTGCGGGCGCAGATCGCGGGTGCCGTGTTCGCGCGCGACGCGATCGCCGCGCTGGCGCGCCGTTACCGGCCGGGCGCGGTGAAAGCGGCAATGCGCCGCATGCTCGACCAGGCGCAGGACAGTTTCCGCCAGAAACTCACCAGGATACCGGACGGCACGTGGTCCGAGGTCCGTTACCTGGACGAAGCGTTGCCTGGCCAGCGCACGACGCAGCGCACGCAGCTCAATGTCACCAAGACGGGCGACCGGATCAGGGTGGACAACGCCGGAACCGAGGCGGAGACGCCGGGGACCAACGGCATTCCGTTCACCTCATGGTCAGGCTCCATCACCGGCATCATCTCCATCTCGATGCTGTACGAACAGCTTTTCGCCTATGGCGGCAGCGAGCGGCAGATCGATTACCGGCCCACCCCCGGCCTGCTCACCTGCGTGAACTACCCGACGGCGGTCAGCGGCGGCATATTGCAGACCGTGCCGATGATGAACTGCGTACAGGCGGTCCTGTCGCGCATGATGGCCTGCGACCCGGAGCTCCGCGGCGACCTCGTCGCCCCACCCGCGGATTTCATGCTGCCCGTGCTGATCGGCACCGACGACCGGGGCAAGTATTTCGGCCAGGCCATCCTGGACTCCTTCGGCTGCGGGTCCGGCGCGCGCTCCTTCGGCGACGGTGTCGACACCAGCGGCCCTACCTACAGCCCGCTCTCGATGATCCTCAACGTCGAGCTGATCGAGCAGTGGTATCCGATCCTGTTCCTGTATCGCAAGGAAGACGCGGATGGCGGCGGCGCGGGTGCCTGGCGCGGCGGCAACGGCGTTCGCTCGGCAATCACACCCTACCGTGCACAATCGATGACGGTGGTGACGAACACCGGCGGACAATGCGTCTCGGCGCAGAACACGCCCGGGCTGTTCGGCGGCCTGCCGTCGCCGGCCGGCCATTACCTAGTGCGCTCCGGCACCGACCTGCCGGAGTGGATGCGCAGCAGCAGGGTTCCCGCCGGGATCGAGGAACTCCACGCGGAGCGGACCGCGCCGCTGCGCGCGAAATCCAACGGCGCCGCCCTGAACGAGGGCGACGTGATGGAAATACGCATCGGCGGCGGCGGCGGCTACGGTGACCCGCTGGAGCGCGATCCCGCCCGCGTCGCCCGCGACGTCGCTTTGGGTTACGTTTCGGCTGCGGCGGCGTCCGCCATCTACGGCGTCGCTATCACGCCGGAGGGCGATGTGGCCGCGGAACCGACCGCTTCGCTGCGCCAGGAGCAGCGCGACGCACGGGCGTCCTGGCGTGCGCACGGCGGCGCGGACGATGCTTCCGCTGCAGCTGCAACCGGAGAGCCGCCGCGCCTCGTTCATGAATACATCGCGTCCGTCGACCAGGGTGGCGAACGGGTGCTGGCCTGCGCCCGGTGCGGCCATCGCTATTGCGGCTATCGCGGCAGCTACAAGACCGGAGCCCTAATGCACGAGGGCCCGGTCACCGACATCCCCTCGGCGGCAGACCCGGCCACCTACGTGGACGAAAAGCTCGTGCTCCGCCGGTTCTGCTGCCCAGGCTGCCACGTCCAGGTTTGCGCCGAGATCGCCAAGGCGAACGAGCCAGTACGCTCAGAGATGAGGCTGTCGTGACACACGTGAACCACCCCTTCCTCGACGGTCGGCCGAAGCGGATGCTCGTCGGCGGCCAATGGACCCCCGCGCTGTCGGGCCGCACGTTCGACAGCATCAACCCGGCCACGGGACAGGTCATCGCGCAACTTGCCGAAGGCAGCGAGCAGGACGTCGACCGTGCGGTGGACGCCGCCCGCGCGGCGTTCGAAGGCCCGTGGAGCCGCCTCAAGCCGTTCGACCGGCAGGCGTTGATGCTGGCGATCGCCGACACGGTCGAGCGCCGCTTCGACGAGCTGTGCCTGCTGGAGACGCTCGACATGGGCGCGCCGATCGCCCGCACGCAGACCTACAAGCGCTGGATCGTGCAGGCGCTGCGCTTCTACGGCGGGCAAGCGGTGGCGCTGGCCGGCGAGACCCCCGCCAATTCCGCGGCGCGCGACGTGTTCAGCTACACGCTGCGCGCGCCGATCGGCGTCGTCGGCGGGATCATTCCGTGGAACGGGCCGCTGATCTCGCAGCTCTGGAGCATTTGCCCGACGCTCGCCACCGGCTGCACGCTGGTGCTCAAGCCGGCCGAGGACGCCTCGCTCGGCGTGCTGCGCTTCGCCGAGATCATGCAGGAGGCGGGACTGCCGGACGGCGTCGTCAACGTGGTCACCGGCCTGGGATCGGTTGCCGGCGCGCGCCTCGCCTCGCATCCTGGCGTGGACAAGATCGCCTTCACCGGCTCGACCGCGACGGGCCGCAAGATCATCGAGATGTCGGCCGGCAACATGAAGCGCGTCGCCGTCGAACTGGGCGGCAAGTCGCCCGACATCGTCTTTGCCGATGCTGATCTGGAGAAGGCGGTGCCCGGCGCCGGCATGGGCTGCTTCAACAACACCGGCCAGATCTGCTACGCCGGCACGCGCCTGCTCGTGCAACGCCGCATCGCCGACGAGTTCGTCGAACGCCTGGCCGCGTTCGGCCGCACGTTGAAGGTGGGCAACGGCCTGGACCCCGACGTCCAGCTCGGCCCGCTGGTCTCCAGCCGGCAGCTGAACACCGTGTCCAGCTACTTCGACCTCGCCCGCGCAGAAGGGGCGAAGGTGGTGTCCGGCGGCGAACGGCTCGGCGGCGACCTCGCCCAAGGTTACTTCGTGCCGCCAACCGTGCTGTCGGGCATGACGAACACCATGCGCGTGGCGCGGGAGGAGATCTTCGGCCCGGTCGCCTCGGTGATCCCCTTCGACACGGAGGAGGACGCGATCCGGCTGGCCAACGACACGCAGTACGGGCTGGGCGGCGCAGTCTGGACGCGCGACGTCGGCACCGCCCACCGCCTGGCGCGCGCGGTGCGCGCGGGCATGGTTTGGGTCAACTGCTACGGCGTGACCGAGCCCACCGTGACTTCGGAAGGCTTCCGGATGAGCGGCTACGGCGCCAAAGGCGGCAGGCGGCACGTCGAGGAGTATCTCTACAACAAGACGGTGTGGATGGATCTAGGCTAGGCCAGGCAAGCAAGGGTTTTAAGACCGGACTGCTGGCTTTTCTCTGCGTCAATTGACGAATACGCCCTTTCCGGCCGCCTGCTTGTCGAACGACTGATACGCCGCTTCCGCCTGGTCCAGCGTCCAGCGGTCGGTGAACAGCTTGTCGACGTCCAATCCGTGTTCCGCGATGAAGCGGACGCAATCCGCCTGGGCGGTGTTCGACAGCGTCCAGGAGCCTACCAGGGTAAGCTGCTTGCGTATGATCTCGGGGCTGACGTTGAGCGTCACCTCGCCGCCCTCGCCTACGAAGCATACCATTCCCCAGGCGGACGCACATCGCACCGCGGCCGACCGCCCGGGCGCCGCGCCGGAGGTGTCCAGCGCCTTGCCGGCGCCGCGGCCGCCGGTCAGCGCGCGTATCGCCTCGACCGGGTCTTCGTTGCTTGCATCTACCACGTGCGCGGCGCCGAATTCCTGCGCGCGCCCGGCCCGTTCGGCGCTGACGTCCACGGCGATCACCCGCGCGCCCATGGCCGCCGCGAGCTGCGTGGCCGACAGCCCGACCGGGCCCTGGCCGAAGATCGCCACCGTGTCGCGCGCCGAGACGTTCAGGCGCACCAGCGCGCCGAACGCCGTGCCGGTGCCGCACGAGATTGCCGCTCCGGTGGTGAACGAGACCTCTTCCGGCAGGCCGACCAGCGTCTCGACGGCGGCGCGCATATAGGGGGCGTGGCCGCCATGCCCTGTCACGCCATAGACGGTGGCCGTGCGCTCGCACATCTGCGTCCATCCCGTCCGGCACTGCTGGCACGACCAGCACCCCTGGTAGTGGTGCAGGGTGACGCGGTCACCGACGCGGACGGTTCGGGCGTCCACGTCCCGCCCAACCTCTGCGACGATTCCGCAGGGCTCGTGCCCGGCGATCACCGGCTCGCCGCTATCCTTCAGCCCCAGCGCCTTGAACGCGGCGCCTGCCGGCGGACGGTACAGCTTCAGGTCGCTGCCGCACATGCCAGACGCCTTGATCTCCAGCACCACGTCCCGCGGCCCGGGCTTGGGGTCGGGGAAGTCGACAAGGTCCAGGGTGCTGTCGCCGGTGAACACCACGCCGCGCATCGTTTCCTCCAAGCAGTCCTTCTTTGAAGAAAAGGACCAAAAAACCTTCGATTGTTGAGTCCGCGACAGCACTGACAAAAGTCTTTTGCTTCTTTTCTTCAGAAAAAAAGTTTTTACCTTCCTGTAAACACCGGCGCCCGCTTCTCCATGAAAGCCCGAGGCCCCTCCTTCGCGTCGCTGGTCGCCGCGTTCTCCTTGGTGCACTGCGCCTCGATGGCGAACGCCTCTTCGAACGGCCGCCCGTTGGAGCGCACCATCGCTTCCTTTGTCTTGGCCAAGGCAACGGGCGCGCCCAAACTGATGCGGCGTGCGAAGGCTTCGGCCTCGCCCACCACCTGCTCCGGCCGCACGACGCGGTTGACCAAGCCCATCGCCAGCGCCTGCGCGGCGCTGACTGGCTCGCCGACGAGCGCAAGCTCCATGGCCAGCGCCCAGGGCACCTGGCGCGCCAGCCGCACCAGCGACCCGCCGCCGGCGATCAGACCGCGCCGGACCTCCGTGACACCGATGGTGGCTTGGCTCGACATGACGCGTATGTCGGTGCCGAGCACCATCTCGGCGCCGCCCGCCAACGCGTGGCCGTTGATCGCGGCCACCACCGGCTTGAAGAACGTGGCGTTGCGCAGGATGGCGCCGTAGAGCTGGCGGCGGTCCGCGGCAAACCGCTCCTCCCACGCGCCCACCGGCGCGCGCGTGCGCATCATCAGCGGGATGGTGGTGCCCAGGTCGCCGCCCGACGAGAACGCCTGGTCGCCCGTGCCGGTCAGGAGCGCCACCCGAATGGCGGGGTCTTCGGCCACGTCGCGCCAGATTTCGACCAGACGGACGATCATCTCCGGGGAAAAAGCGTTCCGCTTGCCCGGCCGGTTCAGCGTTACGTAGGCGATGCCGTCCCGTTTCTCGAACAGGACGTGCGGCTCGGTGTCGGTCATCCTCTCCTCTCCGCGCGCTCTTCCAGCCAGGCGGCGATGCGACGTGTCACGCCGGGGCGATCGGCCTTGCCGTTCGGGCCTCTTCCGATTGTATCCACCGGCATCACCGCGCGCGGAACCTTGTGGCCCGCGAGACGCAGGCGCAACGCGTCAAGCAGCGGCGCCTCGTCCCACACAGCGTCATCCGCCATCTCCACCGCTGCCACGACCATCTGGCCGAAGCGCAAATGCGGAACGCCCACCACGACCGCGTCGCGCACGAAGGGGCACGCCCGCAGCGCGTCTTCCACCTCCTCGGGAAACACCTTCTCGCCGCCGGTGTTGATGCAGGTCGAACCGCGGCCGAGCAACGTAATGGCGCCGTCGGCCTCGACGGTCGCCAGGTCGCCGGGCACGGCGTAGCGGACGCCATCGACCACCGGGAAGGTCGCAGCGGTCTTCGCCGGGTCCTTGTAGTAGCCGAGCGGGATGTGGCCGCGCACCGCCAGCCGCCCAGGCACGGCGGCGCCGGGGCTGAGCGGCCTGCCGTCGTCGTCGAGGACGCAGGCGTTCCGGCCAAGCTGAAAGCGGCCACCGCCGTCCTTCCGCCTGGAGGATGTGAGGGCGCGGCCCATGCCGCTTGCCTCGCTGGCGTTGAGGAAGTCGATCAGCAACGCTTCCGGCGCGTGCACCAGCAAGCGCTGCTTGACGCCGGGGCTCCAGGCCATACCCGAGGAGGACACGACCTGCAGGTGCCCCAGGTCCCAACGCCCTGGCTCCTGGTCCAGCGCGTCCACCATCGGGCGGCAGAACGCGTCGCCGACGATACAGACGTCCGTCACACCTTCCCGCACGATCGTGTCCAGCAGGGATACCACGTCGAACGATCTCTCCGGCAGGGTGACGACCGTGCCGCCGCGGTTGAGTATCGTCGCGGCGAAGACGAACCCGGTACCGTGCATCAGCGGTGCCGCGGGCAGGCCCACCGGCGGCTTGGCACCGTCCAGCCGGCGGCGGACATGCCCGTAATCCGCTTCGTCCGGGTCGCCGGTCGTGTTGGACGCGAGGAACAAATCGTGCTGACGCCACATCACGCCGCGCGGCAGGCCGGTGGTGCCGCCTGTGTAGATCAGGACCTGATCGTCACCTGTGCGGCCCCAGGACGCCGTGATCGGCTGGTCGGCCGAGGCTGCAGCTCCCTCGTAAGCGATCGCCCAGGGCGGGCAGGCGCTGGTGCCGTCTTCTACGAACAGCCAGGCGCGCACGCCGGAGCAGCGCGAACGCACCGACTCCGCCTGTAGGGCAAACGCCCCGTGGAAGACCACGGCGGCGGCATCGGAATCCCGCCACAGGTGGACCAGCTCGTCACCGGTGTAGCGATAATTGGTGTTGACCGGGACGAGCCCGGCCTTCATCGCCGCGAACGCGCTTTCCAGATAGGCCGGCGCGTTGTGCAGATAGAGCGCCACCTTGTCCTGCCGCCGCAACCCGGCTTCCAGCAGCGCCGCCGCTATGCCGCCGGCGCGGCGCTTAAAATCCCGCCACACGATGCGCCGCCCGGCCTGCACCTGTGCGACCCGGCCGGGCACCGCATCCGCCACGGCCTCCCAAACGTCCGCAAAATTCCACTCGGCCCCGCTGACCGAAACGGACGGTGCGGATCCGGTCAAGCTGCCGGCTTGCATGTCTTGACCTCCGCTCCCCTAAGCTTGACCGCTCTTGCCAACAAATCTACGGTTCAATTGTTGGACAATCAAGAGGTTTGGAGTGTCTAAACCGGGCGGTATTCTCCCAGCCGAAAGTGCGTCAGCGTTCGCACCACTCGCCGGCGTTCGCATTGTGGACTTTTCTACGAACATGGCTGGCCCTTACGCGACGATGATCCTGGCCCAACTCGGGGCGGACGTCGTCAAGGTTGAGCCGCCCGCGGGGGACGACGCCCGTCACTGGCCGCCTGACGTGGGAGGCGGCAGCGTGGTGCATCGCCACATGAACGCCGGCAAGCGCGGCATCGTGCTCGACCTCGGCTCCGCCGCGGGAGTGCAGGCGGCGCTGGCGTTGGCCGCGCGATCGGACGTGCTGCTGCAAAGCATGCGGCCGGGCGTGGCCGAACGCCTCGGTATCGGCGAGGCAGCTGTCCGCGCGGTCAAACCGGACATACTGTATTACGCTCTTAACGCGTTCGGCGCGGGGCCGGTCGGACGCGGCCTGCCGGGCTACGATCCGCTCGTGCAGGCGGCCACCGGCATCATGCGCATGAACGGCCATGACGGTGCGCCGCCGGTGCGCTGCGCGCCCTCGGTGATCGACCTCGGCACCGGGCAGTGGATCGCCATGGGGGTGCTGGCCTGCCTGCTGTCCAGGCAGCGCGGCCAGCCTGTCCGCTCGATGGAGACTGCGCTGGTCGACACTGCCTTCAGCCTTGTCGCCTATCAGGCGACAACGGCGCTGATGACCGGCGGGCGTCCGAAGCGTGCGGGATCAGGCAACCCGATCGCTTCCCCTTACGAAGTTTATGCCGCCCGCGACGGCGACCTGATGCTCGCAGCTCCGAACCAGCGGCTTTGGGAGCGCGTGGCGCAGGCTTTGGGCGCGCCGCGGCTGATCGAGGACCCGCGCTTCACCACGGTCGCCAACCGCAGCCGGAATAACGGCGAGCTGGCGGCGGAGATCACGGCATTGCTGGCAGGCGAGGACGTGGAGGTCTGGGTCGAGCGCTTACGCGCCGCGGGTGTCCCGGTCACGCCGGTCGCCGGGCTGGAAGAGGCGGTGCACGCCGACACCACCGCGGAGCGGCGGATTTTCGCCGAGCTGGATGGGGTGCCGCATGTCCGCCTGCCCTGGGTCGCCGACGGCGAGGCCATGACACTCGCTCGTCCTGCCCCCAGGCTTGGCGAACACACGACCGAAGTGCTGCGCGAGCTTGGCTACGGCGAGGCGGCGATCGGCACGATGCTGCGCGACGGCACGGCCGCCCCTGCCGCCGAGAGGGTTGCCGCCCAATGAGCGGCGCAGCCGACACCCCGCTGCGTGTGGCGGAAATCAGTAGCGGCATCGCCGGCGCCTATGGCGGCTGGCTGCTGCAGCGCATGGGAGCCGAGGTGGTGCGTGTCGGGGCGGAAGCGGCTGCGGCCGATGGCGCGAACCCGATCGCGCTGGCGCTCGCGTACTACGCAGACGGCAAGCGCACCGTGCCGCAGGGGGGTGCCGCAGACGCCGTTTCAGGCGCCGACCTCGTTATCACGGACGACGCAGCGCAGCTGGCCGCACTGACCGGCCAGACGGTGGCCGAGTCCGCCGCACGTCAGCCGAACACGGTTTTCGGCGTCGCGTCGGTGTTCGGCTTGACAGGCTCGCTCGCGGACGCGCCCGCTGTGCCGCTGGACGCGCAGGCCGTGGCGAGCGTCGCCTGGGCGCTTGGCGAGCCGGGCCGCCCGCCGCTCTCCATTCCGCCAGGAATCCTGGAATGCCAGGCCGGGGCGCATCTGGCCGCCGCCTGCCTGATGGCGCGCCTGGCCGGCGCCGCCCCGGAGGGCGGCCCAGATGGCGGAACAATCGTCGACATCGCGCTGACCGACGTGCTGGCGAGCTACGTCGCGGTCAATTGCCGCTTCTACATCCATCACGGCATGCGCTGGCGGCGTGCCGGGCGCCGCGCGTCCGATTCCGGCGGCGCCTACCCGTTCGTCATCCTGCCCTGCGCGGACGGTGCCGTCTGCCTGTCCGGCCGGACGCGCGCCGAGTGGGAGCGTTTCGTCGAGGCAATGGGCTCGCCTGCCTGGACGCGCGAGCCGCGCTATCAGAAGCTGCGGGCGATGGGGCAGCAATATCCCGACGAGGTCGACGCCCTCGTCGCCCCGTGGCTCGGCGCGCATACCAAGGCGGAGATCGAGGCGATCGCCGACCGCTTCCGCCTGACGATCGCGCCGCTGCGTGATCTGGCCGACGTCGTGGCGACGCCGCAGTTCGCGGAACGCGGCTTCCTCCGGCGATGGACCAGCGGCGGCCGAACCGTGTTCGGCCCCGGGCTGCCGTTTCGCGCGTCGCAAGCCCGCGGCACGTCGCAGGGTGCAAACCTGGCGCCAGCCCTGCTGGCGCCCGCCGCCGTTGGAAGACTCCCGCAACCTGGGAGCCACGTACTTCAGGCGCGCCATCTCCACCTGCAGCCTCGCCTCGCGGGTGTTGGCGTGGCGATGGAAGATCTCGACGATGACGCCGGTGCGGTCCAGCAC